>CAZLYV010000073.1:0-10485 GCA_964563665.1 uncultured Acetobacteraceae bacterium
TTCCCAGCAATGCACCGCTTCGCCAATCCTGCCCGATTTCAGCGCCTCGCCGCGTCCGTGCTTCCGTGGAGCGCGGCGCTTGCGGTCGTCTGCATCGGCGCCGGGTTATATTTTGCGCTCTTTTCCAGCCCGCGCGATTACCAGCAGGGCGAGACGGTACGGATCATGTATCTCCATGTGCCGTCGGCGTGGATGGCGATGTTCGTCTACACGAGCCTCGCCGTGACAAGCGCCGTCGGGCTCGTCTGGAAGCATCCGCTCGCCGATCTCGCGGCGAAGGCGATGTCGCCGATCGGCGCGACGTTCACCCTGCTTTGCCTCGTTACCGGCTCGCTGTGGGGACAGCCGATGTGGGGAACGTGGTGGGTATGGGACGCGCGACTCACCTCGGTGTTGATCCTTTTCTTCCTCTATTTGGGGCACATCGCGCTGATCAACGCTTTCGACGATCCGACGCGCGGCGCGCGCGCCGCCGCGGTGCTGGCGCTGGTCGGCGCGGTCAACGTGCCGATCATCAAGTTCTCGGTCGACTGGTGGAACACGCTTCATCAGCCGGCATCGCTCACCCGGCTCGACGCGCCGGCGATCGACCCGACGATGCTGGCGCCGCTCCTGCTGATGGCGATCGGCTTCATGGCCTACTTCGTCGTCGTGCTGATCTTGCGTCTGCGCAGCGAAATTCTCGACCGGCGGCTGCGGGTGATCCGGCTTGCCCGCGCCGCCGGCGGCCCGAGCGGATTTGCCGTCGGAGAAAGTCGATGAGCGGCGGGCTCGGGAATTGGCTGGCGATGGGCGGCCATGCCCAATTCATCTGGCCGGCCTATTTCCTCACCGCGGCGGCGCTGGTCGGCCTTTTGGTCCAGAGCCTGCGCGCGCTCCGCGCGCGCGAAAGCGAGCTTGCCAAGACGGAGGGCCGCCAATCGCGGCCGGAGCGTGATCCCGAATGACCCGCAAGCGTCGCCGGCTGTATACCCTCCTGCTCTCGCTCGCTGGTCTTGGCACTGCCGCCACGCTCACCCTGTTGGCGTTCCGCGACAACCTGGTCTTTTTCTACAGCCCCAGCGACATGATCGAAAAGCACGTGCCCCCCGATCGCCTGGTGCGGATCGGCGGCCTGGTCGAGGCCGGATCGCTCGAGCGTGCCGCCGGCAGCCTCGAGGTTCGCTTCCGCGTCACCGACCTCACGCACACGATCGTCGTCGTCTACGGCGGCGCGCTTCCCGATCTGTTCCGCGAAGGCCAAGGCGTGGTGACGCAGGGACGCCTCGGCCCGGACGGCGTGTTTCGGGCGAGCGAGGTGCTGGCCAAGCATGACGAGAACTACATGCCGCCCGAGGTGGCCGAGGCGTTGAAGAAATCCGGCCACTGGCAGGAAACGTCGGGTAAACGCAAATGATCGCCGAGATTGGTCACTTCGCGCTCGCGCTGGCGCTTGCGGTGGCGCTGGTGCAATCCGCGGTGCCGCTGGTGGGCGCCGAGCGCAATGATGCGCGCCTGATGGGAGTCGCCGGTCCGGCGGCGCTGGCCCAGTTCGGCTTCGTGGCGCTCGCCTTCGCTTCGTTGATGCACGCCTACATCGTCTCCGACTTCAGCGTCCTCAACGTCGTGCAGAATTCGCATTCGGCCAAACCGCTTCTCTACAAGATCACCGGCGTGTGGGGAAACCACGAGGGCTCGATGCTCCTCTGGGTCCTGATTCTCAGCCTGTTCGGCGCCGCGGTCGCCGCCTCCGGCCGCAACCTGCCGCCCGCCTTGCGCGCGCGCGTGCTCGCTGTGCAGGCGATGATCGCCGTCGCCTTCCTCGCTTTCATCATTTTCACCTCTAACCCCTTCCTGCGCGTGGATCCGCCGCCCGCCGACGGCGCGGGCCTCAATCCGCTGCTCCAGGACGCCGGTCTCGCTTTCCATCCGCCGCTTCTCTATCTGGGCTACGTCGGGTTCTCGATGGCGTTCTCCTTCGCCGCCGCGGCGCTGATCGAGGGGCGGGTCGATCCCGCCTGGGCGCGCTGGGTGCGTCCGTGGACGCTCGCGGCATGGACCGCGCTCACGCTGGGCATCGCGCTGGGATCATGGTGGGCCTATTACGAGCTCGGCTGGGGCGGGTTCTGGTTCTGGGATCCGGTCGAGAACGCCTCGTTCATGCCGTGGCTCATCGGCACCGCGCTCCTCCACTCGTCGATCGTGGTCGAGAAGCGCGACGCGCTCAAATCGTGGGCCATTCTGCTCGCCATCCTCGCCTTCGCGCTGTCGTTGGTCGGAACCTTCCTGGTGCGCTCGGGCGTGCTCTCTTCGGTCCACGCCTTCGCCGTCGATCCGGCGCGCGGCGTTTTCATCCTCGCCATCCTGGTCGCCGCGGTCGGCGGATCGCTGGCGCTCTATGCGCTCCGCGCGCCGGCGCTCAAACCGGGCGGCGTCTTCGCGGCCATCAGCCGCGAGGGGGCGCTGGTGCTGAACAACCTGCTGCTGTCGGTGGCGGCGCTCACGGTCTTTATCGGCACGCTCTATCCGCTGTTTCTCGACGCGGTGAGCGGCGCCAAGGTCTCGGTCGGGCCGCCGTTTTTCAACGCGAGCTTTCTGCCGTTGATGGCTCCGTTGTTCCTCGCGTTACCGCTTGGGCCGCTGCTCGCCTGGAAGCGCGGCGACATCCCCGGCGCGCTCGGCCGCCTGAAGCTTGCTGCCGTCGCGGCGCTTGGCCTCGCGGCCGGCGTTCTCTACCTCGTCGGCGCGCATACGTTCTTGGCCTTCGGCGGCATCGCGCTGGCGGCCTGGCTGGTGTTCGGATCGCTCAGCGAGCTGGCTGAGCGCATACGCCTGTTTCGGGCGCCGGTCGCCGAAACATGGGCGCGCACGCGCGGGCTTCCGCGCTCCGCCTGGGGCATGATGGTGGCGCATGCCGGTCTTGGGATCGTCGTCGCCGGAATCACGGCCACAAGCGCGTGGCAGATCGAGAAGATCCAGCTTCTGAAGCCCGGCGAGCAGGTCGTGATCGCCGGCTATACGCTCACCTTCAAGGGAGTCGCGGCGCTCGACGGCCCGAACTATTCCGCCGATCGCGGCACCTTCGATGTGGCCTATTCCGGGCGACACGTGACCCTGCTCTACCCCGAGAAGCGCCGCTACCCGGTCGGTGGACAGACCACGACCGAGGCCGCGATTCACACCACCGGGTTCGCCGATCTTTATGTCGTGATCGGCGAGGCCGACCAGCCGGGCGTGAGCGGGCCGATCAACCAGCCGCGTGCCGCCGGGTCGGTTGGCGCCAACACCGCTTGGGCGACGCGGATCTACTACAACCCGCTGGTGCCGTGGATCTGGTTCGGAGCCGTCGTCATGGCGCTGGGCGGGCTGGTGTCGCTGTCCGATCGCCGCCACCGCGTGGGCGCGCCCGCCGCGCGCAAACCGCGCGCAGCGCCGGCCCTTGCCACAGGCGACTAATCGGCAAGATGAACGCGCACCGCCTGGGCATTCGTCAATTCCTCTATATCGTTCCGCTCGCCGTCTTCGTCGCGATCGCGGTTTATTTGGCGATCGGCCTGACGCGCGATCCGGCACGCATCCCTTCGGCGCTGATCGACCGGCCGATCCCCGAATTGGCGTTGCCGCCGCTTCCCGGAATCGACAGGCCGGGCTTCGAGCCCGGCCAGATTCGCGGCCATGTAGCGCTCGTCAACGTGTTTGCCTCGTGGTGCGTGCCGTGCAAAGTCGAGCATCCGGTTCTGATGCGCCTTTCGCGCGAGGGCCGCCTGGCGGTCTACGGAATCAATTACCGGGACTGGCACGAGGACGCGGCGAATTGGCTCAACGGTTTGGGCAATCCCTATCTGGCGATCGGCTACGACGAATCGGGACGCGGCGGAATCGAATGGGGCGTATATGGCGTGCCCGAAACGTTTGTCATCGATCGCACCGGGCGCATCCGCTACAAGCAGGTCGGCCCAATCACGCCGGACGTGCTGGATGAGACGCTGATGCCGCTCATCCGCATGCTCGAGAAATGAGCCGTCGCCGGACCGCGGCCTGGTTCATCCTGGCGGCGCTCGCGGGTGCGCCCGAACTCGCATACGCCGTTCTGCCGCAGGAGATGCTGGCCGATCCCGCCCAGGAAGAACGCGCCCGCACGCTGTCGCGCGATCTGCGCTGCCAAGTCTGCCAGAATCAGTCGATCGACGATTCGGACGCGCCGCTCGCCGCCGACTTGCGGCGCCTGGTGCGCGAGCGGATCGTCGCCGGCGACGGCGATGGACAGATTGTCGACTTTCTCGTCCAGCGCTACGGCGACAACGTGCTGCTGCGTCCGCCGATGAAGCCCGCGACATGGCCGCTGTGGTTCGGACCGCTCGTCGCCTTCCTGCTCGCGACGCTTGGCGTGTTGGTCTATTTACGCCGGCGCGCGAGCGCGATTGCGCCCCCACAAGCTTTGGCGCCCGAGGAGGAGCGGCGGCTTCACGAGCTCGTCAACGAGGATGGCGATCCCGAAGCGAAGGATCGCTAGGCCGTGCTCTGGCTCGCCATCGGCTTGATGATTTTGGCCGCCGCCGGAGCGCTGCTGTGGCCCTTCCTGCGCCGGCCCGCCGCCGCCGCGTCGCGCGCGGCCTACGATCTCACGGTTTACAAGGATCAGCTCGCCGAGTTGGAGCGTGATCGGGCGCGCGGTTTGATCGGCGGCGCCGAAGCCGATGCGGCGCGTAGCGAAATCGCGCGGCGGATGCTGGCCGCGGGTGCCGAGCGTGGCGAGCACGAGCCGGGTGCGCGCGCCGCCGCGCCAGCTTCGCGATGGCGCGTGCCGCCAGGCGCGGCGGTCGTCGCTTTTGCCGTCCCGCTGCTGGCGCTGGCGCTTTATCTCTCGATCGGCGCGCCAAACAATCCGGACCAGCCGTTTGCCCAACCTACGGCCGAGGCAGACGGTGTCGGCGGCCAGGAGCTTGCGACGCTCGCCGACGACCTCGCCCGCCGCCTTGAATCACGGCCCGACGATCTCAATGGTTGGGCGCTCCTCGCTCGCACATACATGACGCTTGGCCGGCCTGAGAATTCGTTGGCCGCCTGGCGGCGCGTGCGCATGCTTGCCCCCGACGATGCGCAATACGCCGGGCTGTTCGCCGAGTCGCTGGTGCAGGCCAACGACGGCATCGTCACTCCCGAGGCGCTGCAAGCCTTCGAGCAGGTGCTGGCGGTCGACCCGTTCGATCCGCGCGCGCTGTTCTACAAGGGGTCTGCCCAAGCCCAGGCCGGCGAAGCGCGCGGGGCGCTGCAAAGCTGGACCGATCTCATTCATGTCTCGCCCGCCGATGCGCCGTGGATTCAGGTGGTGCGCGCACGAGCGGCGGAAATCGCCGCGTCGGCGAAGATCGATCTGTCGGGCGTGGCCCCATCGCCCGCCGCCGAGGCCGCGCGGGTAAAAGAGGCGGCGGCGAAGGCCGGCGAAGCTCCCGCGGCAAGCGACGTGGCGGCGATCGAAAACCTTGCGCCTGAGGAGCGCCAGGCGGTGGTGCGCGGCATGGTCGAGCGACTGGCGGCGCGGCTCGAGAGCGAACCCGGAGACGTCGAGGGCTGGCGGCGGCTCGGGCGCGCCTGGCGCGTGCTGGGTGAATCGGCGAAGGCGGAAGCGGCGTACGAAAGGGCGAGCGAGCTCGCCCCGACGCGCGTCGAACTATGGCTGGATTATGCGACCGCGCTTTACGACGGCGTGCGGCCCGGCGACCGGCTGCCGCCGAAATTCATCGCGGCGATGCGTCGCGTGCTGGATCTCTCGCCCGACAATAGCGACGCCTTGTGGTTCGTCGGTCTCGCCGACGCCGAGGCTGGCGATCGCGCGGCCGCCGTGCTGCACTGGGGGAAGCTGCTCGCCAGTCTGCCGCCCAACTCGGCGGAAGCAAGCGACGTCAAGAAGCGCCTCGATTCGCTCAAGGCGGAAAAGTAACGAGGGGCGCGACCGCGGTCGGATTCCGGGCGAACCGCCGCTCGATGCGGTTGTCGGATTTTTTTGTCAAACTATTGGTTTTATTGGATTATATACCGCAATTGAAAATCGGAGCAGCAGCCAAATTGGGCCGCCCCTCGCGTCCTGTTCAAGCGTCGTCCGCATGGCTCGGGGCTGCGTCGGGTGCATCGTGTGGTGCGCCTTGTCGGCGTAGGTGGCGATGGATGAGGGCAAGCCATTCGTGGCGAAACGCATCGAGCGAGTAGCGGGCCGCAAGCCGGCGGCCGGTCTCGCCGATGCGTCGCGCAAGAACCGGGTGGCCCAGGAGCAGCATGAGATTGAACGTCAGGAAATCGATATCGCGCGGCGGATGCATCACGGCGTTGACGCCATGGCGAAGCCCCCATGCCCGGTACGCCGGTAGATCGCCGAGACATACCGGCTTGCCGGCACGCATCGCTTCCAGAATCGCGACGCCGAAACTTTCCGAAAGGCTGGGCAACACGAAGACATCGGCCGACGCCAGCCATGAAAGGGTCTCGGCGTTGGACCGCTCGCCAAGCAGACGATAGCGCTTGGGGTTCGCATCCACGACGCGCTGCGCGTCTTTTTCCAAATCAAAGATTTTGCCGATGATCACGACTTCGATCCGGTCGCGCAAGGCCTGGGGCAGACGTTCGACCGCCAGAATGGTGTCCTCGTGCCGCTTGCGGTTATCGACCGTGCCGATCCCGACGATGCGGAGGCCTGTCTTGGCCGGGACCGGAACCGGCGCCGGCGCCGGCGCGAGCGCGTTGGGAATCACCCGCTGCTCTGCCTCGGTTCCCCACAGGAATGTGCCGTAAATCTCCTTCTGAAGCTCGGTCTGAAATACGATCGCCCGCGCGGCGCCGAAGGCCGCGAGCCCCACCTTCCAGCCACGGAGCAGCAACTCGCGGCCGACCTCGACCTCGGCCAGTCGCCACGCAACGGGCAGCTGCGGTCCATAGCGAGCGACAAAGGGGCACGATCCGACCGAGTTGGCGATCGCCATCGCGTAATCCGCCGGCTCGAACTTCGTCAGGATGCGGACCCCAAGATCCGTGAAGGCATCGCGCATCGGACCGGGATCGGGATTCATCGGCAATACATCCACCGTGAATCCGTCCGCCAACAGAACGCCGGCGAGGGTCTGCATCATCCGGCTCGCCCCGGTCATGGTGAATTCATGATTTACCAGCAGGATCCGGGGCCGCGCCATGCAGGCTCTCCTTTCCGTCGGCCGCGCCAACGCGCAGATCGGCCGCCCACGCACGATCCACGCCCGTGCGCCATCCGGCAACGATTTTCACGGCAAATGTTAGCCATCGTCACTAGAATTATCATAGTTCTCGGGCGATAGTGACCTAACAGCCCGCGTTCTCCAGGTCCAATACGATGAATGAGCGCGTTGATCCGCCGATTCCATCGCAGGCCGAGTTCGGCGCGGTCGTCGCGCTTGTGAACCAGCGCCGGTTCGCCGAGGCCGAGGAACGGGCACGGGCTCTGACCAAGAGGTTTCCCTCCCATCCGTTCGGCTGGAAGGTGCTTGGGGCGATTCTGGCCGATCGCGGCGAGGTCGAGCAGGCGGTGACCGCTTTTGGCGAAGCGGTTCGCTCGTCCCCCAACGATTCGGAGGCTCATAACAAACTCGCCGTCGCCTTGCGCTTGGCCGGCCGGTCGGCCGAGGCCGAACGGAGTTACCGCCGCGCCCTCGCGCTCAAGCCCGACTACGCGCAAGCCGAATACAACTTCGCCAATCTGCTGGCGACGCTCGGCCGCCCGGCGGAGGCCGAGGCGAGCTACCGCCGCGCGCTCGAGCTCGAGCCCGACTACGCGCAAGCCCATGCCAATCTCGCCAATCTGCTGGCCTCGCTCGGCCGGCTCGAGGAGGCGGAGCCGAGCTTTCGCCGCGCGCTCGCGCTCAAGCCCGACTTTCCCGACGTCCACAATAATCTCGGCAATCTGCTCAAGCGGCTCGGCCGCCGCGCGGAGACGGAGGCGAGTTACCGTCGGGCGCTCGCGCTCAATCCCGACTATCCGGAATCGCACTACAACCTCGCGAACGTGCTCTCCGAGCTTGGCCGGTTCGAGGAGGCCGAGCTCGGCTACCGCCGGGCGGTCGAGCTTCGCCCGGCCTTTGCCGATGCGTACAACAACCTCGCCACAACGTTACGGCATCTCGGCCGCCTCGACGAGGCAGACGCGAGCTGCCGGCGGGCGCTGCAGCTCAAGCCCGACGACCCCGAGGTCCACAACAATCTGGGCAACATCCTCAAGGAACTCGGCCGGCCCGGCGACGCCGAAGCAAGTTACCGCCGCGCGCTGGCGCTCGATCCGGATTTCGTACAGCCGCGTTTCGGTCTGGGGCTCGCCGCGTTTCTCAAAGGCGACTGGATCAATGGCTGGGCCGGTTATGAGTACCGATGGGCCGGCGGCACGAAGCGAGACAAGCGGCGGTTCCAGGGCCTCGCGGACGTGCCCGTCTGGAAGGGCGAGCCGCTCGACGGCAAAACGATCCTTGTCTTCGCCGAGCAGGGACTGGGCGACCAGATCCAGTTCATCCGCGTGATCGGCCGGCTGACGAGCGCCGCCCATGTCGTCGCCCTCGTTCCCGGACCGCTCATCCGTCTCTTCCAGCAAAGCTTCAAGCAGTCCGTCCAGCGCGTCACGTTCGTCTCCGAAATCGGCAAGATCGGCATAACATGCGACTGCCAGATCGCGCTTGGCAGCCTGCCCCATCGGCTCGCAATTACCAGGGACGATGTGTTGAAGGGCGCGGCGTACCTCCTCGCCGACCCGGCCGAAATTCGCCGGTGGGGCGAGCGGATCGCGCGCGATCGCCGCCCGCATATCGGAATTGTTTGGCGTGGCGGCCCCGATCCCGATGTCGAACGCTGGCGCTCGGTACCGCTCGAGGTCTGGCGGCCGCTCGTCGAACGCGAAGATGTTCGATACGTCAGCCTGCAGAAGGTCCAGGGAGGTCTGTCGCACGATGAGCGCGAATTCCTGTCGCGATACGACGTCATCGATCGCAGCGATGAACTCGTCGATTTCGCGGAAACCGCGGCGCTGATCGCCTGCCTCGATCTGGTCGTCAGCGTGGATACCGCCGTGGCGCATCTGGCGGGTGCGTTGGGCAAGCCGGTTTGGCTTCTCAATCGCGCGACGAGCGAGTGGCGTTGGGGCTGGAAGGAGACGAATTCGGTCTGGTACCAGAGCCTGCGCATCTTCAATCAGGAACGGCTCGGCGAATGGGGTCCGACATTTCACGAGGTGATGACGGCGCTCGACGAATGGCACAAGCGAGCTTGATATACGTTCGGCTTGCGGGAGCGCTCGGGGCATAAAATCGGAGATAGCATGAAGATTCTACGCGATGCCGAAGTGGCGATGAAGGCGAACAAGTACGCCGAAGCCGAAGCGCTCTACGTCAAGGCGGCGAGCGAGTTCGGATCCGAGGAGTATGCGCTGGCGATCAACCTCGGCGCGCTCACCCTTCGCCGCCGCGACTTCTCCGCGGCGGACGCTCATCTTTGCCGCTATCGCGCGCGCTACGGCGGGCGTCCCGAGTTCGAAAATCTCGAAGCGAATCTTGCCAAAGCGCGCGGCGATTACGCCAAGGCGGAGGCGCATTACCGGGCCGCGATCGCCTCCCGGCCGGCGCACGCGAGCGCGCATTACAATCTGGCGCTGCTCCTGATGCTGCTCGGGCGTTGGCAGGAAGGGTGGGAGGAGCACGAGTGGCGCTGGAAAACGTCGTTTGTCCCTAATCCCAACCGATTGGCGCCGTTGTCGCCCGAGGCCGTCGAACGATTGCGTTCGACGAAGACGATCACCGTGTGGCCCGAGCAGGGGATGGGCGACTTCATCCATTTCACCGGTTGCCTGCGCTGGGCGAGCAAGCGCCACGAGATCAAGATCGCCGAGCGGTCGCATGTGCGCGACCTGATCGGACTTTTTGTGCCCGACATGGACAAGGCGCCGGGTGAATTCGCGCGCCTTCGCGACGAAGGGCACGTGATCGTGCCGCTGATGTCCCTGCCGCTGGTGGTGCAGGCGTGGCAGCCGGTGCCGGTCCCTGTCCGGTCGCTGCCCAAGCCGTCCCGGCGAAAGGGCGCCGCATATCGTGTCGCGGTCTGCTGGAAGGGCAATTTCAAGCACGCGAACGACGCCGATCGCAGCCTTTCGATCGAGCGGATGAAAGCGCTGCTTCCCCGGCACGCCGAGGTCGTCGCGGTCCAGCTCGATTGCACGGACGCTGAGCGCGACCAGTTGCGCAAATTCGGCTGGACTCTCATCGAACCGTCGAGCTGGATCGAAACCCAGGCGCTTCTGGCCGACGTCGATGAAGCGTTCAGCGTCGATACCGGATTCGCGCATTTTGCGGCAGCCCACGGTGTGCCGACCAAGCTCATTCTCAGCGAAGTGCCCGATTGGCGCTGGGGAACCCACGGCGGCCACTCGGCGCTCTACCCGGCGATGGACATCATCCGCCTGCGTTTTGGAACGTTTGGCTACGGGCATTGACGGGACGCCGCTTCGCC
>CAZLYV010000074.1:0-6598 GCA_964563665.1 uncultured Acetobacteraceae bacterium
CTTCCTCGATACGCCGGGCCACGAGGCGTTCACCGCCATGCGCGCCCGCGGCGCCTCGGTCACCGATATCGTGGTGCTGGTCGTGGCCGCCGACGACGGCATCCAGCCGCAGACCGTCGAAGCGATCAACCACGCCAAGGCGGCGAACGTCCCGGTCATCGTCGCCATCAACAAGATCGACAAAGCCGACGCCGAGCCCGAGCGCGTGCGTCGCGATCTGTTGCAGCATGACATCGCGCTCGAAGGCATGGGCGGCGACGTGCTCGGAATCGATGTGTCGGCGATCAAGAAGATCAATCTCGACAAACTCGAGGAAGCGATCCTCCTCCAGGCGGAACTGCTGGATCTGAAGGCCAACCCGAATCGGTCCGCGCAAGGCACCGTGATCGAGGCCAAGCTCGAGCGCGGCCGCGGCTCGGTCGCCACGGTTCTGATCCAGAAAGGCACGCTCAATCTTGGCGACATTTTTGTCGCCGGCGGCGAGTGGGGCAAGGTTCGCGCGCTCTATGACCACCTGGCCCGCGCGGTCGTCACGGCCGGACCCTCGACTCCGGTCGAGGTTCTGGGCATGAACGGCACGCCGGGAGCCGGCGACGACTTCTCGGTCGTCGACAGCGAGGCGCGTGCGCGCGAGATCGTCGCCTTCCGCCAGCGCAAGGCGCGCGATGCGCGGGCCGTGGCCGGCGCGCGGGGAACGCTCGAGCAGATGTTCTCCAAGATCGCCGAAGGTTCGGCCAAGGAGTTCGGCGTCGTCGTCAAAACCGACGTGCAGGGCTCGCTGGAGGCGATCGAGAACGCGGTCACGAGGTTGGGCACGTCCGAGGTCAAGGTGCGTATGCTGCACGGCGCCGTCGGCGGCGTCACCGAGGGCGACGTGGTGCTCGCCAAGGCGTCGGGCGGGCTGATTATCGGCTTCAACGTCCGCGCCAACCCGCAGGCGCGCGAAGTGGCGCGACGCGACGGGGTGGAGATCCGCTACTATTCGATCATCTACGATATCATCGACGACCTCAAAGCGGCGATGTCGGGCATGCTCGCGCCGACGCTCAAGGAGCGGTTCCTCGGCAACGCCGAGATCCGCGAGGTGTTCACCGTCTCGAAGTCCGGCAAGGTCGCCGGCTGCCGTGTCACCGAGGGCATGGTCAAGCGTGGCGCCAAGGTGCGCCTCCTGCGCGACAACGTCGTCATCCACGACGGCACATTGAAGACGTTACGGCGCTTCAAGGACGAGGTCCGCGAGGTGCAGGAAGGTTACGAATGCGGCATGGCGTTCGAGAACTACCAGGACATCCAGGCCGGCGACACGATCGAATGCTTCGAGGTCGAGGAAGTCGCCCGCGTGCTTTAATGCCGGGTGCCGCGGCGCCCGATCGGGATTTTCGATCTTTCGTGATCGCGGCTTTCGCGCCATAACCGGCCCATGTCCAGGCAAAAGAGTTCGGCCCGCTCGACGGCTCCGCGCAGCCAGCGCCAGTTGCGTGTCGGCGAGGAGATCCGCCATGCGCTTGCAGGCGTGATCGAGCGCGGGAACTTGCGCGATCCGGCGCTTCGCGGGCGCGCCATCACGGTGACCGAGGTCCGCGTCAGCCCCGATCTCAGCCACGCCACGGCCTACGTCCTGCCGCTGGGCGGCGGCGACACGGCGCTCATCGTCAAGGCGCTCGGCCATGCGGCGCCCTACCTTCGCGGCGAGGTCGCCCGCGCGATCAATCTGCGGCATGCGCCCGAAATCGTTTTTGCCGCCGACGCATCGTTCGATACGGCGGCGCACCTCGCAACCGTGCTGCGGCGGCCCGAGGTTAGCCGCGATCTCGCTACGCCGGCGGACGCGGGCGAGGACGACGGCCGCGACAATGGGGCGTAAAGCCAAGGGCGAGAAAATCGACGGCTGGGTGGTGCTCGACAAGCCGGCGGGCCTGAGCTCGACCCAGGCGATGGCGCGCGTCCGGCGCGCATTTGGCGCAGCCAAGGCCGGACATGCCGGCACGCTCGATCCGCTGGCGACCGGCGTTCTGCCGATTGCGCTGGGCGAAGCGACCAAGACGATCCCTTATGTCGTTGCCAGCGCCAAGACCTACCGCTTCACCGTTTGTTGGGGCGAGGCCCGCGCCACCGACGACGCCGAGGGCGAGGTGACGGGGACGAGCGCGGCGCGGCCATCGGAAGCGGATATCCGCGCCGCCCTGCCCCGGTTCGTGGGCGAAATCACGCAAGTTCCGCCGGTGTATTCGGCGATCAAGCTTGGCGGGATCCCCGCCTATGCCCGCGCACGCAAGGGCGAGACCTTAACGCTGGCGCCCCGCCGTGTCAGGATCGACCGCTTGGCGCTCGAATCGATCCCCGACTCAGGGCATGCAAAATTCATTGTGCAGTGCAGCAAAGGGACATATATTCGATCCTTGGCAAGGGACTTGGCGCAAGCCTTGGGAACCGTCGGTTACGTCGCGGCGCTACGGCGGCTTGCGGTCGGCCGGTACACGGAAAACCAGGCGATTTCGCTGGATCAGCTTGACGGGCTCGGGCATAGTCCGGCCCGTTTTGCGCATCTGCAGGCGGTCGAGACCGCGCTGGACGACATCCCGGCGCTGGCCGTGACCGTGGCCGAGGGCCACCGGCTCCGTCAGGGGCAGGCCGTGCAGATCGCCGGCGTTGCGGACAAGGTCAACGTTGGCGCCCTTCGCCCGGGCCAGGTGGTTCGCGCCACCGTGCTTGGGCGATTGCTCGCGTTGGCCCGGATCGAAGGCGACGGCCTTCGGCCGCTGCGCGTGCTCAACCTCTAACGGCCGGCCGGACGGGACTTGCCCCGCGGCGGCGGCGATGAATGAAGGAGTAGGCGATGTCGATGACGGCCGAACGCAAGACGACGCTCGTGCACGAATTTGCCACCAAGGACGGCGATACCGGATCGCCCGAAGTGCAGGCCGCCGTTCTCTCCGAGCGGATCAAGCATCTCAGCGCTCACTTGATCACCCACATCAAGGATTTCCATTCGCGGCGCGGCCTCCTGATGATGGTCGGCAAGCGGCGCCGCCTTCTCGAATACCTGAAGCGCACCAGCGCCGAACGCTACGAACGGTTGATCGACCGGCTCGAGCTCCGGCGCTAAGAGCCCGGTCGCTGCACAGGATTCATTGAATTGTCCGACTCGTCTCTCCGGCCGATCCGGGCCCGGAACGCGCGGTGGCACGTCGCCCTGCGCCGGCCGGCGCGCGCCTTGGCGCGGCGCCGGGATCCGTCATTTGGCGAGAAGGTGAACGAACGAGTCCATATTTTCGCCGCGCGCGGATCGGAGATGACAGCCGCCGCGGCGATCGCAAGACGACGCTGGCCGCATCATACGTACCTGTGGCCGGCCCAGCTCTCCGATCGATCATCTGTCACTGGCCAGTCTCAAGACTGTGGAGACGTCGGATACGGGCCCGCCATCCGGGCGGGCCGCCGGCGTCAACGCCCACGTTCCTGATCGCAGGCACGGGCGCCGTACGTGGAAGGAAGGAAGACCCATGTTCAAAATTACGCGTAAGGAAATCATGTGGGGCGGGCGCAAGCTCGTCCTCGAGACCGGGCGGATGGCCCGCCAGGCGGACGGTGCGGTGGTCGCGCGCTATGGCGACACCGTCGTGCTCTGCACGGTGGTGGCCGCCAGGACCAAACGGCCAGATACCGACTTTTTCCCGCTCACCGTCAATTACCAGGAGAAGACCTTCGCCGCCGGCAAGATTCCGGGCGGCTTCTTCAAGCGGGAAGGCCGGCCGAGCGAGAAGGAAACGCTGGTCTCGCGACTGATCGATCGGCCGATCCGGCCGCTTTTCGTCGACGGGTTCAGAAACGAGACGCAAGTCATCTGCACCGTTCTTTCGCACGATCTCGAGAACGATCCCGACATCGTGGCGATGATCGGCGCCTCGGCGGCGCTCACCATTTCGGGCATCCCGTTCCTGGGGCCGATTGGCGCCGCGCGCGTCGGCTTCATCAATGGCGAGTACAAGCTCAATCCGCAGCTCGACGAGCTGCCGATGTCGGAGCTCGACCTTGTCGTCGCCGGCACGCAGGAAGGCGTGCTGATGGTCGAGTCCGAGGCTCGCGAGCTGTCGGAGGACGTGATGCTGGGCGCGGTCACCTTCGGCCATCGCCAGTTCCAGACCGTCATCACGGGAATCATCGAATTCGCCGAGCAATGCGCCAAGGAACCGTGGCCGATTCCGGAGATCCCGGCCGAGCGCGCGGTGGTCAAGGCGAAGCTGGCTGCGCTCGAATCCGAGCTCGTGCAAGCTTACGGCGAGACCGTGAAGCAGGCGCGCCACGAGAAGATCGCGGTAGTCAAAGCCAAGGCGCTGGCCCTCGCGGCCGGCAACCCGGCCGAATCGGCGATCGCGCCCGAGGTTTTCAAGGACCTCGAAAGCGAGATCGTCCGCGGCCAAATCCTCAAGACCGGCCGGCGCATCGACGGCCGCGACACCAAGACGATCCGGCCGATCGATTGCGAGGTCGGCATATTGCCGCGCGCGCACGGTTCGGCGCTGTTCACCCGCGGCGAAACCCAAGCGCTCGCGGTCGCGACGTTGGGCACCGGCGAGGACGAGCAGATTATCGACGCGCTCGCCGGCGAGTACCGCGAGCATTTCATGCTGCACTACAACTTCCCGCCCTACTCGGTCGGCGAGGCGAAGCGCATGGGCTCGCCCGGCCGCCGCGAGATCGGTCACGGCAAGCTCGCCTGGCGGGCGATCCGGCCGCTTATGCCGGCAAAGGACAAGTTCCCTTACACGATTCGCGTCGTCTCGGAAGTCACCGAATCCAACGGCTCGTCGTCGATGGCGACCATCTGCGGCAGCTCGCTCGCCCTGATGGACGCCGGCGTCCCGCTGCAGCGGCCCGTCGCCGGTATCGCCATGGGACTGATCAAGGAGGCGCACGGCGTGGCCGTGCTGTCCGACATCCTGGGCGACGAGGATCACCTGGGCGACATGGACTTCAAGGTCGCCGGCACCACCAACGGCGTGACCGCGCTGCAGATGGACATCAAGATCACCTCGATCACCGAGGAGATCATGCGCCAGGCGCTTGGCCAGGCGAAGGACGGAAGGCTGCACATTCTGGGCGAGATGAGCCGCAGCCTCGAAGGCGCGCGTGAGGAAGTGAGCAAGAACGCGCCGCGCATCACCACCTTCACCATTCCCAAGGACAAGATCCGCGAGGTGATCGGCACCGGCGGCAAGGTGATCCGCGAGATCTGCGAGGTGACGAGCACCAAGATCGACATCGAGGACGACGGCACGATCAAGGTCGCGGCGGTCGACGCCGAGGCGAGCCAGCGCGCCATCGATTGGATCAAGGGGATCGTCGCCGAGCCGGAGATCGGGGCGATCTACAGCGGCAAGGTGGTGAAGATCATGGACTTCGGCGCCTTCGTGAACTTTCTTGGCAGCAAGGACGGCCTCGTCCACATCTCGGAGCTGTCGCCCCAGCGCGTGGGCAAGGTTGCCGACGTGGTCACGGTCGGCGACGTCGTCAAGGTCAAGCTGATCGGCTTCGATGACCGCGGCAAGGTCAAGCTGTCGATGAAGCGGGTCGACCAACAGACCGGCAAGGACCTCTCCGACCAATTCGACAAACCGCGCGAAGCTCGGGTGGCGCAGTAGGGCTGTCCCCTCATCCGCGCGACGCATTGCGTCGCACCCTCTCCCCATGGGAGAGGGAGGGTGAGGGGGAGCTGATGCCTCGGTCGTTAGAATGACCCTGCCTGCCCTCGTCATCCCCCGTCTCATCGGCCATCGCGGCGCCAAGGCGAATGCGCCCGAGAACACGCTCGCGGCGTTCCGGCAAGCGCGCGAGGAGGGCGCCACCTGGGTCGAATTCGATGTCAGGCTCACCAAGGACGACGTGCCGGTCGTCATCCATGACAAAACGCTCGACCGGACGACCGACGGGCACGGGCGGGTTCGCGAGACGACGCTTGCCGCGATCAAGCGGCTTGATGCCGGCCGATGGTTTGCGCCCGAATTTGCGGGCGAACGGGTGCCGACGCTCGCCGAGGCGCTCGACTGCCTCGCCACGCTCGACATGGGATTCAACCTCGAGATCAAGCGATGTTCGGGACTCGAACGTGAAACAACGCGCCTGGCGCTCGAGCTTGTTGCGCGACGTTGGCCGCCAAGCCGCAGCACGCCGGTGATTTCGAGCTTCGATCACGATGCGCTTGCCGAGGCGCGCACGGTTGCCCCCGATCTGCCGCGAGGCTATCTCGCCGAATCGCTTTCGCCGCGGTGGCGCGCGACGGTGGACGCGCTCGACTGCCGGACGGTGCACCCGAACTGGCGCGGGCTTTCGCGCCGGCGCATCGCCGAGGTGAAGGCGGCCGGCTATCCGCTTCTGGTGTGGACCGTGAACGAGGGTCCCCGCGCCCGCGAATTGATCGGCTATGGGGTCGACGCCCTGATCACCGACCGTCCGGGAGACCTCCGGGCGGCACTTGGCGGCCCGGCGTGAGAACGAACCGGGCCGCGTTGTGGCGCTGGTTTCGCGCGCCGCCGACACGTATATATAGGCAACCGTCGCGGTCGAATAACACCTTGGGGGAAACTCGGGCGCCGCGGCG
>CAZLYV010000074.1:6698-10480 GCA_964563665.1 uncultured Acetobacteraceae bacterium
GGCGCGCTCACCCAGGCCCGCGTGGCGTATGAACGGGCGAGCAGCCGCGGCCGCATTCACATGAACATCCTGTGGGAGATGGCGGCCGCCGAGCGCATTTTGAACGCCGTGCTTGAAGGTGCGCGCGGCCTTATCAGCGGCGTCACCTGCGGCGCCGGCATGCCCTACCGGATCGCCGAGATCTGCGCCCGCTACGGCGTCCACTATTACCCGATCATTTCCTCGGGCCGCGCGTTCCGCGCCTTGTGGAAGCGCGCCTACCACAGATTTCGCGATCTGCTGGGCGGCGTCGTCTATGAAGATCCCTGGCTCGCCGGCGGGCATAACGGCATCACCAACGCCGAGGATCCGACGAAGCCCGGAGCGCCGCTGCCGCGCGTCGTCGAACTGCGTCGGCTGATGAACGAATTCGGCTTGAACGAGACGCCGATCATCATGGCGGGCGGGGTATGGTTTTTGCGCGAATGGGCCGATTTCCTCGACAACCCGGATGTCGGGCCGATCGCGTTCCAGTTCGGCACGCGGCCGCTTCTCACCCGGGAGAGTCCGATCTCCGAGGCATGGAAGGAGCGACTGCTGACGCTCAAGGATGGCGACGTGCTGCTGCACCGCTTCTCGCCGACCGGATTCTATTCGTCGGCGGTCAAGAACCACTTTTTGAATGAACTCGATGAACGTACGAAACACCAGGTGGCGTTTTCGGCCACGCCGATCGGCGAGCACGACACGCCGTTTGCAGTGGGCGCGCGCAGCCGGCTGGTCTATCTGACTTCGCCCGACAAGACGCACGCCGATCAGTGGGTGGCCGCCGGTTACAGCGAGGCGTTGCGCACGCCCGATTCGACCCTCATTTTCGTGACGCCCGAAAAAGCGGCTGAAATTCGCACCGATCAGATCAATTGCATGGGCTGCCTGTCGGCGTGCCTGTTCTCCAACTGGGCGCAGAACGAGGAGGGATCGACCGGCAAGAAAGCCGATCCGCGCTCCTTCTGCATCCAAAAGACGCTGCAGGACATCAGTCACGGCGGCGACGTCGATACCCAGTTGATGTTCGCTGGTCACAACGCCTACCGCTTCGCCCAGGATCCGTTCTACAGCAACGGCTTCGTGCCGACGGTCCGTCAGCTGGTCGACCGTATCTTGACCGGCAACTGAGCCGCTGCCAGGAGCGAGACTAGATTAAAGTCGTTCAAAACTTTGGCTTAGTGGCCTTTTTTGGCCCCTTTATATTTTGCCGGCCAGACCTTATATCTAGCCCGTCGATGACCCAGCTTCGTCCCTTCAGCAAAGCGATCGAGCGACTGCGCGCCGCGGGTCTACGGCCCACCCGGCAGCGCTTGGCGCTGGTTCGTCTGCTTTACGACGCGGGCGACCGACATGTGACCGCCGAGCAGCTTCATGCCCAGGCGATGACGGCCAACATCCGCGTCTCGCTCGCCACGGTCTACAATACGCTGCACCAGTTCACCGAGGCCGGGCTCCTGCGCGAGGTGGTGGTCGAGGCCGGGCGCTCGTATTTCGACACCAACACCAGCGACCACCATCACTTCTTTTTCGAGGACGCTGGGCGACTGCAAGACATCGCCGGCGACCGGCTTCGGGTGACGGAAATTCCGAGCCCTCCCGCGGGAACCGAAGTGACCCGCGTGGACGTCATCGTCCGGCTAAAGAACCAGCCTGTTTAGCTTTTTTCTTAAGTCCGTGGTCAATAGTCTAGAATCATTCTAGACTATTGACAGCGGGCATATCCACGCCCTATATGAGGGCTGTCGCGATGGTCGAGCGGGGTGGACGCATGCGTCCATCGAAACCCCTCGCGCGAGCTACGCCACATCGATGCTCTCGCCGGGTCGAGCCCGACCGGCGGGCGGCCCGAGACAGGGCCGAAGCCACCATTAACGAGGAAGACCCCATGCCCAAGCTCAAGGGAACCAAGACCGAAGGCAATCTCAAGGCCGCGTTCGCCGGTGAAAGCCAGGCCAATCGCCGCTATCTCTATTTCGCCCAGAAAGCGGACATCGAGGGCTACAACGACGTCGCCGCCGTGTTCCGCTCGACCGCCGAAGGCGAGACCGGCCACGCGCACGGCCATCTCGAGTTCCTCGAGGAGGTCGGCGATCCGGCGACCGGCGAGCCGATCGGCGACACGCAACTGAACCTCAAGGCAGCGATCGCCGGCGAGACCCACGAGTACACCGACATGTACCCGGGCATGGCGAAGGCCGCGCGCCAGGAAGGCTTCGACGAGATCGCCGACTGGTTCGAGACCTTGGCCAAGGCCGAGAAATCGCACGCCGGCAAGTTCCAGCGCACGCTCGACGAGATCAAGTAAATCCGTCGATCGTCGGAATTAGCCGCCAGAGAGCGCCCGCGGACCCCGCGCCATAGGATGCGGGATTCGCCGGCGGCCTCGGCTTCTCGATCGATCAAAGACCCAATCAGCGATATTTCATGCGCGAAGGCAGCCTGGACGCGCCGGTCCGACACCCGATCGACTGGCAGAATCCCGATTTCTTCGACGAGGCGAAGCTCGACGCCGAGCTGCGGCGCGTGTTCGACATCTGTCACGGCTGCCGGCGCTGCTTCAACCTCTGCGATTCGTTCCCGCGCCTGTTCGATCTCATCGACGCCACGCCGGGCGGCGTGGTCGAGGAGGTGAACAGCGCCGATTTCAAGCCGGTCGTCGACGCCTGCACGCTTTGCGACATGTGCTTCATGACCAAGTGCCCCTACGTGCCGCCGCATCAATTCAACCTCGATTTTCCGCACCTGATGCTGCGCGCGCGCGCGATCGAGGCGCGCAAGGGCGAGGTTCCGTTGGCCGCGCGCGAGCTCACCAAGACCGATCGCAACGGAAAAATCGCCCGCGCGGCGGCGCCCCTCGCCAACTGGGCGTCGCGGCGCGGCAACGCGCTCACCCGCCCGCTGCTGGAGAAAGTCGCCGGCGTCGACCGGGCGGCGGCGCTGCCGAAGTTCCACGGCCGCACCTTCGCGCTGCGGGCGAAGCGCGAGCCGGCGGCGGTGAATGCGGCGGCGCCGGCGCATGGGCGCAAAGCGGCGCTCTATGCGACGTGTTTCGTCAACTACAACGATCCCGGCATCGGCATGGCGGCGCGCGCGGTGCTGGCGCAAAACGGCGTCGAGACGCAGGTCGTCTACCCGCGCTGTTGCGGCATGCCGCAGCTCGAGCACGGCGAGCTCGCCAAGGTGGCTTCGAGCGCGCGCGCGGTCGCGCGGGAATTGTCGCGGCTGATCGATCAGGGCTGGGACATCGTGGCGCTCGTTCCCTCCTGCGCCCTCATGCTCAAATTCGAATGGCCGCTGATCGTGCCCGACGATCCGCTGGTCAAGAAGCTCGCCAAAGCTACATTCGACGTGAGCGAATACGTCGTCGACATCGCCAAGCGCGAAGGTCTGGCGCCGGGCCTGAAGCCGCTCGACGGCGGCGTTTCGGTCCATCTCGCCTGCCATGCGCGGGCGCAGAACATGGGAGCGAAGGCGGCCGAATTGCTGCGGCTCATTCCCGAGTGCGACGTGGCGGTGATCGAGCGCTGCTCGGGCCACGGCGGATCGTGGGGCGTGATGAAGCGCAATTTTGCGACCGCGCTCAAGCTCGGCAAGCCGGTGGCGCGAAGCGCTGCGCGCAACGGCAAGACCTATCTCGCCTCGGAGTGCCCGCTCGCCGGCGAGCACATCGTCCAGGGACTGGAAGGGCTCGAGGAGGAAAAGCCGAAGATCGAGCATTCGCGCCACCCGATCGAGCTGTTCGCCAAAGCATACGG
>CAZLYV010000075.1:0-2811 GCA_964563665.1 uncultured Acetobacteraceae bacterium
TCTAGACCGGCAGCCTGATTCTCGCCCGCAAGCCCGACAGCGGCGATTGCGAAAGCGTGATATCGCCCCCGTGGCTGCGCACGACGTCGCGCGCGATAGTGAGTCCGAGGCCGACGCCGCCGGTCTCCGGGTTGCGCGAGGCGTCGAGCCGGAAGAACGGCTTGAAGACATCCTCGCGGCGCTCGGCCGGAATTCCGGGCCCATCATCGTCGATCACGATCTCGATCGAGGATGGCTTGCGCTCGGCATGGATCTCGACTTGGGCGGCGAGCCGGGCGGCGTTGGCGACCAGGTTGTCGAGACAGCGCTTGATGGCGTGCGGCCGCACCGAGAGGCGGAGATCGCCCGCGATCGTGAGCGCGACCGAATGCCCATCGCGCTGCGCCGCCGCGGCGATGTCCTCGAGCATCTTCGCAAGATCGCTCGGTTCCGGCTGTTCCTCGCCCTCGCCGCGCACGAAGGCAAGATAGCTCTCGACCATCCGCTCCATCTCGGCGACGTCGGCTTTGAGGCCGGAGATCGACGGGCTATCGCTGACCATGGCCAGCTCGAGCTTCATGCGCGTAAGCGGCGTGCGCAAATCGTGGCTGACGCCAGCCAGCATCTCGGTGCGCTGGGCGAGGAACCGGCGGATACGCTCGCGCATCTGGACGAACGCCGCCGCGGCCTGACGCACCTCGGCCGCCCCGGCCGGCTTGAAGTCGGGCACGTCGCGCCCCTTGCCGAATTCGTCCGCCGCGCGCGCCAGACGGCGGATCGGCCGCACCTGATTGCGCATGAATACCGACGCGATGGCGAGGAAGATGAGCGACGAGCCGACCATCCACAGCAAAAGCACATAGACCGTCGAGGTGAATAGGCGATCGCGCGGCACGATGACGTCGAGCACGCCCTCGGGCAGCTGGACCTTGATGAAGACATTGCGCCGGTCGGACCACGCGTCGAGAGTATAGGGTCGCCGCAGGCGGTCATCGAGCGCCTGAATGAGCCAGCGCTCGAGGATCGTCGATGGCCGCGGCGGCGGCGCGTTGGCGAGAATTGCTCCCTCGTCAAGCGTGATAACGAGGCTGGATGTACTCACCATCGTAACGAATAGCCATGTGCGGTCGTCGGGATCGGGATGGCGGGTCATCGTCTGGATGACGAAGGCGATGTCGCCGGCGACGGCTTGGGCGAGCCGTCGGGTCACCGTCTCCCACACCCGGTCATAGAAGACGAACGCCGCGACGCCCTGGACCAGAATCACCGGCGCCAGGATGATCAACAACGCCCGCCCGAACAGCGTTTGCGGCAGGTAACGCTTGAGCGAGAACTTCGTCATTTCAATCGGCTCGCAGCATGTAGCCAGTGCCGCGGATCGTCTGCAGGTAACGCGGTGAGCGGGGGTCCGCCTCGATTTTGCGCCGGAGCCGCGTCATCTGCACGTCGACCGTCCGCGCGTTGCCGGAAATGGACGACAATCGCAGAAGCTCCTCGCGCGACACGGCGACGCCGGCGCGCCCGGCGAGCACTTTGAGCAGCGACGCCTCGGCGGCGGTGAGCCGCACAAGATCGCCGTCGCGCGTCAATTCGCTCCGCGCAAGGTCGAAGCAAAACTCGCCGAACTGCATATCGCGTGCGATCGGCGCCATGGCGGGCGGAGGGGCGCGACGCAGGATGGCGCGGATGCGGAGCAGCAGCTCGTCGGGCTCGAAGGGCTTGGGAAGGTAATCGTCGGCGCCGCTGGCGAGCCCTCGGATGCGATCCTGCGACTCGCCTTGCGCGGTCAACAGGAGGATCGGCACCTGATTTTTCACCCGCAGCCGGCGGGTAAGCTCGGTTCCGCTTTCGCCCGGCATCATCACGTCGAGCACCAGCATGTCGAAGGCGATCGAGCGAAGCTTCGACTCTGCGTCGGCGGCGTCGGCGGCGGTGGTGACCCGAAAGCCGCGGTCCGAGAGAAACTTGCGCAACAGCTCGCGAAGCCGCGCATCATCGTCGACCACAAGGATATGCGCGAGCGGATCGTGCATCTTAGAGCCAATCGGTCGTTCCGGCCGTCACGGCGCGCGCTGGCGGCGGATCGCGATCATGCGTATGCCCGGCTTCAGCGACCATTTGAATCGTGCGATCTCGAAACCCGCATCGCCGAACAACCGGCCGAGCGCCCGCTTGGTGAACCAGCGCAGGTGCTCGGGCGGCTTGACCTCGTTCCACGAGACAAAATCGCGCGGCACCGCCCAGTGCCCGGCATCTGGGGTCGTAAGATAGAGAACTCCGCCCGGTCGCACCAGCCTCGCCAGGGCGGCCGCGAAGGGCCGCACGCGCGACAGGTGTTCGATCACCTCGGCGCAATAGAGCAGATCGAAGTCTCGTCCGGTTTCGGCAAACGCACCGGCCGTTGCCGCCTCGAACTCGCATTCGGGAAATTGCCGTCGCGCCGTCGCGACGGCGTCCGTATCCACCTCGATTCCGGTCGCGGCAAACCCGAGCTGTCGCGCCGCCTCGACGGCGAAGCCGAGATTGCAGCCTATATCGAGGAAGCGGCCGGAGGGTACCAGCCGCCGGAGCCGGCGGATCCGGCGCCGAGCGCGTAATATCTTCTTTTGCGCCTTTGCGGCGTAAGACGGGCTCGACGGATAGGATTGGTAATACGCTGCGAGCGCGTCATCGGGAGGCATCCGCTCGACGACGACCTGCCCGCAATCGGCACACTGGAGGAAGTCACCGATCGCGAAGGACGGCGAGTGGACAATCAGGTCCGCATGACGCTGCAGCACGTCCGCGCTACTCCGCGGGATGGCAAGCCAGTTGGCGAGCCGCGCGCGCTGA
>CAZLYV010000075.1:2911-10408 GCA_964563665.1 uncultured Acetobacteraceae bacterium
TAAGCCGCGGCGACACGGGCGCGCTGCGTCTCGGAGAGCTGGCGTTCCAGCGCGGCCCCCGCGGGCGTAAGCTGGAGGCGCCGCTGCCGGCGGTCGGTCGAACCCGGCTTGTGCACAATATAGCCCTGACGGACCAGCTCGCCCAAAACCCGCGACAGGCTCTGCTTGGTGATGCGCAGGATTTTCAGCAGATCGCCGACGCTGATGCCCGGGTACCGGCCGACGAAATAGATCACCCGATGGTGCGCTCGCCCCAGTCCCAGCTTGGCCAAAATCGCATCCGCCTCGCCCGTGAAGTCGCGATAAGCGTAGAACAGCAACTCGATTCCCTGGCGCAGGTCCTCCTCGCGCAGGAATAGCTGGTGCATGCCGGGTTTCAGATCGGGCATCGCGGGTCACGGATTCGGTATGGCGTCATTATGTCAGCGATATTGACATATATGGGACAACAGTGTTTCTTGGCGCAAGCGTTTTTACGGGCGATGATTTTGCGTTCGCTCATACTCGCGCTCAGAGTTTCGCGTCACAGGCGTGATGCCTGAGCGCGAGTAGTAAGATCTTGAATTGGTACTCAGTTTCGCGGCTCATGGGTCGCGCGCCGCGACAAGGCGAACTCGCGAAACTGAGTACTAGCCGCATTGTAAGGACACACGCGCATGGCTCTCGTTCCCTTCCACGATCGCGACGGCTGGATCTGGTACAACGGCAAGCTCGTGCCTTGGCGCGAGGCGAAGCTGCACGTGCTGACGCATGGATTGCACTACGCGAGCGCCGTCTTCGAGGGCGAACGGGTCTATGACGGGCGGGTCTTCAAGTTGCGCGAGCACAGCCAGCGACTGTGCGACTCGGCCAAGATTCTGGGCTTCGAGCTGCCAATTTCGGTCGAGGCGGTCGACCAGGCGACCAACGAGACGGTGAAAGCGAACAATATCGTCGACGGCTATGTGCGGCCGATCGCCTGGCGCGGCTCGGAGATGATGGGTGTTTCGGCGCAGGCGACGCGGATCAACCTCGCCATTGCGACCTGGGAATGGCCGGCCTATTTCTCGCCCGAAGCGCGCGCCAAGGGCATTCGCATGTGTTTCTCGAAATGGGCCCGCCCCGCGCCGAACACCGCGCCCACCAACAGCAAGGCCGCCGGCCTCTACATGATCTGC
The DNA here is from genome assembly GCA_964563665.1 of uncultured Acetobacteraceae bacterium. Classification (GTDB taxonomy): domain Bacteria; phylum Pseudomonadota; class Alphaproteobacteria; order CACIAM-22H2; family CACIAM-22H2; genus CAZLYV01. The sequence goes on from CAZLYV010000075.1 coordinate 4,069, forward strand.
ACCATGTCGAAGCACGACGCCGAGGCGCGCGGGTACGCCGATGCGTTGATGCTGGACTGGCGCGGCCAGATCGCCGAGGCGACGGGCGCCAACGTCTTCCTCGTCATCAACGGCGAGCTGCACACGCCAACGCCCGACTGTTTCCTCGACGGCATCACCCGGCGCACGGTGATCGGGCTTGCGCGCAACCGCCAGCTCAAGGTGATCGAGCGAGCGATCTGGCCCGACGAACTTGGGACGGCGCAGGAAGTCTTTCTCACCGGCACCGCGGCGGAAATCACCCCGGTGGGCGAGATCGACAAGTACACGTTCAAGGTCGGACCGATCACTCATATGCTGTGGGACGACTTCCAGAAAGTGGTCCGCACGCCGGCCGTAGCGATGGCGTAGGTCCGAACATATCGCTCGCCCGGACGCACCTTCTCGCCAAGGGAAAGCGCAGGGCGCCGGGCCGTAATTCGGCGGCTATTTCGCTTTTGTTACTTCTTCACCCACCGCGCCGCCGCCGCGTCGTCGGTGTCGCGCGCGGCGACCCATTGCGGGCCGGCCTGCGTGTCCTCGAGCTTCCAGAACGGCGCCTTGGTCTTGAGCCAGTCGATCAGGAAGTGACAGGCCGCGAACGCCGTCTCGCGGTGGGCCGATGCCGTCGCCACCAGCACGATGCGATCGCCCGGCGCGAGGCGGCCGTGGCGATGGATGATCAAGGACGCCAAAAGCGGCCAGCGGCGATTGGCTTCGGCCTCGATCTCGGCGAGCTGCTTCTCGGTCATGCCGGGATAATGCTCGAGCGTCATCGCGCCGACCGGCGTGCCGGCGTCCTTCGTCTCGCCGACGAAATCGCGCACCAGCCCGATGAAACAAGCGAGCCCGCCGACATCGCGGCGGCCCTCGGTGAGCGCGGCGATTTCGCGACCGACATCGAAATCCTCTTGCTGCACGCGGATCATCGCTCGTCCCGTACTTCAACCCCTCACCCCGGCCCTCTCCCCGGAGGGGCGAGGGGGAGGGATGAATACCGATCTTATCCTCTCCCCCGGGGGAGAGGGAAGGATGAGGGGGGAAGCCTTACCCCCCCGTCACCGGCGGGAATATGGCGATCTCGTCGTCCGCTTTGACCGGGTGGTCGAACGGCACGTACTCCTGATTTACCGCCACGCGAATCACCGCCATTTCCTTGAGCGCGGCGGCGTGGCCGGGGGAGCGCGTCCTCAGCCAGTCGAGAAGACCACGCACGTCGCGAATGTCCGCCGGCGGCGTCAGCGTCTCCTCGGAAATGCCCACGCGCATGCGCAGCCAGGCGAAGTACAACACCTTCATCGCGCCACCTCGCTGAACGGCAGGAAATCGACCATTCCCCCCGCCAGGACCTGCGTTACGTCCTCGGACAATTCGACGAGACCGTCCGATTCGACGAGCGAGGTCAGGATTCCGGCGCCGTCGCGCGGAAAACGGATCGCCACCGCGATGCCGTCCTCGCCCGGCTGGAGCCTTGCCCGCACCCACTCGCGCCGGCCGAGCTTCTTTTTCATCGCGAACGCCGAACGGACGCGAAACAGGTGCGGCTCGATCGCTTCAGGCGCGGCGCCGGCGAGGCGCAGCAGGACCGGCCGCGCAAAGCGAAGGAACGTCACCATCATGGCGACCGGATTGCCGGGAAGGCCGACGAAGGCGACGCCCTTCACCTGACCGAGCGCCACCGGACGGCCGGGCCGGATGGCGAGGCGCCAGAAGTGGATCGAGCCCAACGCCTCGACCGCGGCCCGCACATGGTCCTCATCGCCGGTCGACATTCCACCCGAAGTGATGATCGCATCGGCGCTCGCGGCGGCCTTGGCGAGCGCGTCGGTCACGACGTCGCGGCGGTCGGCGAGGATACCGTAGTCATCGACCGTGCAGCCGAGTTCGCCCAGCAACGCCATCAGCACATAGCGGTTGGCATCGAAGACCGCACCCGGCGGCGTTGGCGTGCCCGGCTCGCGCAACTCATCGCCGGTGGAGAAGATCGCCACCTTGAGCGCCCGGAATACCGGAAGTTCGGTCAAGCCAATCGATGCCGCGAGGCCGACGTCCTGTGGCCGCAACTTGAGACCGCGGCGCAAAATGGTCGATCCCGCCTTTACGTCCTCGCCGACCTTGCGCCGGTTGGCGGCGCGCCGGATTCCCGGCGGCAGGATCACGTGATCGCCATCGACCCGGGCATCCTCTTGCATGAATACCGTATCGGGCCCCTCGGGCATCGGGGCGCCGGTGAAAATACGCACCGCCGTGCCACGGGACGCGGGATGCCCGAGACGCTCGCCCGCGGCGACGCGCGCAACGACGGGAAGCCGTGTCGCACCCGCGGGATCGAGATCGTCGAAATGGACCGCATAGCCGTCGACCGCCGCATTGTCGTGCGGCGGTACGTTGCGCTCAGCCACGATGTCGGCCGCCAGAATGCGCCCACTCGCCGCGGCCAGCGGCGCCGTCGCGATGCTGGCGACCGGGCCGACCCTCGAGGCGAGCACGGCAAGCGCCGTATCGGCGCGCATCAATTCACCCCCGAAGGCGAAGCAATCATCGGAAAGTTGCGCCATCTTACGCCCGTTCGGCGCGCGCGCGCGCGCGGGCGAGGCCGCAATGCGCGAGGATGAAATCGGCGATCCGGTTTACGTCGGCGAGGTCGAGGCGCGGCACCCGGAGCCCGGCGATCATCGCGTCGCTGGCAACCGCGACGATGCGCGAATCGCTGGTCGCGAGAAGCGACTTTCCGAGCGAGGGCCGATGAACTTCGAGCTTGTCGTGCGCGTGCGTCTTGAAGCCCTCGATCAGCAGCAGGTCGACCGGGGTCATGCGGGCGACCAGATGCTCGACGCTCGGTTCGGGCGCGCCGCGAAGCTCGTGCATCAGCGCAAAGCGCGCCGACGATGATACGACGACCTCGGTCGCGCCCGCCCGCCGGTGTTCGTAGCTGTCCTTGCCGGGTTGGTCGACGTCGAAGTCGTGATGCGCGTGCTTGAGCGTCGACACCGTGAAGCCGCGGGCGATGATGATCGGAATAAGCCGAACCACCAGCGTCGTCTTGCCGCTGCCGCTCCACCCGACGAGGCCGATCATCTTCATGTGACGTCGATGTTCCAAGTTGGCCGGCGCGCAACCGCTCGAGAGCGGGCCAGCGTGACCGTCCCTTACACGGCCCGCGACGCCGGACCCGCCGCCGGCGCCGCCTTGTCGGCACCGGTCTTGGGCTGAACGGTCGGCGGCTCGGCGTCGATGTGTCGGAGCCCCATCGCGAGATAGTCGTAGCCGGTGATAAGGGTGAGGACGGCGGCGATCCACAGGCCCGCCTCGCCGATGAAAGTAACCGGCAGGAAGGCCGTCGGACGTGCGTCGCCGACGATGAGGAAGCCGAGCGCGGTCATCTGGATGCCCGTCTTCCACTTGGCAAGCCGGGTCACCGGCAGATGCACGCGGACCTCGGCCAGGAACTCGCGCAGGCCCGAGACGAGAATCTCGCGGCAGAGAATGACGAGCGCCGGCAGGACGTCGAGCCCGCTCACGCGCCCGGTCGCGACGAGCATCAGGATGACGGCGCCGACCAGCAATTTATCGGCGATCGGATCGAAGATCCGGCCCAGTTTCGATTGCTGCTTCCAAGCCCGCGCCAGGTATCCGTCGAGATAATCGGTCACCGCCGCCGCGGTATAGAGCGTGCAGGCGATGTAGCGCACCAGGTCGCCCTCGACATAGAACAGCGCAAGCAGCAGCGGAATCGCGAAGATTCGCGACAAAGTGAGCGACATGGGTAGCGAAGTAAGCATATTCGGTCCAGCGGCGCGAAACGGAGCGACGGCGGATTTTAACCGCCGCCGTGGAAATGATCATAAATTTTTTTGGCCACCGTTCGGCTGATTCCGGCGGTCGCTTCGAGATCGGCCAATCCGGCGCGGGTGACCGCCTGGCCCGAGCCGAAATGCATGAGCAAGGCTTTTTTGCGTGCTGGCCCGATGCCGGGCACGTCATCGAGGGCCGAGCGGACGATCGCGCGCGAACGCTTGGCGCGGTGGCCGCCGATGGCGAAGCGATGCGCCTCGTCGCGCAGCCGCTGGAGGAAATACAGCACCGGATCGCGCGGCTCGAGCGTGAACGGTTCGCGCCCCGCCATGAAGAACCGCTCGCGGCCGGCGTCGCGCTCCGGCCCCTTGGCGATGGCGGCGACCGGCAGATCCTCGAGCCCAAGATCGCTCAGCACGTCGCGTGCCACGCCGAGCTGGCCCTGCCCGCCGTCGATCAAGACGAGGTCGGGCCATGTCCCGGCGGCGCGCGCCGGATCCTCCTTGAGCGCGCGCTGGAAGCGGCGCGTCAGCACCTCGCGCATCATGCCGTAGTCATCGCCCGGCGCCAGATCCGGCGCGCGGATGTTGAACCGCCGGTAGGCGCTCTTTTCGAAGCCGCCCGGCCCGGCGACGATCATCGCCCCTTGCGCCTCGGTGCCCGAGATGTGGCTGTTGTCGTAGACCTCGATGCGGCGCGGCGGCGCTTCGAGGCCGAGGGTCTGCGCCACACCGTCGAGAAGCTGCGCCTGTGCCGAGCTTTCGGCGAGCCGCCGGCCAAGCGCCTCGCGCGCGTTGGTGAGCGCGTGGTCGACCGGTTGGCGCAGACGGCCGCGCTGCGGAACAAGGATGCGCACACGCGAAGCCGTGCCCGTCTCGCGCATCTTGTGGGTGAGCGCGTCGGCCAGGAGCGCGCGTTCGGGAACGTCCTCGGAGAGCAATATGAGCCGTGGCGCGGGCCGCTCGGCGTAAAACTGGCCGATGAAGGCGCCAAGCACCTCGCCGGCGGCGAGATTGCGGTCCGCCCTGGGGAAGTAGGCGCGGTTGCCGTAGTTCCGCCCGCTGCGAAAGAAAAATACCTGGATGCAGTTTGCGCCGCCCGCCTGATGCGCGGCGATGACGTCGAAATCGCCGAGCCCTTCGAGATTGATGTCCTGCTTTGCCTGAATTTGGGTGAGCGCGCGGATTCGGTCGCGATAGAGCGCCGCCGTCTCGAACTCGAGCGCCTCGCTCGCCTCTTGCATGTGAAGCGCGATCTGCCCCTGCACCTGGCGCGAGCGGCCGGCAAGAAACGTGCAAGCCTCGTCGACCAGCCGCGCGTAATCGGCTCCCGAGATGCGGCCGACGCACGGCCCGCTGCAGCGCTTGATCTGATAGAGGAGACAGGGGCGGGTGCGGCCCTCGAACACACTATCGGAGCATGAGCGCAGCAGAAAGGCGCGCTGAAGCGCGCTAAGCGTCTGGTTGACCGCGCCGGCCGAGGCAAAGGGACCGAAATAACGGCCCTTGCGCTCGCGCGCGCCGCGGTGCTTGGCGATCTGCGGGAAGGCATGGTCCCGCGTGATCAAGATGAAGGGGAACGACTTGTCGTCGCGGAGCAGCACGTTGTAGCGCGGCTCCAGGCGCTTGATCAGGTTCATCTCGAGCAGCAGCGCCTCGACCTCGGTGTGGGTCGTGACGATTTCGAGCGTGCGTGTCTCCGCCACCATTCGCTGGAGGCGGTTCGGCAGCCGGCCAAGCTGGGTGTAGCTGGCGACGCGCTTCTTGAGATTGCGCGCCTTGCCGACGTAGAGCGCGCCGCCTTCGGCGTCGAGCATACGATAAACGCCTGGGGACGACGGCAGTCGGGTGAGCATGTCGCGGAGCACCGACAGGCCATGCGCGATATGGCTTTGCGACGGTTCTTCGTCGTCGGGCGCCGGGGGTTGCTGCGGATGACCGTCGATCGTCATTGGCGCAAGCGATCCGTTGGATGAAACGTCTCACTATGGCGTATTAGGGGACAGCCGACATTGCCGTCAATCTGGGCGGGTTCGCCGGGATTTTCTTAAGCCGGCGCCGTCTATCCACGAACCTTGTGGATAAACTTGTCGATAAGCTTGTCCCAAGAAGGCGGCTAAGCCGATATTTCGTGATCAAATCTGCTTTGCCCAAAAAATAGGCAGAATCTCAACACTCTGAAAAGCTAATATAATCGACATTCACCGCCAAGAAATACGCCCAAAATCTTGTTACGGCGCACGCAACGAGGTTAATTGTGACGGAAATGCGCGTCCTGTGCACAAATGATGCGACAGGCGAGACGTAAAAGCGCGGCACGCCGCCACTTTTTAAGTGTCAAGCCGGGCGGCGCCGCGCCGGCGCTCGATCTCCACGCCGACCGACGCGGCATCGGGATAGACGTCGAGCTTCTCCACCCGTACGCGAACGGCGGAAACAGCGGGGTCTCCGAGGCACAACGCGGCGATACGCTCGGCCAGCGTCTCGATCAGGTTGACATGGCCCTCGCTGACCAGCCGTCGGACGCC
>CAZLYV010000076.1:0-3576 GCA_964563665.1 uncultured Acetobacteraceae bacterium
TTGCCCGCCGGCGTGCCGGCGGTCAGGATGGGTCACGCCGGCCATAAGGGCCGGCGTTCGAACGCATTTGAGCGGCGGTCATGCTGACCCTGCAGCTTCTCGTGAACGGCCTCTCGCTCGGCGCTGCGTATGCGCTCTGTGCGCTCGGCTTCGTTCTGGTTCTCAACGCCACCAACGCGGTCAACTTCGCGCAGGGCGACATGGTGAGCGCGGGCGGTCTGGCGGCCGTTGCCCTCGCCGTGCTTATCCCGGCGCCAGGATTTATTCTCTTGCCTCTGGTATTGGTGCTTGCCGCGGCGCTCGGCCTTGTCGCCTCGCTGGTGGCATATTTTCCGCTCAAAAACCGACCGGCGGTCTCGGTCTTCATCAGCACGATCGCGCTCGCCACGGTCATTCAAAACGTCGGGCTCGCGCTGGCGGGACCCGAACCGCGCGCCGGGCCGCCGCTGATCGGTGTCCAGACGATCAGGATCGGCGCGATCGTCGTCTCGGCGCAAGCGCTGTCGGTGATTGCCGCCGCGGCGCTCATTTCTTGCGGCCTCGCCCTGCTGCTCGGTCGAACGAAATTGGGCCGCCGGTTGCGGGCGAGCGCGCAGGACCGCGAGATGGCGCAAGCGCTGGGCATCGACGTCAATCTCATGATTGCGCTCACCTTCATGCTTGCGGCGGCGCTCGGGGGCGCGGCCGGGCTTTTGCTTGCGAACATCTATTTTGTCACGCCGAGCGACGGGACGGCTTACATCCTCAAGGCTTATATCGCGGCGACGATCGGCGGGTGGGGACGGATCGGCGGCGCCGCGGCCGGCGCGTTGCTGATCGCGCTTTTCGAAGTGATTTTCCCGTCGCTGCCGCTGATCGTCCCCGGGCTTGCCGCGCTGCCCGGCGCCGAGGCGATATTTTCGCAGACATCGGCCGCCGTCGCGCTTTACGGCGCGCTTCTCGCCATTCTCGTCGTCCGCCCGCAAGGCTTGTTCGGCGAGGTGTACCAGCGGCGCGCATGATCGCGCGATTCATCAGCAGCAAGCCCGGCGCGTTGCTGGCGGGAATCGCCATCCTCGTCCTGTGGCCGGCGATCTTCTCGAGCCCGTATGATTTGCGGCTGTTTACGCTGGCCGGCGTCTACGCACTGCTCGTCTTGGGCTACCAGTTCGTGTTCGGGCATGCCGGCGCGCTTTCGCTGACGCAGGGCACGTTTTTTGGGCTGGGCGCCTATATCGCCGGGTTGCTTGCGGTGCGGCAAGGCTGGGGTTTTGAAGCCACCGTCGTCGTGGCCGTGGCCGGGTCGGTCCTTCTCGCTTGCATCGTTGCGATTCCCGTTCTTCGCCTTGAATCGCATTACTTTGCGCTGGCGACCCTTGGCGTGAGCCAGATCATCTGGTTGATCGCGATCCGCTGGGAGTGGCTGACCGGCGGCGCGAACGGGATCCCCGGCGTTCCGCCGCTGTCGTTGTTTGGAATCTCGCTCGGCCAGGGGCTGGCGCTGGCGGCGTTTGTTTGGGCGTGCGTGGCCGCGGTCGCGGCGCTTTCATGGCAGATCACGCGCGGACTCTACGGCCGTGCGTTTCAGTTCGTGCGCTCGGATGCGACGGCGGCGCAGGCGATCGGCCTCGATCCCGCGGCCCTGCGCTTTGCCGGGTTTCTCTTGAGCGCCGCCGTCGGGGGACTCGCGGGCGCGCTTCATGTCCACACGGCGCGCGTCGTGTCACCCGAAACGCTCGATTTCCACGTCATGGTGACGTGCCTGGCCATGACGGTGATCGGCGGCCGGACGCGGATCGCCGGAGCGATCCTCGGCGCGATCTTGCTGATCCATCTGCCGGAGTGGTTCCGTTTTCTCGAGCGTTACTATCTGATCGCCTATGGCGGCGCGCTGCTGTTGATGATCGCCGCGGCGCCCGAGGGCATTGCCGATGTCGCGGCCCGCTGGCTTCGCCGCGGTCACCTTCCAGCGCCGCCGCCTGCGCCGTCTGCGTCGGTCGGGTTCACGCGTCGGAAGGCGTCGGGTAACGGCCCCGTCTTCGAGACCCTCGCGCTTGGCAAGCGGTTCGGCGGAGTGCGGGCGCTCGATGATGTCTCGCTCAAGGTCTCGGCCGGCGAGTTGGTTGGCCTGATTGGACCGAACGGGTCGGGCAAGACGACCCTGATCAATGTGGCGACGGGAATCCATCCGCCCGATACAGGTCAGGTGCGCCTGTTGGGCGCGGAAATCGCCGGGACGCCGCAATTTCGCATCGCGCGCGCCGGCGTCGGGCGCACGTTCCAAACGCCACGTCTGCCCGATGACATGAGCGTCCTCGACATGATCGCGCTCGCTCGCGCGGGCCGGTATGGCGTCAACTTTGCGCGAGCCGTTGCGGCGCCGTGGCGCGATCCCGATTTTGCCGCGGCAAAAGGCGAAGCGATGCGCCTGCTGGGTGAGTTCGGGACGGATTCGATTGCCATGCGGTTTTGCGGTAGCCTGACGCATGGTGAACGCCGCCGCGTCGAGATCGCGCGCGCGCTGGCTCTCGATCCATGCATCCTGCTGCTCGACGAACCCGCCGCCGGCCTTAGCGAGGCGGAACAAGCGGACCTCGCGCGCCGCCTTGGATCGCTCGCCAGGTCCGGGCTTGCGATACTGGTCATCGAGCACAACATGCCGTTCCTCCTGCCGCTTGCTGAGCGCGTGTACTGCCTCGAGGGGGGGCGATTGATTGCGAGCGGCTCGCCAAGCGATGTCATTGCCGACCCGAGAGTCGTCGCGGCGTATCTCGGGCCGCAACCGGCGCCGATTGCAAGCGGAGGTCAACGATGACTTCTTTGTTGTCGCTCCGCGACGTCGATGTGCTGCATGGCACCGCGCGGGTGCTTACGGGCATCTCGCTCGAGGTGGCCGTGGGAGAAATCGTCACGCTTCTTGGCGCCAATGGAGCGGGAAAGTCGACGTTGCTGCGCGCGGTGATGGGCCTTGCATCGGTCACCGGCGGCGCAATCGATTTCGACGGACGCTCGCTGTTGCCGCTGTCGATCCATCGACGGGCACGGCGCGGGATCGGTTACGCGCCCGAGGGCCGGCGCATCTTTCCCGGGCTGACGATCGACGAAAATCTCGGGGTTGCGTGTATCGAAGATAACGCGGGATTGAAGCGACGAATCGACGAGGTCTTGGCGCTGTTCCCGCCGCTTGCCTTGAAGCGCGGGCTGCCGGGCTGGCAATTGTCGGGTGGCGAACAACAAATGCTGGCAATCGGTCGTGCGTTGATCAATCGGCCGCGGTTGCTGCTGCTGGATGAGCCGTCGCTTGGTCTGTCGCCGGTTTTGGTGCATGACCTGCTTGCCGTGGTCCGCGGAGTCGCCGCGGCCGGCGCCGGCGTCCTGCTCGCCGAGCAGAATGTTGCGCAGGCGCTCGAGATCGCCAATCATGGCATCGTGCTCCGCGGCGGACGGGTGGCGCTTTCCGCCCCGGCCGCGGCGCTGCGGAGCGACGATCGGCTGAAGGCGGCTTTCCTCGGCGGCGAATGACCGCGCTCGGCGGAAACACTCCAAGGCCCGCGTTCAGCCGCGCGCTCAACGATGAATGGTCGCGCAGGACCCCGG
>CAZLYV010000076.1:3676-10262 GCA_964563665.1 uncultured Acetobacteraceae bacterium
GCCGCCGATGAACAGGACCGTCCGAAGCGCCGCCGCGGAATCCGGCTTGCGTCGCCGCTCGATCGCGGCGAACATCAACGTCACCGGCGCCGCCGTCGGAATCATCATCGCCACCATCATCACCGTCCACATGACGAAAGCGACCATCGCATCGGCCACGCTCCACGGCGCGCGATACGGCATGGCGGCCATTTCACCCATGTTGCCGGATCCCATCGCGCCAGGCCCCATCACGAACGACATCCAAACGGTGTAGCCCCAGGCGATCGCGACCAGCAGGACGAGACCGAGCGCGACGATGGCGCGATCGCGACAGAGCAGCGTCTCGAGGGTCGGGGGGGGGTCATCGATAAGTCCGCTCAGCGGCGGCGGTCGGTCCCGATATCATGTGTCTACGGCGTTCACATATCTGTAATCCGAAATAAGAATATAATGCATGGGTTGCGACGAATTCAATTTTGCTCGCTGATGCACATGGATCGCAATGTATCGCTCCGATCGATGACCAGACGGATCGACGCAATTCGATTTTTCCGCCGCCATCCGCCGCGAATGCGCCGCATTGCATGCCCGATCGTTTCGGTGGCCGCGCTTGCCCTCGTCGTATTGCCGCGGTGCGCGTGGTCGCAGGGACTGGTATGTCCGACCCTGGCCGAACCGGAGGTTGTCGCCAATGTCGAGATGCCGTCCTCGACGATCAGTTCCGAACGCACGGTCGCGGCACTGACCAAGGACTCCGCGGGCCTCAACGAGCGCCACCAGCGCCTCGGCGTCTACATCGCGCCGTTGAATGTCGCTCTTAGCGTCCGCTATGGAATCCGGCAGACAAGCCGCGAGGTTTGCATCTGGGTTACGGGCGCCTTCGCCAATGTCACGCTGCTGACGCGAAATATCTTCGTTGGCAAGGAGTACTTGCGCGGAAGCTGTGAATATCGTGCGATTCTCGATCACGAGCTTCGCCACGCGCAGACCGATGATGCGGTTATTCGCGCGCACTTGCCGCGAATCCAGGAAACGCTGCGCCAGGCAATCATCCAAGCGGGCGTAGTCGGGCCGGTGCAGCAAGATGAGCAGAGCGATGCCCGGCGCAATCTGGACACGGCGGTGGCGAACGGCTTTCGCGCGGCGATCAGCCGGTTGAATGAGGACCGCAAAATCCGCCAGGCGAAGGTCGATACGCCCGAGGAGTACCAGCGTGTGGCGGAGATGTGCCCGAGCGGCCTCCGACTTGACCGCCTGAATGAGTAGCGGCCCGCCGAATCATTTCTGCAGCGCTTCGTAAACACCGTCCCACGCCGGGTCGGGAGCCTCGCGCTCGAAAGCGGCGATCCGCTCGGCATAAACGTCGTAGACCCGGGCAAGCGGCATGTTGCCGCGGGCCGCCCGGCACGTCTCGAGCATGGCGCGCGCGCGGTCAAACCGGCGGGCGCGATAATGCTCGATCATCGCGCCATGATCGCGGGCAAGACGGCCGAATTCGTCGCTCGCCCGCAGTTCGGGCCCGCCGAGGAGCGCGAAGATGCGCGACGGTCGCTCCTTGCCTTTGACCCGGATCAGGTCGAGTTCGACGAAAGCGAGGTCTGCGGCGTGCGTAGACGTCGTCTCGCCGGCGATGATCGGGCAGCCGTAGAATTTTGTCTGGCCTTCGAGTCGCGACGAGAGATTCACCGCGTCACCGAGCACCGAATAGTTGAAGCGCTGCGTCGAACCCATGTTGCCGACGCAGGTTTCGCCGGTGTTGAGCCCGACGCCGACGACGATCTTGCGCGGGGGCTGGTCGCCTTGCGCTTCGGCGGCGAGTGCCTCGTTGAGGGTTACGATGTCGCGCACGATGTCGAGGGCGGCGAGGCAGGCGTGTCGCGAATGCGACGCGTCCTCGAGCGGCGCATTCCAGAACGCCATGACGGAGTCGCCGATGTACTTGTCGATCGTGCCCTGATGGCGAAGAATGGCGTTCGACTTGCAGGTCAGCACGCGATTGACCAGCGTCGTGAGCTCCTCGGCGTTGAGGTTCTCTGAAATGGTGGTGAAGCCGCGGACGTCCGAGAACATGATGGTCAGTTCACGGATCTCGCCGCCAAGCCGCAGCTGCTCCGGATGCTCGGCGAGGCGCTCGATCAGCTCGGGCGCCAGATACTGTTGGAAGGCGGAGCGGATCATCCGCTGTCCCGATTCCTCGCGAAGGTATTTCGTGTAGACGACGAGACTGTAGACCGCGAACCCCGCGACGGCGGGATAGGCGACGTCGATCAGCAGGCTCTCCGTGGTGTAGAGATACCACGATCCGGCAATCAGCGCCGTGGCGACGGTCGCACCGACGAACAGCGTCGCGAGCGCTCCGGTAAAGGCGGAAAAGGCGACGATAATTGTGGTCGCAAGGGCGGAAAGAACCAGCTCCGCGCCAAGCGCGTAGTTGGGCAGAACGAGATTGGACTGCGACAGAATCGTCTCGAGAAGCTGGGCATGCACCTCGACGCCCGGCATCGACGGCGAGACCGGAGTCGCCTTGATATCTCCGAGCGACGTCGCCGAGGCGCCGACGATAACGAGCCGTCCGGCGATCCGTTCCTGACCCACTCGGCCCGCGATCACGTCCTTCGCCGATACATAACGGGCCGGATTCGGCGGGGCAAAGTGGACCCATTTGCGCGCGAAGCTGTCGGTTGGAACCGCGATATTGCCAATGACAAGACTATCGACGCCGGCTTCGTTGGTGCGGACCGCGATCGCGCTTCGACCGGCCGCAATGCGCAGCATCTCGACCGTGATCGAGGGCAGAAGGTCGCCGCCGACGTTGACCAATATCGGCACCCGCCGCGCCACCCCGTCGGCCTCCGGGCTGACCGCGATCGAGCCGATGCCGACAGCGGCCTGTTCGAGCGGCGGCAAATTCCGCAACAGACCGTCGAACGTCAAAAGAAAGGGCCGCGGGTTGCCGCCGATCTCGGCCACCGCGGTCTTGCGCGCTCGACCAACCGTGACACCTTCCGCGAGCTTGGTGTTTCCGACCGGCGCCTGGGCCAGAATCACGCGCGTGCGTCGCATCGCCTGGGCGAGCACGTCGTCGTTGCTCGGCTCGGCGCGCAAAGCCGCGCGCGCCGTTTCGTCGAGACCGGGGAGCTGGTCGGCGAGCGTGGCGGGAGACAGCCGATCGGGTTCGGCGAAAACGACGTCGAAGGCGATGACGACCGCGCCGAGCCGCCCGAGCTGGGTGATCAGCGCCCCGATCAACGTGCGCGGCCACGGCCACTGGCCGAACTCCTTGAGGCTTTCGTCGTCGATGTCGACGATCACCACCGGCTGCGGCGTGTAGGGCCTGGGCTTGATGCGCTGATAGAGGTCGAATCCCTGCAGGCGCAGAGCCGCCACCGGCGCGGGGTCCCAAATGCGCAGGCCAACGAACCCGATGAGCGCGAGCACAGCGAGCAGAACGTGACGGAGGCGAAGCCGCCGGCGCGGCCCGCGCCTGCGCCGTGTCCGGGCAGCGCGGCGCGGCAGGAAACGCAGGCGCCAGGCGCCCCGCGCCACGGGAGCTTCACCGCGTATGACATAAGATTCTGTAATTGGTTAGACCTCTTCCTTCGAAACTTAGTTTAATGCGCCTATGCCATAGACGAAACTTATAAAAACAGCTAAAATTACTCATAAATCTAATTGGGCGTCCACGACTGCCCTATTTTGCGGGGGAGCAGAAATCATGACCGACAATTTTACCGCCTTGCGATCGCTGCTGCCGGCCGTTGTGCTCGGCGTTATTGTGGCGATGCCAGCGCGGGGTGGCGCGGAGGACGCAGCGACCGCGGCGGTCCGACTTGCTCAGGCGCTGGTTCAGATCGCGAGCGTCGAAATAGGGCGCGTCGACTCTTTGACGGGCAAGGTTTTCGCGATCAGGCAGGATGTGCCGCGCCAGCAACTTGCAAAAAGCTCCACGGTCTTCCAGCGCGACGAGATCGAAACGTCGCCGGATGGGTCCGTTGGCCTCATCTTCATCGACGGCACCAAGTTCTCGCTAGGCGGTGACGCGAAGATGGTGCTCGACGAGATGATCTACAACCCCGGCGCAAAGTCGGGCTCAAGCGTGATGTCGGTTCTCAAAGGGTCGTTCGTGTTCATCACCGGCGAAGTGGCGTCGCTTTCACCCGATGCGATGAAGGTGAAGACGCCGACCGGAACACTCGGCATTCGCGGAACAACGGTGGGCTGCGCCATTGCGGCCAGCGAGACCTCTTGCGTTCTTCTTCCCTCAGGGGACGGCAAGGACCACCAGCTTCTCTTTTCCAACGCGGTCGACAGCGTCACTCTCCGCGAACCTTATCAGATGGTCATCTCGTCGGGATCGAGCACCGCGCTTCGGGTAAGCAAGGTAACGCCTGACGACGTGCGACGCATGCTAGCTCCCGCGCTTGGAACCGGGATCCCGGTCAAGCTGTAGAAGTAGCTGAGCGCGCTCGCAAGTCGGCCTACGCCCGAATTTATTGCGGGCTGGATGGGGCCGGGCGCGGCTCGGGCGCGCGGTCGGGCGACTGCGAATTCGATTAATTGGGTCTTACCCCGACAGCGTTTCCGCGCCGCCGAACTGGCGGCCTCTTTTTGAGAAATGCGCGGTTCAATATTAGCGTTTTGAAAACTTACATCCGGCTGTGCGCGGATCGAGCGCCCGATCATGGTTAAATGCGAATACCATAATGGGTTACCGATCGATATTGAAAAATTACTTAAAGGACGATCATGATGGACGAATCTTTCGTATTAAAATATATTTTTTCTAAGGTTTTACGCAAATAACCGTCCCTGATTCGAGCCTAGGGTCCCAAATGGCCAATACACGAGCGCCCGCGAGCGGTGCAGCACGCGGCACGAACGGCGAGCGCAACGCGCCTGGGGATGCCACGGACGGTGCCAGCGACGAATTCGTCGGCACATTTCCGGCCGTCAACCAGCTCGCGCAAACGCCCGCGCCCGTGCAGGTTGCCAGCGTCGAAATCGGCCGCGTCGAATCGCTGAACGGCAGCGTATACGCGATACACTCGAATGGCGTGCGCGCGCCGCTGACGCCGGGCGCAACCGTGTTCCAGAGCGACGAAATCGAGACGCCGCCCGAGGGCGGTGTGGCGCTCGTTTTCCTCGACGGCACCAAGTTCTCGCTCGGCGGCGACGCCCGAATGGTGCTCGACGAGATGATCTACAACCCCGGCGCAAAGGCGGGGTCGAGCGTCGTATCGGTGCTGAAGGGGAGCTTCGTCTTCATCACCGGCGAAGTGGCGACGATTGCGCCCGACGCGATGAAAGTAAAGACGCCCGGCGGTACGCTCGGCATTCGTGGCACCACGGTCGGTTGCAGCGTCGGCGGCGATGAGGATTCGTGCGTTTTGCTTCCCTCTCCGGACGGAAGCGGCGGCCACAGCTTCACATACATTCCGGCCGGCGGCGGCGAGCCCGTCCTGATCGACGAAGAATACCTGGCCGTGATTGTCGGAAATACCGGAATTCGCAAGGCGCGGTTCACGGCGAGCGAGCTCAAGGGATTGCTCGGCACCGGAGTGCTGGGTTTCACCTCCTTGTCCTATCTCACCCTCGGCGCGATCGAGCCGGCGGCCGGGCCAGGCGACGGTGTCGTGGGGAACACCGGCCACTTCAACGATCGATTTTCCCTCTTCGGAACGTTTGGCCGCGGCGGCGGCGGCTTGACCGGGACGGGTTTAGGGCCGGTTGACTCGACCGAGCTTCCGATTACGTCGGGCGAGACGAGCTCCAACCATCTGTTCATCCCGACGATAACCGTTGGCTTCGGCAATGGAAGCGGCGGGGTCACCAACGTAACCGTCCTCGAAGGCGGGATCGCCACCTTTACGGTGTCGTTGAGCGGACCGAGCGCGACGCCGGTAACGGTGAGCTTCACGACAGGAAACGGGAGCGCGGTTTCCGGGTCGGACTTCGCTGCAGGCAGCGGCACCGTGTCATTCGCCCCGGGCGAGACCAGCCAAACGGTTACGGTCGCGACGCAGACCGACGCGGTGTTCGAGGGAACGGAGAGTTTCGTCATCAATCTGTCGGGCGCAACGGGCGCCAGTATCGGCAATGGTCAGGGTACGGGCACGATCCTCGATGCTAATCCGCCGCCAGGCCTTGCGATCAAGGACGTGACGACGAGTGACGGCGACGTGACGGTAATTGAAGGCGCCGCCGCCGTGTTCACGGTGACGCTGAGTGGCGCTAGCGCCTTGCCGGTGGTGGTGACCTTCTCGACAGTAAATGGTAGTGCGACGGCGGGCTCGGACTACACCGCGAGCAACGGTACGGTAACGATTGCGGCGGGGGATACCAGCGCGACGGTGACGGTGGCAACGCTGGCCGATGGGACGTTCGAGGGGACCGAAAGCTTCTTCGTCAATTTGTCGGGCGCCGTGGGGGCGAGCATCTTCGACAGCCAGGGCGTCGGCACGATCCTCGATGCGCAAAGCCAGCCGAATTTGACGATCAACGACGTGACGGCCGGCGAGGGGTCGAACGAAGCATTCACGCTCACGCTGAGCGGGAAGAGCGCCACGGACGTAACGGTGAGCTTCGCGACGGCAAATAACAGTGC
>CAZLYV010000077.1:0-5452 GCA_964563665.1 uncultured Acetobacteraceae bacterium
TGGCGGCGGCGGACCGGCGCGCGATTGGCGGCGATATCCAGAAAGTGGAATTCGGATGGCCGACCGGAATGCCTCTCACGCGGCAGCTTGGAGATGGTCTTCATGAGATCCGCAGCAATTTGCAAGGAAACCGGATCGCTCGCGTATTCTTTTACGTTAGTGCGTCGCAGAAACTGATCCTGTTGCACGGCATCATAAAGAAATCGCAGCAGACGCCGCGCCACGATTTGGATCTTGCACGACGCAATATGCGCCTGCACGAGGGAGAAGAACCATGAAGCGGCGGAATCCACATGAAGGATCGAGCTTCGAGTCATTTCTCGAGGAAGAAGGGCTGCGCGACGAGCTCGTGGCCACGGCCATTAAAGCCGTCGTCGCCTGGCAGCTCGCCGCCGCTATGAAGGCCCAGAAAATTACCAAGACCGCCATGGCCAAGCGGTTGACCACAAGCCGCTCGCAGCTCAATCGGTTGCTTGACCCAAAAAACGAGACGGTTGCGCTCGGAACGCTGGCCAAGGCGGCGCGCGTGCTCGGTAAGCGCGTCCGGATCGAGCTCGAGAACGCGGGTTAAAACCGCCTCGATGCGCCGATTCGGTCCGCCGCGGACTTGCCGCTCGTCGCCGGCTGGGCTAGGTCTGTTGGCGCCATGTCCGCCACCGCCATCAGACCGCCCATCAGTACCGCGCTCGATCACATCAAGGCCGTCGTCGGTGCGAAGGGCTGGATCGACGATCCGGCGCTGAGCGCGCCCTATCTCGTCGAGGAACGCGGCCTCTACAAGGGGCGCGCGGCGCTGGTCGTGCGGCCCGCCTCGAGCGACGAGGTGGCGGGCGTCGTTCGAATTTGCGCCGATGCCGGTATCGCCGTCGTGCCGCAGGGCGGCAACACCAGCCTGGTCGGCGGCGGCGTGCCGCACGAGCACGGCGGCGAAATCCTTTTGAGCCTGTCGCGCCTCAACCGCATCCGGCAAATCGACCCGCTCAACGACACGATGACGGTCGAGGCAGGATGCATCCTCGCTTCCATCCAGCAGGCGGCCGCGGCGGCGGATCGGCTGTTTCCGTTGAGCCTAGCCGCCGAAGGAACCTGCCAGATCGGCGGCAATCTCTCGACCAACGCCGGGGGGATTGCGGTGCTGCGCTACGGCATGGCGCGCGATCTCGTGCTGGGTCTGGAAGTGGTGCTTCCGGACGGCCGGGTATGGGATGGCCTGCGCGCGCTCCGCAAGGACAACACGGGCTACGATTTGAAGCAGCTCTTCCTCGGCGCCGAAGGCACGCTTGGCATCATCACCGCGGCGGTGCTCAAGCTGTTCGCCCGCCCGCGCGAGGTCGAGACCGCCTTCCTGGCCGTGCGCGACCCGGCGGCGGCAATTGAACTTCTGGCCCGCGCGCGTGCCGGCAGCGGCGACACGGTGAGCGCCTTCGAGCTCATCTCGCATACAGCACTCGACATGGTGCTGCGGAACGTACGCGGCAGCATCCAGCCGCTGGCCGGGCGCCATGATTGGTATGTCCTCGTCGAGCTGTCGAGCGGCGAGACCGGCGGCGGCTCGCGCGCCAGCCTGGAGCACGTCCTCGGTGCGGCGATGGAAGCCGGGCTGGTGCTGGACGCGACCATCGCCGCCAGCGGCGAGCAGGCAAAGGCCCTCTGGCGCTTGCGCGAGACGATCAACGAGGCGCAAAAGCCGGAGGGCGGCTCGATCAAGCACGACGTGTCGGTGCCCATCTCCAAGGTGCCGGCGTTCATCGCCGAGGCGACCGCCGCTTGCAAGGCGGCGCTTGCCGGCATTCGCGTCGTGGCGTTCGGGCACGCCGGCGATGGCAACATTCATCTCAACTTGAGCCAGCCGGCAGACTTGCCCAAGGATGGGCTCGCGCGCGCTGCCTATCTCGCGCGGTGGGAGGAGTTCAACCGCATTGTCCACGACATTGTCGCCGGCATGGGCGGCAGCATCTCGGCCGAGCACGGCATCGGGCGTCTCAAGCGGGCCGAACTCGCGCGTTACAAGTCGCCGCTCGAGATCGAGCTGATGCGCGCCCTCAAGCAGACCCTCGACCCCCGCAATATCATGAACCCCGGAAAGGTGATCCCGTGAGCGGCTATACCGCCCCGGTCCAGGACATGCGCTTCGTGCTCGAGCGTCTCGCCGGGCTCGACCGGATTGCCGCCCTTCCCGGCGGCGAAAGCGCCACCCCGGATCTCGTCGCGCAGGTGCTCGAGGAGGCCGGAAAATTTGCCAGCGAGATCCTCGCGCCCTTGAACCTGCCGGGCGATCAGCAAGGCTCGGTGTTGGAGAACGGCGTCGTGCGCACTCCCGCCGGGTTCATCGATGCCTATCGGCGGTTCGTTGGCGGCGGCTGGAACAGCGTGCCCTTCGACCCCGCGCATGGCGGCCAGGGCCTGCCGTGGCTGGTGGCGAGCGCGATCGACGAAATGTGGCAATCGGCCAATATGAGCTTCGCGCTCATGCCGCTCCTCACCCATGGCGCGATCGAGCTCCTCGAGGCGCATGCGAGCCCCGAGCAGAAGCGGCTCTATCTCGACAAGATGGTGTCGGGCGAGTGGAGCGGAACGATGAACCTGACCGAGCCCGCCGCCGGCTCGGACGTCGGCGCGCTGCGCACCCGGGCGGTGCCGGAAAACGGCCACTACAAGATCACCGGCCAGAAGATCTTCATCACCTACGGCGAGCACGATCTTGCCGGCAACATCATCCACCTCGTGCTCGCCCGGGTGACCGGCGCGCCCGCCGGCTCCAAGGGCATCTCGCTGTTCATCGTGCCGAAGTTGATGGTCGGCCCGGACGGCCAGCCAGGTGCGCGTAACGATCTTCGCTGCGTTTCGCTCGAGCACAAACTTGGCATTCACGCCTCGCCCACCTGCGTCATGGCCTTCGGTGACAGCGGCGGGGCGGCCGGCTACCTGGTCGGCGAGGAGAATCGCGGTCTCGAATACATGTTCACGATGATGAACAACGCGCGGCTCGCCGTCGGGCTCCAGGGGGTCGCCATCGCCGAGCGCGCCTACCAGCAGGCGCGCGATTACGCGCGTAGCCGGGTGCAAAGCCGCGAGCTCGGCAGCCGCGACCCGAATCCGGTGCCGATCATCCGCCACCCCGACGTGCGGCGGATGCTGCTCGCCATGCGCGCCCAGACCGAAGCAGCCCGGGCGCTTACCTACAGCGCGATGGCCTCGCTCGACCTCGCGCGACGTCATAGCGATACGACCGAGCGCGCGCGCCACCAGGCTCGGGTCGATCTGCTAACCCCGGTGGTCAAGGCGTGGTGCACCGATCTCGGCGTCGAGGTGGCGTCGCTCGGCATCCAGATCCACGGCGGGATGGGCTTCATCGAGGAAACCGGCGCCGCCCAGCACTATCGCGACGCCCGGATCGCGCCGATCTACGAGGGAACCAACGGCATCCAGGCGATCGATCTCGTCTTTCGCAAGCTCGGTCGCGATCAGGGCGCGGCGGCCCGCGCGTATTTCGCCGAGGTGGCGGCGCTCGATCCCCTGCTCGCCGCGGCGCCCGGCGACGACGCGAGGGCAATCCGCCGGCAGCTTGGCCAGGGCCTCGAGGCGCTCCGTCAGGCGAGCGAATGGCTGGTGGCGACGCAGACGCAGGATCCTCGCGCGGCGGCGGCCGGGGCGTCGCCTTACCTCCGGCTCTTCGGGCTCGTCGCCGGCGGCCACCAGATGGCGAGCGCCGCGCTGGCGGCGCTCGAGGCGCTAGGCGCCGGCGGAGCCGACTCGGGCTTCAACGAAGCGAAACTCGCCTCGGCGCGCTTCTTTGCCGACCATCTGTTGAGCCAGGCGGCGGCTCTCCTTCACCCGGTGACGGCCGGTGCAGCGAGCGTGCTGAGCTTCGTCGAAGACAGATTTTAAGCCATTTTTTGCCATTAACGGGCATCATCTCCGGGCGCGCCTGGCAAACGCCGCGCGAAAATTCTTTCCGTCGGGTCCAATTTTTTCTTGCAAAGCGAATCGATTGGTCTCAAATAAAAAATCGTAACTTCCTTGTTCCCTTCAGGGGGTTGGCGAGAGATGGGTAAAGCAGCGGTGACGAAGTTAGGTGTGGTGTCCGGGGGGCGGCGTTCCGAAGCGACAGTGCTTAAATCAAAAAGCGCGCTGGTTGCTCAGCCGGTGTTGGTCGAGCAGGCCCGGAACGAGTCAAGGTCCAAGGATTATTTCGTCGAGAAGAACGGCGTGCGATTTGCCGGCACGCATCTTCTCGTCGAGCTGTGGGACGCCAAGAACCTGGACAGCCTGGACGTGGCGGAGCGCGCGCTGCGCGACGCGACCACCGCGTCGGGCGCCACGTTGCTGCATATTCACCTCCACCGCTTCTCGCCCAACGGCGGGTTGTCGGGCGTCGCCGTGCTCGCGGAATCGCACATCTCGATTCACACCTGGCCCGAGCGGGGCTACGCCGCGCTCGACCTCTTCATGTGCGGCGAGTGCGATCCCTACAAAGCGATTCCGGTCATCCGCCAAGCGTTCGAGCCCGGCCAGATACAGCTATCCGAGCAACGCCGCGGAGTGATGGCGTGACGGACACCTCCGGGGCGCCCGGCCTTCGGCCGGGCGACTGGTTCCAGGAAAAGCTGTTCCCCCACGTCCGCCAGACTTTCGAGATCACGCAAGTCCTGTTTCGCCAGCGCACCGAACACCAGGATCTGGTGATCTTCGAGACGCCGACCTATGGCCGGGTGCTGGCGCTCGATAACATCATCCAGGTCACCGAGAAGGACGAGTTCGTCTACCACGAGATGATGACCCACGTGCCGCTCCTGGCCCACGGCCGGGCGAAGAACGTGCTGATCATCGGCGGAGGCGATGGCGGCATCCTGCGCGAGACGCTCAAGCACAAGGTGGCGCGCGTGACCATGGTCGAGATCGACCGTGGCGTCGTGAACATGTGTCTGAGATACATGCCGTCGATCCCCGGCCGCGCGTTCGATGACAAGCGGGCCAACCTGGTGATCGATGACGGCGCCAATTTCGTGGCGATGACCAAGCAGCGGTTCGACGCGATCATCGTCGATTCGACCGATCCAATGGGGCCGGGCGAAGTGCTGTTCACCGAGACGTTTTATCGCAATTGCCACCGTATCCTGGCCAAAGGCGGCGTGCTGGTGAACCAGAACGGCGTGCCGTTCATGCAGGGCGATGAAGTCACCATGACGTATCGCCGCCGCAAGGCGTCGTTCAACGACGTCGGTTACTATGTCGCCGCCGTGCCCAGCTACTATGGCGGCTTCATGACGCTCGGCTGGGCATCCGACAACGCCAAGCTTCGCGGGGTGACGCTCGCCACCCTGATGCGCCGTTTCGCCGCCGCCAGGCTCAAGGGCCTCAGGTACTACACGCCCGAAATTCATCGGGCGGCCTTCGCGCTCCCGGCCTTCGCCCAGAAGCTCGTGCGCTGATCCCGTTGCCCCCTCGCAGC
>CAZLYV010000077.1:5552-10195 GCA_964563665.1 uncultured Acetobacteraceae bacterium
TGTCGTCGGCCTACATCATCGCGTCGTTGAACAAGGCCTCGATATCGGGCCGCGTCATCTTGCGCGGATTGGTCGCCACGCAGTGGTCGGCGAGCGCCCCGTCGATCAGTCCGGGGAGCTGCGCCTCGCTCACGCCCATTGCCCGCAAGTGCGGCGGCAGGCCAAGCCGCAAATTGAGCTCGGCGATGAAACCCGGCAGATCGGCCTCGGGCTTCAAGCCCAGGACCTGTCGCAGCCGGTCGTATTTATCGCCGACATGGCCGGCGTTGAACCGCAACACGGCCGGCATGACGACGGCATTGAGCGTGCCGTGGTGGAGATTGAGCCCGGGCAGCCCGCCCAACGGATGCGACATCGCGTGCACCGCGCCGAGCCCTTTCTGGAAGGCCATGGCCCCCTCCATCGCCGCCATCATCATGTTCCAGCGCGCCTCGCGGTTGCTTCCGGTCTGGACCGCGCGCTCGATATGGCGGATCGCGCGCCCCGCCCCATCGAGCGCGATCGCTTCCGCCGGCGGATTGACCAGCGGCGACAGGAACGTCTCGACGCAATGGGCGAGCGCGTCCATCCCCGTGCCAGCGGTGATGCCCGGCGGCAAACCGAGGGTCAATTCGGGATCGCAAAGCGCCAGTTTCGGGATGAGGTGCGGGCTGATCAGCGCCAGCTTGCGGCGATCGTTGAAGACGATGACCGCGCCGCGGCCGACCTCGCTTCCCGTACCGGCGGTGGTCGGGATGGCGACAACCGGCGCGATATTGGCCCCGATGCGCGGCACGCCGCCTTCGATCATCGCATATTGGCGAAGCGGCAATTTATGCGTGGCAAGCAGAGCCACGACCTTGGCGAGGTCCATCGACGACCCGCCGCCGACCCCGATCACGCCATCGGCGCCCGATGCTTTGTACAATTCCACTGCCGCGAGCGCGGCGGCTTCGGTCGGATTGGCCGGCGTAGCGTCGAACACCGCCGCCGGCGGCTTGCCGGTTTTGGCCGTCACGCGCTCGATAAGGCCCGCGCCGACCACGCCGCGGTCGGTGACGATCAGCGGCCGTCCGACGCCGAGCAGCTTGAGCTCACCCTCGAGCAGCGCCAATACGCCGAAGTCGAACTGTATGCGGGTAAGGTAGGTAATGAGCGCCACGGTGCTGTTCTCCCGTTGTCGTGATTCCCCTCAGCCTCGCCTGTTTTACCATTCGAGGGTGGACACAACTGGAACCGCGCCGCAAGCGAGGGGGTCCACGTCATTTCATCGAAGGGTGGGATTTTGACGTTAGTGGCTTGAGGCCGCGGCCTTTGCCGATGCTGCGTTTGCCGAAGCGTTTCCGCACCGAATCGAGCGCCCGCTCAACCGCCGCCTGGCGCGCCGACACCTGGTCGAAGAGATCGGGCTGGTCGGCCGCCCGCGCATCGCTGAGATCGCTGACGCCGACGCCAATCAGCCGATAGCGCGCACCGGTGGTTTCGTGCTGAAGCAGGGGCCGGGCCATCTGGTAAATCGCATCGGCGAGCTGGGTCGGCTGATTGAGCGCGTGGCGCCGCGTGAGAATCCGGAAACCCGCCGTCTTCAGCTTCAGCACCACGGTGCGGCCGGCGAGCTCGGACTCCTTCAGCCGCTCGGACACTCTCTCGCAAAGCGGCCATAGTTCGGCATCGAGTTGGGCAAGTCCGGCAAGATCGCGCTCGAAGGTGGTCTCGGCCGAAATGCTCTTGGCCGGACGGTCGGGGACCACATCGCGATCGTCCTCGCCGATGGCGAGCTGAGCGAGCCGGCGCCCCATCGCCCCGTAGCGCAGCGCAAGCTGGTCTCCGCCGAGGCGCTGCAGGTCGCCGATCGTCGCGATCCCATCGGCGGCAAGGCGCGCCGCCATTTTCTCGCCCACGCCAAGAATCACCCGGACGGCGCGCGAGGCGAGGAATCCGCGCGCCTCGGCGCGCCCGATGACGCCGAAGCCGCGGGGTTTATCGAGTTCGGAGGCGAGCTTGGCGAGAAACTTGTTGTCGCTGAGGCCGATCGACACGGTGATGCCGATTTCGTGCTCGATCCGGCGCGCGATGTCGGCGAGCGTCGCCGCGGCGCCGCGATGGTGGATGGCTTCGGTCCCGGCGAGGTCGAGATACGCCTCGTCCAGCGACACCGGCTCGACGAGCGGCGTGGCGTCACGAAAGATTGCGCGGACCTCACGGCTCACGGCGGCGTATTTCTCCATATCGGGTCGGATGACGACCGCGTGCGGGCACAGGCGCAACGCCTTGAACATCGGCATCGCCGAGCGGACGCCGTATTTCCGCGCGACATAGCAAGCGGTCATCGCCACACCCCGCTTGCCGCCGCCGACGATGACCGGCTTGTCGGCAAGCGTCGGGGCGTCGCGTTTTTCGACTGATGCGTAAAAGGCGTCGCAGTCGATATGCGCCAGCGTGAGGGTATCGAGCTCGGGGTGCCGCACGATGCGGGGTGAACCGCATTGGCGGCACCGGGCATCCTCCTCGGGCGCCTCGGTAAGACAATCGCGACACAAGCCGGAGATCGGCATCAGGTCCGCGCGCTCAGGAGTTCATGGGTGAGTCCGCGTCGTTTCGGTAAAATACCACGACGACGAGGTGGCCTCTAACAATGCCGATTTCATCGGCACCAATCCCGTTGCCTGCTGGCACGACCACCATTGCCGGCAGCGGGCCTCTTACCCGCGGTGAAAATTCGCCCAGCGCTCGAACATTGAATTGATTTCGCGGAACGGCACGGCGTCGTCGGCGAACATAAATGTACCGCCCTCGCGGATCTCGTGCGATGCCCGCAAAAAGGCGCCGAGCGCGGCGCGGGCCAAGGCGCTTCCGACGCTGACCCGTTTGACCCCGAGATCGGTCAATTCGGCCACCGTGAGCCGGGCGCCCTGCAGGCCCATCACGACATTGACCGGGCGATCGACCGCGCGGACCAACTCGGTAATCTGGTCCTTGGTTGTCAGACCGGGCGCATAGAGTACGTCGGCGCCGGCTTGCTGATAGGCCTGGAGACGCGCGATGGTATCGGCGAGGTCCGGCCGTCCGAATAGAAAGTTCTCGGCGCGCGCCGTGAGGGTGAATCGGAAGGGAAGCCGGCGCGCCATCTCGGCGGCGGCGCGGATGCGATCGACCGCCAGCTCGTGCGGGTATATCGGGTCATCGCGGCGGCCGGTGGCGTCCTCGATCGAGGCGCCGACCAGCCCGGCCGCGGCGGCCAGTTCGATCGTCTCGCCAACCGTCCGCGGATCGTCGCCAAAGCCGCCTTCAAGGTCGGCGCTCACCGGAAGATCGGTCGCATTGACGATCGTGCGGGCGTGCACCAGCGTTTCATCGCGGCTGATCGCGCCTTCGGCGTCGGGTCGGCCCAATGAAAAGGCGAACCCCGCGCTCGTCGTCGCCAAGGCCTCGAAGCCAAGATCCGCCAGCAACCGCGCCGTGCCGATATCCCACGGATTGGGAATCACAAACGTCCCCGCGCGCTGGTGCAAGGCGGTAAATGCCTTGGCTTTTTCGATTTGAGTCGACATACCAGCCCCGAAATCCGATCGCGTAAACGCCCCGCGGCCGAACCTTGTTCTTTATTTGTTCTCGTCTTATAAGTCAAGCCGCTCTTGTGTTCGACCGGGCCCCGGCGACACGGCCGCGGCTCGATTTGCTCGCCGCTCGACATCGTTCGCACCCGCGTCGAAGCGAATGTCGGGCTACTCCGCGGCGCGGGGGCGTAAGGCGCCGGCGCGCCACGCCGCAAGCTTGCGTTCGAGTCGCGCGAGCAATCCGTCGAGCTCCTTGTGGTCGTCGGCATCGAGGCTCAGGCCCGGCGCGCGGAGCGCCGCCGAGCGCAAGACGCCGCGCCGGCGCAAGATCTCCTTGCGAATGGAAAGTCCCACGCCGGGTTGCTGCTCGTAGCGCACGAGCGGCAGATAGATGTCGTAAAGGTCCTCGGCGCCCCCGGTATCGCCGGCGAAAAAGCGGTTGCACACCTCGACCAGCATCTCCGGAAAAGCAAATCCGGTGTTGGCGCCGTCGGCGCCGCGCTGCAGCTCCTGGACCAAATACAGCGCCGAGTTGCCGACCAGGATCGCGACGCGCCGTTTGCGCTCTCCGCGCTTTTCCGCCGCGCGGATCCTGGTGAGTTTGCGCAGGCCCGGGCAGTCCTCGTGCTTGAAAATCTTGATGCTCTCGAACTGGGCAAGCAGCTTGTTGACGAGCCCCGCCGACATATTGACTTGGGTGAGCTGTGGGTAGTCCTGCAGCACGATCGGGACCTCGGACCCCAGCGTCTTCACGACGTTGGCGAAATAATTCTCGATCGCGTCTTCGGTCTTGAGCCCGACCATCGGCGAGACCATCACGCCGGCCGCTCCCAGCGCCATTACCTGGTCGGTGAGCGATTTCATCAATCCGAGGCCGGCCGACGACGCGCCGACGACCACCGGGATGCGGCCACCGACGCGCGTCAGAACGCGTCTGGCGAAGCGGACCGATTCCTCGGGCGCAAGCTTCGGCGCCTCGCCCATGACGCCGAGGATGGTCATGCCGGTGACGCCGCTCGCGAGATAAAAATCGACCATGCGATCGGTGCTCTCGAGGTCGAGCGCGCCATCGTCCATGAACGGCGTCGCGGCGATGATGTAGACGCC
>CAZLYV010000078.1:0-10154 GCA_964563665.1 uncultured Acetobacteraceae bacterium
ATCGCGTAGTCGCGGCCTTCCTGGCGCATCTTGCCTGCGTCCTTGGCGCCCTGTTCGCCGGCGCAGGCGATGTAGTCGTCATACGCGATCACTTCGGCGCAGATGAATCCGCGCTCGAAATCGGTATGGATCGCGCCCGCCGCCTCGGTCGCCTTGGCGCCGCGCCGGATCGTCCAGGCGCGCGCCTCCTTGGGTCCGGCGGTGAAGAAGGTGATGAGATCGAGAACCGCGTAGCCGGCACGGATCACCCGCGCCAGCCCGGTTTCGGCGAGGCCGAGATGGGCGAGAAACTCCGTGCGCTCGGCCTCGGCCAGCAACGCGACTTCGGCCTCGATCGCCGCCGCGATGACGACCGGCTCGGCGCCCTCGGCTTCCGCCCGCTCGAAGACGCGTGCTGAAAACGCGTTGCCGCCGGCGGCCGATTCTTCCTCGACGTTGCAGACATAGACCACCGGCTGGTCGGTCAGGAGCTGGAGCTGACGGAAAACCGGCGCCTGCTCGAGCGATGGCCGGAAAAAGCGCGCCGGCTTGCCGTCGCGCAACAGCGCCAGCACCGGTTCCATTACCTCGACGAGCGCCTTCGCCTCCTTCTCGCCGCCGCGCGCCTTCTTGAGCGCGCTCGCGTGGCGCTTTTCGAGGCTGTCGAGGTCGGCGAGCATCAGCTCGGTCTCGACCGTCTCGATATCGCGGATCGGATCGACCGAACCTTCGACATGCGTCACGTCGCCGCCGGCAAAGCAGCGCACGACATGGGCGATCGCGTCGAGTTCGCGGATATGGCCGAGGAACTGGTTGCCGAGGCCTTCGCCCTTCGATGCGCCGCGCACGAGGCCGGCGATGTCGACGAATTCAAGCTGGGTGGGGACGACGCGCGCCGACTTGGCGAGCGCGGCGATCGCGTCCAGCCGCGCGTCGGGCACCGGCACGCGGCCGACATTCGGCTCGATGGTGCAAAAAGGATAGTTCGCCGCCGCCGCCGCGGCGGTGGCGGTGAGCGCGTTGAAGAGAGTCGATTTGCCGACATTCGGCAAACCAACGATGCCGCAGCGAAAACCCATGGAAATATTCGAGCCGATCGTTCGTCGGGCCTCATGCTGAGCTGGTCGAAGCATGATGCCGTTATGTTTCGCCTGATCGCCTCACCCTTCGACAGGCTCAGGGCGAGGCGGGATTCATTCAGCGGGTTTGTCAGCCTCGAGTGCCTTGGCTGCCGCTTTCGGCTTCGGCGGTTTGATCGCGAGCGCGACCTTGTTCATGAACCCGCCCGGATCGCCGGCGGCAAGCAGCGCCACGTGCATGGCGAGCGCGTCGACCAGCGTCTCGACCCAGGCGCGATCGGCCTTGGCGAAGTCATGGAGCACGTAGTCGCTCACCAGATCCTTGTGGCCGGGATGGCCGATGCCGATTCGAACGCGCCAGTAATCGGGGCCAAGATGCGCATCGATCGATCGCAGGCCATTGTGTCCGCCATTGCCGCCGCCCTGCTTGACCTTGAGCTTGCCCGGCGCCAGGTCGAGATCATCGTGGATGACGATCACCTGCTCGAGCGGAAGCTTGAAGAAACGCATCGCCGCGGCGACCGAACGGCCGGAGTCATTCATGTAGGTCGTCGGCTTGAGGCAGACGGCGCGCGCCTGCCCGAGCTTGCCGTCCGCGATCGATCCCTCGAAGCGGGCGCGAAACGGCGCGAATGCATGGTGGCGGACGATCGCGTCCACCGCCATGTAGCCAATATTGTGCCGGTGCCGGGCGTAGGCCGGGCCGGGATTGCCCAAGCCGACGACAAGAAGCATTGGCGCGAAACGGGGCGCCGCTTACTTCTTGCCGCCTCTTTGCTCGCCGCCCCTGACCGGCGGCGCCGCGGGCGCCGCACCCGGCGCACCTGGCGCACCGGCCGCCGGCTGCGCGCCTGGCGCAACGGGCGCACCACCCTCGATGGGGACCGCACCTTCGGGCAAGAGCGCCGCCGCCGCCGCGGCCTTCTCCGCCGCCTCGGCCGCTTCCTCTTCCACCGTCTTCAGCACGCTCGGCGCGGCCACCGCGGCGATGGTGAAGTCGCGGCTGGTGATGGTGGGTTTGACGCCCTCGGGCAGCTTGATCGCGCTGATATGCACCGAATCGCCGATGTCGAGACCATCGAGATCGACCGCGATCAACTGCGGAATATTGTCGACCCGGCAGTAGACCTCGATCGTATGACGCACGACATTAAGCACGCCGCCCCGTTTCAGACCGGGCGACTTGTCCTGGTTGATGAATTTCACCGGGATGCCGATGCGGATCCGCGTGGTCTCGTCGACGCGCATGAAATCCACGTGCTCGGGACGGTCCGAGACCGGATGGAACTGCACGTCGCGCGCAAGGCAGCGCTCGGTCGCGGCGCCAAGCTGAAGGTCGAACACCCGGGTGAAGAAACCCGGCCGGTTGAGTTCACGCTCGAGCTCCTTTGGATCGACGTCGATCAGCGCCGGCGCCTGCTTGTGGCCGTAGACGACGCCGGGTACGCGGCCCGAACGGCGGGCGGCGCGGGCGGCCCCCTTTCCGGCCCGCTCTCGCGGCTGGGCCGCGATCTTGGTGGCTTCGATCATCTTAACGCTCCTCTTTCCCAAGGTGACGACGGCCTCCAGGGGTGCCGCTCGCCGTTGCAATGCGGATAAAACCGTCAGTCGAACAGGCTCGATACCGAGCGCTCCTCGCTGATTCTCAAGATCGCTTCCGCCATCAGCGGGGCGATGGTGATTTGTCGAATGTTGTTGGACACGCGGACGGCCTCGGTCGCCATGATGCTGTCGGTGGTGACCAGCGATTTGATCGGCGAAGCGGCGACGCGCGCCGCGGCGCCGCCCGAAAGCACGCCGTGCGTCACGTAGGCATAGACGCCGGCGGCGCCGGCCTCCATCAGCGCTTCGGCCGCGTTGCACAGCGTGCCGGCCGAATCGACGATGTCGTCGGCGAGGATGCAAATTCGGCCCTTCACGTCGCCGATGATGTTCATCACCTCTGAGACCCCGGCGCGTTCGCGCCGCTTGTCGATGATCGCAAGATCGGCCTCGATCCGCTTGGCGATCGCCCGGGCGCGCACCACGCCGCCGACATCGGGCGACACCATCACCACCTCGGCGCCCTTGAAGCGGTCCTGGATGTCCTTGACGAATACCGGCGCGGAAAACAGGTTGTCGGTCGGAATGTCGAAGAAGCCCTGGATCTGGCCCGCGTGCAGGTCCAGCGTCACCACGCGATTGGCGCCGGCAACCGTGATCAGATTGGCGACCAGCTTGGCCGAGATCGGCGTTCGCGGGCCCGACTTGCGGTCCTGGCGAGCGTAACCGTAATAGGGAATCACCGCCGTGACACGGCGCGCCGAGCCGCGCTTCAGCGCATCAAGGCAGACCAGCAGCTCCATCAAGTTGTCGTTGGCGGGGTACGAGGTCGATTGGACGACGAATACATCCTCGCCGCGCACGTTCTCGAGGATTTCGACGAACACTTCAAGATCCGAGAACCGCCGCACGCTGGCCTTGGTCAACGCGAGGTTGAGGTAGGTCGCGAGCGCCTCGGCAAGCGGGCGGTTGCTGTTGCAGGCAAGAATCTTCATGCCCCGGAATTCCTTCGACGATCCCAACCTAAGCTTCTGAAAACGCGGATATAATCCAAACAGCAAGCCCGCGGCGGCAGGATCTCCCGGCGCGGGCGGCGCGGAATTTATCAGGCTGTCACAACCCTGTAAACCCGGACACCGGAAAGGGGTCGGGCA
The DNA here is from genome assembly GCA_964563665.1 of uncultured Acetobacteraceae bacterium. Classification (GTDB taxonomy): domain Bacteria; phylum Pseudomonadota; class Alphaproteobacteria; order CACIAM-22H2; family CACIAM-22H2; genus CAZLYV01. The sequence goes on from CAZLYV010000078.1 coordinate 3,755, forward strand.
AGCGAGCGACGCTGGCCGCTTCGCGTTAACGTCGGGCGGCCGTGCTGCGCTGCAGCAACTCGGCGATACCGTCCGCCGCCCCCTCGGCGATCGCCTGGGCGAGATCCGGCCATTTCTGACCCAGATAATCGAGCGTGATGTCGTTCTCCTGGTGGATATCGCCGAGCGATGTGCCGTCGGGACGGCGCAACGTCCACAGCACCGCGAGCCGCCGTTCGCGTTGATCTTTGGCCGCGACACGGATGCTGCCGGTGACCGCAAAAGCGCCGGCGTCGGCGTCATCGGCGACGGTGACCCCGGCGCGGCGCAGGCTGAATGCAAGCGCGCGCGCGAGCACGATGTCGCCGCCGGCGGGCGCCCCGGTGACGGCGCCGATCTTGATTGATTGCGCGACCGCGATGCGGCCGACCGACGCTTGCAGCGTGGTCGATATCGCGGCGGCGATTTCGCGCGCCGCCGCCAGCCACGTCGCCGCATCGCTTGGCTCGCCGGCGATGGTCATGGCCGCCGTTTCATGGGCCAAAAGAACCGCGCCGCGCGGATCGCGCAGCTCGAAGTTGAACCTGGGGCGGCCGTCGATCACGTCGCCGAGCGTGCCGACAAGCGCCAGCCTCCCGGCGGTGGGCGCGCCCAATCCGGCGATGATTTCACGCTCGCGCAGCTCCGCGGCGATCGCCGCGGCGAGCGCGCCTGCCGCATCATCGGGCAACCCGTCGACCAGCATCACCGATACGCCGGTGCGGTCCGGCGGCAGCAATCGTCCCTCGGGATCGGACTTCTCGTCGGGCTGGAACGGCCGCGGCACGGGCCCGCATCCGACGAGGACGCCGGTGAACAGCGCGGCGAGGATGAGCATTCGCCTAAAGAAGAACACAGCTCACCAGCAATCCAATCAGGCAGAAGATAAGAAACATAACGAGATGGGGCATTGCAATCATGCCTCGAGCGCGATCGCCGAAAGACTGCGTCCGTAATCGCGCTCGCCGCGCCGGCAGGCCCGCCGATAGCTGAAGTAGCGGCTTTCCTCGAGACAGGTGTCGGCTGGAACGTCGTAGACCTGCCGCAAGCCCAGCGCGCGCAAGCGCCGCTGCACGAATCCGCGCAAGTCGAACTGATAATGTCCCGGCCGCGAGGCGAGCGCGAACAGCGTTTCGCTGTCGGGATGGGCGGCAAGGAACGGGGCGGGAAATTCCGGGCCGACCTCGTAGGAGCGCTGTCCGATGCAGGGACCGATGCAAGCGACGATGCGGCGCGGATCGGCGCCAAGCTTCGCCATCGCCGCGACGGTCGCCTCGAGCACGCCCGAAAGCGCGCCGCGCCAGCCGGCGTGGGCCGCGCCGATCACGCGCGCCGCGCCGTCGGCCAAGAGGACGGGCGGGCAGTCGGCGGTGAGCACACCGAGCGCCAGTCCCGGCCTCACCGTCACCATCGCGTCGGCCTTGGGTGCGTCCGCGCGGGTCCAGGCGCGCTCGACTTCGATCACGCTTGGCGAATGAATCTGGTAGCAGGTGACCAGCGCGCCGGCGGCCAATTCGAGTCGCGCCATGGCGCGCTCGCGGTTGATCGACACTTTCTCCGGCGAGTCGCCCGAGCCGAGGCCGCAGTTGAGCGAGGCGAACAGTCCCTCGCTCACGCCGCCCTCGCGGGTGAAGAAGGCGTGGCGCACGCCGTCGAGCGCATTGAGCGGGCCCAGCGTGATCATGTGGCCGGTTCGATCATTGGGTTTCGGCGATCGGTTCGAGCGCGGGCGCAGGATCGAGGCCGGGTGGAATCTGCGCCGCCTGTCCTGCGATTGCGAGCACCTTGAACAGGGCGCCCATTTCGGAAGCGTCGATCAAGCGATGGGTGGCCGTCGCCAAATCGCGCGCCTGACCGGCGGTCGCCTGGCGCAAAAGCATCGCCGCCCGCGCCGCGATCCCGAGCCGGTGAAGGAATATTCCTTGCGGCACCGGGCCGAAGGCAGCGGCGCCAACGCTCAGCGCGGTATTGCTAAGCGCGGTAAAATCGACATGCGCGGTCAAATCGGCAAGCCCGGGCTCGGCCAGCGGATCCACCTTGCGATGACGACGGACCGCTTGCAGCGTGTCGCCGAGTCCGCTTGCCAACCGCCCGTAATCGATGATGAGCAAGGCGCCTCTATCAGCAACGAGGCGGGTCGCGATCTCGCGCAACGTGGCGATCGCGGCGGGACAGATTTCGGCGATCGATCCCTCGGGCGCATCGTCGCCCGTTGGCGGCGGGGGGCTCCGCTTCGCCTCCGGCCCGAGCGTGAATAAGAAGCGCTTGCGCGCGGTGTCGAAGGACACCATCCGCTCGCGCCAGACGTTACCTGCGCGTGCGAATTGGCGAATCGGCAGCGCATCGAAATATTCATTGGCGATCACGATCGCGGGTCCGCGCGGCAGATCTCCAACGGCGGTGTGCCAAACGGCTTGCGCCGGCTTGAGTGCCGCCGCCTGGCGCGCCCGCAGATGCGGGTTGATTTCGACCAGATGGACGTCGAGCGTCGCGGCAAAGTCCGAGGCGGTCTGGCCAATCGCCCTCAGCGCGTCGGCCATCAACGTTCCGCGGCCGGGGCCAAGCTCGACCAGAAGAACCCGGGCGGGGCGGCCGATTTGCGACCACATCGCGGCGGCCCACAGGCCGATGAGTTCGCCGAACATCTGGCTGATCTCGGGCGCGGTCGTGAAATCACCCGCCGCGCCCAGCGGGTCGCCTCCACGGTAGTAGCCGTGCTCGGGATGCGCCACGCAAGCGGCCATGAAATCATGGACCGAGATCGGGCCTTCGGCCGCGATGCGCTCTACGAGCAATTCGCCAAGCGGCGTCACACGCGCGCCTTGGCGAGGGGCACGGTTCGGCGCCCGCTGGACGCGATCAGCCAGATCCCCACCAGCAGCATGGGCAACGAGAGAAGCTGCCCCATCGTCACCCCGCCAACGATGAACCCGAGATGCGCATCGGGCTCGCGGAACAATTCGCCCGACATTCTGGCAAGCGCGTAGCCAGCCAGGAACCAGCCGCCGAGCCGGCCCGGTCGTTCGCGCAGACCCGGCCGGTGGGCGAGCCAAAACAGGAAGACGAACAGGACCAGGCCTTCAAATACGGCTTCGTAGAGCTGGCTCGGATGGCGGGGCAGGCGATTGACGTCGCCAGGAAACACCATTGCCCACGGCACGTCGCTCGGACGGCCCCAAAGCTCGCCGTTGATGAAATTGGCGATGCGGCCGAAGAAGAGGCCGATCGGGGTCGCTGCCGCGACCACATCGCCGAGCGCGAACACGCTCAATCCCCGACGTCGAGCGAAAAGAATTATGGCAAGGACGACGCCGATGAGACCGCCGTGAAACGACATGCCGCCGCGCCAGACGAACACGATCTCTTCGGGATGGAACAGGTAATACCCCGGTTTGTAGAACAGCACGTAGCCGAGCCGTCCGCCGACGATCACGCCCAGCGTGGCCCAGACGACAAAATCGTCCATCGCCACCGCATCCATGAACCGTGGCGGCCGGCGCGTGAGATGGAGCGCATAGCGCCAGCCAAGCACGATGCCGGCGATGTAGGCGAGCGCGTACCAGCGGATCGCAAACGGCCCGATCTCGACGATCACCGGATCGATTGCGGGAAATGCAAGCATTAACGTCGGCACGTCAGCGTATCTCCGGTTCTGGGTACAGGGGCACGAGTTTGCGCCTTTTATAGGTAGGCGCGCGTTCCGGCGCAATCCAGCGGTCGCGCGGACGCGTGGCGCACGCAAGGCCGCTGGCGCTGGTCAATTTGGTTGAGGCAGAACATACGCCAGATCCTTGTGTCGGTTTGGCGCCACGGCGGGGTGATCGATTCAACGGTTGCCGCCGCCACGTCGGCATGCTCGATTGCGTCCACCGAACGCGCTTCCGATAATTGGTTCCGCCATCCGCGACGGGAGGTCCGCCATGCAAACCGATAACCGCTTCCTCGACGACCTGGCCCGCGCCGCTTCGGGCGCGCTCGGCGCGCTCGCCGGTGTGCGGGCCGAGATCGAAGGCCAGCTACGCGGACAAATCGACCGTTGGCTCAAGGCGCAGGACCTGGTGACTCGCGATGAGTTCGAAGCCGTGAAAAAGATGGCAGCCAAAGCCCGCGCGGCCAATGAGGAGCTGGAAAAACGTCTGGTGGCGCTCGAAGCCAAGCTTCATCGAAACGCCGCTCGCCCGACCCGTACGGCCAAGAGCGGGGACGCTTCTTAGGGGCGATTTCCTAGATCGTGAGGCGCAGAACCGGCGACAACGAGAGGCCCACCCGGCAATTTTTGCCAAAATTATCCACAGGCACTCTCAATTCTCTTGCTCCCGCGACTCGGCTCTGGCAACCTACTGAATGTAGTGTTCGGGGGAGGCATTCGACACAATCTATCGGAAATTCGGGTCAGATTCGATGATCCGAACCGCCGATTGACGATGTCAGCCGCCTGCGACACGAACCGCCGTCCGATGCATCCCGGGAGGGCGCTTCGATGCCAGACGTTCACGAACGTCGACTTGAGCCGAGATTGAATCCCCTAGATTTGATCGAGGAAATCGTTTCGGCGAATGAGTGGCCCTTCGACCGGGCGACCGACGACGATCTCGTCGCACAGATCCCGGGTCGCTGGGGCGACTACCGGCTGCACTTCGCATGGAGCGAAGACATGAGCGCGCTGCATTTCTCGTGCGCGCTCGATCTCCGGGTGCCAAGACACCGGCGGCCGGCGGTCAACGAGCTTCTGGCGCTCGCCAACGAGCGGCTGTGGCTCGGCCATTTCGACATTTCCTCGGACGAAGGACTGCCCGTGTTCCGCCATGCCGTTCCATTGCGCGGCGCGCGCGGCGCCTCGGTCGAGCAGCTCGAGGACCTGGTCGATGTCGCGCTCAACGAATGCGAGCGTTACTACCCGGCGTTCCAGTACGTCGTCTGGGGCGGCAAGAATGCCGCCGAGGCGGTGACAGCGGCCTGCCTCGACCCGGTCGGGGAAGCCTGATAGAGAACGACCGCCGGGCTTGATCCATCGCGAGGATTGAACATGAACACGCGTCCGCCGGGCCTGCTGCTCGTCGGTTGCGGCAAGATGGGCGGCGCGCTGCTGTCGGGCTGGCTCGCGCGCAAGATCGCGACCGGACCGATTCACGTCGTCGAGCCGTCGAGCGCCAGCCTTGCCGCGTTTCGCGGACGCACCGACCTCGCGCTTCACGCGGACGTGACGGGAATCGCCGACGACGCCGCGCCGGCGGTGGTTCTGTTCGCGGTCAAACCGCAGGGCATGGACAAGATCGTCCCCGCCTATCGGCGTTTCGTGCGGCCGCGTACCGTGTTCCTGTCGATCGCCGCCGGGCGAACCATAGGTTTCTTCGAATCCCATCTCGGGCGCGCGGCGGCGATTGTTCGCGCCATGCCCAATACCCCGGCGGCCGTCGCCCGCGCGATCACGGTTGCGACGGCGAATTCGCGGGTGACCGAATCCCAGAAAGCACAGTCGAACGCGCTGCTCTCGGCCGTCGGCGAGGTGGCGTGGATCGATGACGAGGAGTTGCTCGATGCGGTGACCGCCGTCTCGGGCAGCGGCCCGGCCTATGTGTTCCTGCTGGTCGAATGCCTCGCCGCGGCCGGGGTCGAGGCGGGGCTTCCGGCCGAGCTGGCGATGCGTCTGGCGCGCGCCACCATCGCCGGGGCGGGCGAACTGCTTCATCGCGACCCATCGCCGCCGGCGGTGTTGCGCCAAAACGTCACCTCGCCCGGCGGAACCACGGCGGCGGCGCTTTCGATTCTGATGGCAAAAGACGGCTTGCAGCCGCTCCTTACGCGTGCCGTGATCGCGGCGGCGAAACGCTCGCGCGAGCTTGCCGGCTGAGCCGCTTCGGCCTCGATCCCGGGTCTTGCCGATGTCAAACGATTTGAGCCCAAGCGCAGGCAAGGTTCAGGCGGCCCTTCGCGTATTGGGATTCGCCAACCAGGTCGTCGAGCATGAACGGCCGACGCGAAGTTCGGCGGAAGCCGCCGCCGCCGTCGGCTGCACGGTCGGAGAGATCGCCAAATCGATCGTCTTCCGCGCGACATCCAGCGATCGTCCCGTCCTGGTGATTGCCAGCGGCGCCAATCGCGTCGACGAGGCCAAGGTTGCCCGCGCGATCGGCGAGGGGCTCGAGAAGGCCGACGCCGCCTTCGTGCGCGAGCGAACCGGGTTTGTCATTGGCGGCGTGCCGCCGGTTGGTCACGCGACGCCGCCGATCGTCCTGGTCGACCGCGATTTGTTGGCCTTTGGTCGCATCTGGGCCGCCGCCGGCACACCGAATGCCGTTTTCCCGCTCACCCCGGACGAGCTCTTGCGCATGTCGGGCGGCCGCGCGACCGACGTCAAGGCGTGACGGCTCGCCCGGGCGGC
>CAZLYV010000079.1:0-10119 GCA_964563665.1 uncultured Acetobacteraceae bacterium
GCCGAGATGACCGGCGCCGCCTCGGTCTGGCCGTAGCCCTGCAGCAGCACGAGGCCGAGCGCGGTGAAGAACAAGCCGATCTCGTAATTGAGCGGGGCGCCGCCCGACACCAGCGCCTTCAACCGGCCGCCGAAGCGCGCGCGTATCTTGTCACGCACGAGGCGGTCGAGCAGCGGATCGATCAGCCGCTCGATGAGCGTAAGCCCGCGCGGGTTTTCGTAGCGCTTCCGGCCGACCGCGAGCGCCTTGTCGAACAGCACCCGCTTGAAGCCGCCCTGGCGGGACACGCCGTGAAGGATGCGCCGGTGCAGGGTTTCGTAGAGCCGCGGCACGGCGGTCATGATCGTCGGCCGCACCTCGACGAGGTTCGCGGCCAGCGCCTCGACGCTCTCGGCGAAATAGATTTGCGCGCCGACGCTCAACGGGAAGCACTCGCCCGCCGAATGCTCGTAGGAATGCGACAGCGGCAGGAACGACAGGAACACTTCGTCGCCGAGGCCGAGCTGCTCCAGAACGCCGTAGGCGCCCAGGCAATTGGTGAGAATCGCTCCGTGGTGGAGCGGCACGCCCTTGGGCTGGCCGCCGGTGCCCGAGGTATGGATGATGCAGGCGATGTCCTTGCGGGTGAGCGCGGCGACGATGCCGGCGATATCGTCGCTTTCGCGTAAACCCCGCGAGAGCGCGTCGTACCACGAATGCACGGCGACATCGCCGCCGCTCGCGCCCGCGCCGCGCGGTGGCTCGATCGCGATCATGAAGCCGCAGCCCGGCACCTGGCGGGCGGCGTTGAGGGCGCGTTCGGCCAGCGCCTGGGTCGAGGCGATCACGCCGCGCGCGCCGGCGTTGGCGAAGATGTAGCGGTGATCCTCGAGCGTGTTGGTGGTGTAGGCGGGAACGGTGATACCGCCCGCCGCCATGATCGCGAAATCGGCGATCACCCATTCGGGCCGGTTCTCGGCGACGAGCGCCACGCGATCGCCGCGGTCCACTCCCAGCGCGCGGAGCGTTCGCGCGAGCTGGCTCGCTTGGCCCGCGACCTCGCGGTAGCTGATCGACCGCCAGGCGCCGTCCCGCTTTCCCCACAGGCACGGCTTGTCCGCCAGCCTCTCGGCCTGGTCGAACAGCATTTTTACCAGGCTCGGACAGGCCCGATAGTCCATCATCAAGGTCGCCCCCTCGCGCTCGCGGGCGCCCTTCTCTAGGTGGGGCGCTTGGCGCGGCGCATGGGGAGACTTATATCGATAGCCAGCCCGTGGAGTTAAGTCACATGTTTCGTCTCGCGCCCAAGCCTTGCCGTTTCGCTATGCCGATCAACGCCGCACCCGACACCGCGCTCGCCCGAAAGGCCGATGACGGGGCGCTCGGCAAGCTGCCGGCCTGGGATCTGGCCGATCTCTATCCGGACCGAGACTCGCCGCAACTCGCCGCCGACCTCGACAAATCCGACGGCGATGCGCGCGACTTTCGTGAACGTCACCTCGACAAGCTCGCCGGGCTCGACGGCGCGTCGCTCGCCAAGGCGGTGGCTGAATTCGAGATTCTCGAGGAACGATTGGCGCGGATCTCGAGCTTTGCCGAACTCACCTATGCCGGCTGCCAGAGCGACCCGGTCATCGCGCGGTTCTACCAGACGACGCAGGAGCGGTTGACCCAGATTTCCTCGCAAACCCTCTTCTTCACCCTCGAGCTCAACCGGCTCGCGGAGGCCGATCTCCATACCAAGCTGATGGCGCCCGAGCTCGCGCGTTACGCGCCGTGGATTCGCGACCTACGGGCCTTGCGTCCGCACCAGCTTGCCGACGAGATCGAGCGCTTGCTGCACGAAAAGCATGTGGTCGGCCGCGCGGCATGGGTGCGGCTGTTCGACGAGACGATCGCCGGGCTGCGCTTCCCGCTCGACGGCAAGGAGCTGACCAGCGCCGAGGCGCTTCATCTGCTGTCCGACCGCGACCGGGCGGTGCGTCGCGCGGCGGCCAAGTCGATCGGCAAGGCGCTTGGCGACAACGTGCGTCTGTTCGCGCTCGTCACCAACACGCTCGCCAAGGACAAGGAGATCGAGGACAAGTGGCGTAGCTACAAGCTGCCGATTTCGGCGCGCAATCTTGCCAACCGGGTCGAGGACGAGGTGGTGGAGGCGCTGATCGGCGCGGTCCGTGCCGCCTTCCCGCGCCTCGCGCACCGCTACTATGCCCTCAAGGCGAAATGGCTGGGCCTCGATGCGCTGGAGCATTGGGACCGCAACGCTCCGCTGCCCGAGGCCGACGACCGGATCATCCCGTGGTCCGGCGCGCGCGACATCGTGCTCGCGGCTTACGCCAAATTCTCGCCCGATATGGCGTCGATCGGCCGGCGGTTCTTCGAGCGGGCGTGGATCGACGCCGCGGTCCGGCCCGGCAAGGCGCCGGGCGCATTCGCGCACCCGACCGTGCCCTCGGCGCATCCGTATCTCCTGCTCAACTACCAGGGCAAGACGCGCGACGTGATGACGCTTGCCCACGAGCTGGGGCACGGCGTGCACCAGGTGCTGGCGGCCGTCCAGGGTCACTTGCTGGCCGATACGCCGCTCACGCTGGCCGAGACCGCCTCGGTGTTCGGCGAGATGCTGACCTTCCGGGCGCTGCTTGCGGCCGAGAGCGAGCCCAGGCGCCGCAAGGCGATGCTCGCCGGGAAGGTCGAGGACATGCTCAACACGGTGGTGCGCCAGATCGCCTTCGCCGAGTTCGAGCGTCGCCTCCACGACGAGCGCCGCCAGGGCGAAATCACGCCCGAGCGGATCGGCGAGATCTGGCTCGACGTGCAACGCGAAAGCCTTGGCCCGGCGTTCCGCTTCGACGACGAGTACCGCGTCTACTGGACGTATATTCCCCACTTCATCCACTCGCCGTTCTACGTCTATGCCTATGCCTTCGGCGATTGCCTGGTGAACTCGCTCTACGCCGCCTACCGCAAGGCGCCCGACGGATTTGCCGTGCGCTATCTCGATATGCTCCGCGCCGGCGGCGCCAAGCGGCACCGCGAACTGTTGGCGCCCTTCGGTCTCGATGCGGCGGACCCGGCGTTCTGGCAGGGCGGGCTCTCCATCATCGCCGGGTTCATCGACGAACTCGAACGGCTCGACTGAGGGGCGGGGAATCGTGGCCGAGAGCGAGGATAATTCGCTGGGTGGCCGCGTGCGCCGCTACGCCCGCGTCGGCGCCGCGGTGGGCGGTCTCGCGGCACGGTTCGGCGCCGAGCGAATCCTCGGGCTGACGATCGATCGTGGGCGCCATGCCGCCGAGCTGCGCGCTGCGCTGGGCGGCCTCAAGGGGCCGCTGATGAAAGTCGCGCAGCTCATGTCGACGATTCCCGACGCCTTGCCCGAGGAATACGTGCGCGAGCTCATTCAGCTCCAATCGAACGCGCCCTCGATGGGCTGGGCGTTCGTGCGCCGCCGCATGGCGAACGAGCTCGGGCTGGGCTGGCAGGATCGTTTCCAAAGCTTCGAGCACGAGGCCGCCGCCGCGGCGTCGCTGGGCCAGGTCCACCGCGCGGTTGCACGCGATGGAACGAGGCTTGCCTGCAAGCTGCAATATCCCGACATGCAGTCGACGGTCGAGGCGGATTTGCGCCAGCTCAAGCTCGTCTTCGCCCTCTACGAGCGCTACGACCGGGCGATCTCGACCGGGCAGATCCACGCCGAAATTTCCGCCCGGCTGCGCGAGGAGCTCGACTACGACCGCGAAGCGCGGCACATGCATCTCTACACCCACATGCTGCGCGCCGAGCCGGACGTCCACGTGCCGGTGGTGATCGACGAGCTGTCGAGCGGACGTCTGCTCACCATGACCTGGCTCGATGGCGCGAGGCTCCTCGAGATCGCGAAGGCGCCGATCGAAATGCGCAACCGCGTCGCCTGCAACATGTTTCGCGCCTGGTACGTGCCGTTCTATTTTTATGGCGTCATTCATGGCGATCCGCATCTCGGCAATTATTCGATCAGGCCCGACGGCGGGATCAACCTGCTCGATTTCGGCTGCATCCGCGTCTTTCCGGCGAAATTCGTCGGGGGCGTGATCGATCTTTATTGGGCGCTCAGGCGCAACGATCCGGCGCTGGCGGTGCACGCCTACGAGACCTGGGGGTTCGACAAGCTGTCGCAGGAACTGATCAGGGTGCTCAATCGCTGGGCGGCGTTCGTCTACGCGCCGTTGATGGAGGACCGCACGCGCTTGATCGAGGAGACGAATTCGGGCGTCTATGGCCGCGAGGTGGCCGAAACCGTTCATGCCGAGCTGCGCCACCTGGGCGGCGTCACGCCGCCGCGCGAGTTCGTGCTGATGGATCGCGCGGCGATCGGGCTGGGTTCGGTGTTCCTGCATTTGAAGGCGGAAGTGAACTGGCACCGCCTGTTCCATGACCTGATCCATGACTTCGAGCAGAAGTCGCTCGCCGGCCGCCAGGCCGCGGCGTTGAAGACCGCCGGCGTGCCCGCGGCGGCGTAAAAGGCGAATATCGTCACATCCGGGGCAATCGACGCCACCCCTTCACAAAGCTTGCGTGGCTTGGCATTGTGGGCCGGACCCGTTCGAGCCGCCGTCAGATTTCCGGAACGCTGCCTGCCATGAAGATCGCCATTCCGAAGGAACGCCGTCCGGGCGAAGCTCGCGTCGCGGCGTCATCCGAGACCGTCAAACGACTGCGCGCGCTCGGACTCGACGTAATCGTCGAGACCGGGGCCGGCGACGGCGCCTCGATCCCCGATCAGACGTTCGCCGATGCGGGAGCTTCGATCGCTCCGGATGCGGCCGCGGCGTTGCGCGAGGCCGACATCGTGCTCAAGGTCCAGCGCCCGCTTTCGCAAGCCGAGGGCGGGTCGGACGAGATCGCGCTGTTTCGCGACGGCGCGGTGCTGGTCGGTCTTCTGGCGCCCTACCAGAATCGCGCGGATGTGGCGGCTTATGCCCGGCAAGGGATCACCGCCTTCGCCATGGAGCTGGTGCCGCGGATCAGCCGGGCGCAGAGCATGGATGCGCTTTCTTCGCAATCGAACCTTGCCGGCTATCGGGCGGTGATCGACGCGGCGGGCGAATTCGGCCGCGCGTTTCCGATGATGATGACGGCGGCCGGCACCGTGCCGCCCGGCCGGGTCATGGTGATGGGCGCCGGCGTCGCCGGCCTGCAGGCGATCGCGACCGCCCGGCGGCTTGGCGCCGTCGTCTCGGCGACCGACGTTCGGCTCGCGTCCAAGGAGCAGGTGGAAAGCCTGGGCGCGACCTTCGTCATGGTCGAATCGGAGGAGCTCAAATCGGCCGAGACCGCCGGCGGCTATGCCAAAGAAATGTCCGACGACTTCAAAAAGAAGCAGGCGGCGCTGATCGCCGAGACGATCAAGAAGCAGGACATCGTGATTTGCACCGCGCTCATCCCCGGGCGCCCGGCGCCGCGTCTGGTCAGCGCCGACATGGTCAAATCGATGAAGCCGGGGTCGGTGATCGTCGATCTCGCGGCCGAGGCGGGCGGCAACTGCGAACTCACCGAGCCGGGCGAGGTCGTGGTTCGCCATGGGGTCAAGATCGTCGGGCACCTGAACATGCCGAGCCGCATCGCGGTCGACGCGGGCGCCCTCTATGCCAGGAACCTGCTCAATTTCATCGGCCTGATCGTCGACAAGATGGACGGCTCGCTCAAGATCGACACCGCCGACGAGATCATCAAGGGCGCGCTGCTGACCCAAGGCGGGCGCGTCGTCCATGCCGATTTCGCCACCCAGCCCGCGCCCTCCGAGGGAGATTGAGGCCATGGATCCGTCCACCGTCGTCAACAAGGCGGCCGAGGTCGCGACCGACGCCGCGGCGCTCGCCGCCAAGGCGCGCGCGCTCGCCGAACACAGCACGTTTCTGGCGCCTAGCGCCGGCGCCGGCGGGGTCGACCCGCTGACCATGGGCTTGACCGTATTCGTGCTCGCGGTGTTCGTCGGCTACTACGTCGTCTGGCGGGTGACGCCGGCTCTCCATTCGCCGCTGATGTCGGTGACCAACGCCATCTCGTCGGTGATCATCGTCGGGGCACTTCTGGCGGCGGGCGCCAGCCACGTCGGCTTCTCGCGCGTCGTCGGGTTTCTCGGCGTCATGCTGGCCTCGGTCAATATCTTCGGCGGCTTCGTGGTCACCCAGCGCATGCTGGGCAAGTTCAAAAAGAAACCGGCGAAATAGGGCGGGGGACGACGCATGACCGAGATCCTTTCGGCGCTGCTCTATCTCGCCGCCGCAATCTGCTTCATCATGTCGTTGCGCGGACTTTCCTCGCCCGAGACGGCGCGGGTCGGCAACATTTACGGCGTCGTGGGCATGGTGGTCGCCATCGGCACGACGCTCGCCATGCCGGCGATGTCGGGTTTCGGCACCATTTTCGCCGGCATCATCGTCGGCGGCGTGGTCGGCACCGTGATCGCGCTCCGTATCCAGATGACCGCGCTGCCCCAGCTGGTCGCCGCCTTCCACTCCCTGGTCGGCCTCGCGGCGGTGTTCGTCGCCGCGGCGGCGCTCTATTCGCCCTCCGCCTTCGGCATCGGCGCGCCGGGCCACATCAAGCTCGCCAGCCTGGTCGAGATGGGGCTCGGCACCGCGATCGGCGCCGTCACCTTCACCGGTTCGATCATCGCTTTCGCCAAGCTGCAGGCGCTGATGACCGGCGCACCGCTCCAATTCCCCTTCCAGCATCCGCTCAACGGCGCGCTCGGTGTACTGATCATCCTGTCGCTCGTCTGGTTCGCGATATCGGCCGATCCGCTGGCGTTCTGGGTCCTCGTCCTGCTGTCGCTGGCGCTGGGCTTCCTGCTCATTCTGCCGATCGGCGGCGCCGACATGCCGGTCGTCATCTCGATGCTGAACTCGTATTCGGGCTGGGCGGCCTGCGGCATCGGCTTCACGCTGCAGAACAGCTTGCTGATTGTCACCGGCGCGCTGGTCGGCTCCTCGGGCGCCATCCTCAGCTACATCATGTGCAAGGGGATGAACCGCTCGATCTTCAACGTCATCCTCGGCGGCTTCGGCACCGCATCGGGCGCCGCCGCCGCGGGCGCCAAGGCGGAGCAGCGCCCGGTCAAGGCCGGCAGCGCCGAGGACGCCGCCTTCATCATGAAGAACGCCAGCTCGGTGATCATCGTGCCCGGCTACGGCATGGCGGTGGCGCAGGCGCAGCACGCGCTGCGCGAGATGGGCGATCTCCTCAAGGAGCAGGGCGTCAAGGTGCGCTACGCCATCCATCCGGTGGCGGGCCGCATGCCGGGGCACATGAACGTGCTGTTGGCCGAGGCGAACGTGCCCTACGACGAGGTCTTCGAGCTTGAGGTGATCAATCGCGACTTCGCGCAGACCGACGTCGCCTTCGTCATCGGCGCCAACGACGTCACCAACCCGGCCGCCAAGACCGATCCCAAGTCGCCGATCTACGGCATGCCGATCCTCGACGTCGAGAACGCGAAGACGGTGCTGTTCGTCAAGCGCTCGATGGCGACCGGCTACGCCGGCGTCGACAACGAGCTGTTCTACCGCGACAACACCATGATGCTGTTCGGCGACGCCAAACACGTCTGCGAGCAGGTGGTCAAGGCGATGTGAGTTGCCGCCATCGCGGCGGGCATTCAACGGAATTGTCGTCGCGTTCCCTCGCCCGCCGACAGGGTCGGGACGGGGACGATTAGCCCCGCGGCTCGACCGCCATGTTGTCGATCAGGCGCGTGCGCCCCACCCAGGCGGCGACGGCGACGCGGGCGGGGCCGGTCACGCGCGAGACGGGCTTGAGCGTCGCCGCCTCGACCACCTCGAGATAATCGATCTTGGCGAACCCGGCACGGGCGAGTTCCTCGCGGCCGCGCGCGAGCGCCGGCGCCGCCTCGGCGCCGCCCGACAGTTCGGCGACCAGACGGCCAAGCACGCGCGCCAATGTCGCGGCGATCTTGCGCTCCTCGGGCGACAGGAAGACGTTGCGCGACGCCATGGCGAGCCCATCGGCCTCGCGTACCGTCGCCACGGCGTTGATGCGCACCGGGATGTCGAGATCGCGCACCATGCGCCCGATGATCTGCAGCTGCTGCCAGTCCTTCTCGCCGAACACCGCGACGTCGGGCAGCGACTGAAGGAGAAGCTTGGCGACGACCGTCGCCACGCCGTCGAAATGGCCCGGCCGGTGCGGCCCGCAGAGTCCGGTTGAGAGGTCGCCAACCGAAATCGTGGTGGCAAATCCGTCCGCGTACATCTCGCCGGCGTCGGGCGCGAACACCAATTCGACGCCGAGGGGCGCGAGCTTGGCGCGGTCGCCGTCGAGATCGCGCGGGTAGCTGTGGAAATCGTCCGCCTGGTTGAATTGGATCGGGTTGACGAAAATCGACACCACGGTCCGCTCGCATTCCTTGCGGGCATGGCGGACCAGCGCGAGATGACCTTCGTGGAGCCCGCCCATGGTCGGCACCAGCGCCACGTCGTGGCCCGACATGCGCCACAACGCGATCTCGTCGCGGAGCTCGGCAATGGTGCGCGCAATGCGGGGAAGCGGCGGCTCGCTCATGGGCCAAGTCTCGGATAGATGCCAGCCGGAGGACAACACCAAAAGCCGCGAACGGCCTCCGCTCGCGGCAATCTCGTCCTCGACATGGACATTGATGCCGGCGCGCCGGCCGAAGGCTTAGTAGCCTTCGCGCTCCATGCGCTTGCGCTGCAGCTTGCGGAAACGGCGAACGGCTTCGGCCTTCTCGCGCGCCCTGCGCTCGGATGGCTTTTCGAAATGCCGACGTAGTTTCATTTCGCGGAAGACGCCTTCGCGCTGCATCTTTTTCTTGAGGGCGCGGAGGGCTTGATCGACGTTATTATCGCGAACGATGACTTGCACGGGCGGACCGCTCTCCTTTCCTTGGCTGAAGGGGCTGGTTGGAAAAACACTCGGCCCGGCGCCGATGGCGCCCGGACCGAGAGCGAAGCTTATATCACAGGCACTTAGGCGTGTGAAGGGGTCCGCTGGCGCGCCGCCGGGCAAGCGCCGATAATTCCGTGCGAATCCGCAACACTCCTTTACAGCCGTGAAGCAGCACGCATATTTAACGCCATGGCCATTCTCAAGATTGCCCGTATGGGTCATCCGGTGCTGCGCCAGCGCGCCGCCGATGTTGCCGACCCGATGGCGCCGGAAATCAAGCGGCTTGTCGCCGACATGGCCGAGACGATGAAAGATGCCGACGGCGCCGGTCTCGCGGCGCCCCAGGTCCACGTGCCGTTGCGCGTCGCTCTCTTCCATGTGCCGCCTGGCCGGGTGAGCGGCGTCGAGGGCGATTCGCCCCAGGGCCTCACGGTTCTGATCAATCCCGTGCTCGAGCCGCTGGGCCCCGAGATGGAACTTGGCTGGGAAGGCTGCCTGTCGGTGCCCGGCATGATCGGGGCGGTCCGGCGCTACAAGCAATTGCGATACCGCGGCGTGGACCGCGATGGCGCCCCGATCGATCGCACGGTGTCCGGGTTCCATGCGCGCGTCGTGCAGCATGAGTGCGACCATCTTGACGGAATCCTCTATCCTTCCCGTATCAGCGACATGCGGCTGTTCGGATTCGTCGAGGAAATGAGGAAATCGATGGTGATACCCGATGACGTCCCGACCGAGTGAGAGTGCGCACGGCGCAAGCGCGTTCGATCGCGAGCGCGTACGCCGCGAGATCGTTGCGGCGGCATTACCCCATGTGCCGTTCGATGGCTGGTCGCAGACCGCCCTTCGCCAGGCGGCGATCGACGCCGGTTACGCCGCGACAATGCCGCTCCGCGTCTTTCCCGGCGGGCCGGTCGAGGTGGTTGATTTTTGGTGCGCCGAGTCCGACCGGGCGATGGTGGCGGCGATCGAGCGGCAAAATGGCGCGGCGATGAAGGTGCGTGAGCGTGTCGCGCTCGGCGTCCGGCTACGTCTCGAGCCGTTGACGCCCCACCGCGAGAGCGTGCGGCGCGCGCTTGGGCTGCTGGCGCTACCCTTCAACGCAGGCGTGGCGCTGAAGACCCTGTGGCGGACAGTCGACGCGATCTGGTACGCCGCCGGCGACACGGCGACGGATTTCAACTTCTATACCAAACGCGGGCTGCTCGCCGGCGTCTACGGCGCGACCGT
>CAZLYV010000080.1:0-308 GCA_964563665.1 uncultured Acetobacteraceae bacterium
CCGAGCCCGTCGATGATGTGCCCGAGGAACCGTTGGGCACCGGGCCATACGTCGTTACCGACGATGGCCGCGGCGTCGCTCAAGAGGTCGTCCGCCAGCTCGGCGAGCGGGGGGTCGAGGCGGTCATTCTCGATCCTACGGGACTCGTTGCACAGGATGCGGTCCTGACACCACCTGAAGGCCTCCGCAAGCGTCGTTTCGCTGGGCTCGTTCACCTTGCGCCACTCGGGAGCGAGCGCCTTGCAATTGGCGCGCCGATCGAGTCCTGGCGGATGCAGGTCGCACGGAACGAAAAGCTGGTCCATCGC
>CAZLYV010000080.1:318-10113 GCA_964563665.1 uncultured Acetobacteraceae bacterium
GCCTGCTTCAAGCCATGGCGACCGACTTGCGCGACGGAGGGCGGGTTTTGTTGGTAACCGGTCTTGGAGGGCTCTTCGACAGAGGGAGCGGCGGAGGGGCCGGGCTCACGGCCCAAGGCGGCTCGGTCGGCTTGGCCAAGTCTCTGAAGCAGGAATGGCCCGACTGTGTCCTGAAGGCAATCGACTTGGATTCAAGTTTGCCGCCGACCGACAACGCGAAGTGTCTGTTGCGGGAGCTGGCGCTGCCAGGTGGTCGGATCGAGGTCGGCTATCCGCGTGGCGTGCGGACCGTGTTTCGCACGGAGCCTGCGCCGATCGACCCGACGGCGCCGGCGCGCCTTGAGCCAAACGCAAACTGGGTGATTCTCGCGACCGGCGGCGCACGCGGAATTACCGCCGAAGTGCTGCGGCCGCTCGCAGCCAAGGGCGTGACGCTTGTGCTGGTGGGGCGCTCGCCTTTGCCGCCGGACGAGGATCCGGAACTCGCAGGTGCAGGATCGCCCGAGGAGCTGCGCGGACTGCTGATCGCAAAGGCGCGCCGTTCTGCTCGATCCGCCACGCCTGCGGAAATCGAGGCCGAGATACGAAAGGTTCTGCGCGGCGTTGAAATTCGCGCGAACCTGCGCGCCCTCGCGGAGGCTGGCGCGACGGTGCACTACATGGCGGCGGACATACGCGATCAGCCGGCGTTCGAGCGGCTGATCGATCAGATTTACCAGCGGTTCGGCCGTTTGGACGGCGTCGTCCATGGCGCGGGCGTCATCGAGGACCGGCTGCTCGTCGAAAAGTCATCGGAGAGCTGGAGCCGCGTCGTCGATACGAAGCTCGAAAGCGCCTTTACGCTCGTCGGCCACTTGAAACCGGAACGTCTCAAGTTCCTCGTTTTCTTCACCTCGGTGGCCGGTCGCTACGGCAATTCGGGCCAGACGGACTACGCGGCGGCGAACGAGATGCTCAATCGCCTGGCGCTGCAGATCTCGCGTGCCTGGGCGGGCGCCGTCAAGGTTTCGGCCATCAACTGGGGGCCGTGGCTCTCGACAAGACACGGAACCGGAATGGTTTCAAACGATGTGCGGCGCAAGTTCGAGGCAAAGGGTGTGCGCCTCGTCGCCCCGGAGCTGGGCGCAGCCTTCTTCCTCGATGAAATCCTTCGCGGCCCGATCGCTGACGTCGAAATCGTGGCCGGCGATGGGCCGTGGGAAAAACACGAGGCGGAAGTGGGCGCGCTACGAAAGGCGGCGAGCCCGCTGCTGACCGGCACATCTCGCGAGCGTGGCCCTCGGGGCGCCATCGTGTTTCGCCGAGTGTTCGACGGCGCGATGGACGTCTTTCTCGAGCAACACAAGCTCGAGGGCGTACCGGTGCTACCGGCCGCGGTCGCGCTCGAGCTGATGGCCGAGGCGGCCGCAGAGGCGTGGCCCGGCTGGAAGGTCGTCGAGATCAGCGACCTGCGCGTGCTCAATGGCGTTCGCTTCGAGGACGAGAATGCGCGCGAGATTGAGGTGGTGGTTACCGGCTCCACGCACGCCGAAGCGACCGGATTCAGTGTCTCGGTCGAGCTGCGGCCGGCGCGTAGAACGGCCCGAGCATGCTATCGAGGTACGGTGCATCTGGCCGACAGCCTGTTGGGCGAGGCTGCAGTCGAATGGCGAATCAATCCCGCGCCTGCGGCAAAGACGGCGCGCGAGATTTACCGGGATCTGCTTTTCCACGGTCCGTGCCTGCAAACTATTAGGACGCTCGTGGGACTCGATTCCACCGGAGTCGTGGCCGAGGTCGCGCCGACCTCGCCTGGCGAGTTCGTACGCGGAGTGGCGCCGGAGGCCCGATGGATCTTCGATCCTGGGCTGGTCGACAGCGCAGGCCAGATCGCGCTGGTCTGGTCGAGCGAGATGCACTCGACAGCGGCTTTGCCGAGTCGCTTCGGCCGCGTTCGGCGATTCAACGAAGCGCAGGGCGACGTGTACCGGATGATCTTTTCCGTCCGTTCCGGGAGCGCTGCGCATCAGGTCCGGGCGGATGTCGCGTTCGTCAACGCCGAGGGCAAGCTGCAGCTTCTCATCGAGGATCTCGAATGCACGGCAAATGCCGGCCTGAATCGGCTATGCGGCTGGACCGGCGAGATTCGCGTGTGAACGGACGGACTTCGGACGGCGGCGATCTGAACCTTGGATGATCAAGATGGTCCGCAAAAAGCCCAAGCCGCAAGACGACATCGCGATCGTCGGCCTCTCCTGCATTTTCCCGGCTGCAGAGGATGCGGAGCAGTTCTGGCACAACGTGCTGAACGGGGTCTGTGCGATCGGCCAACCGCCGGACGGTTGGGGCGTCGATCGGCACCATCTTTCGGGGAGTTGCGGCAGGGTGTCGACGATCGCGGGCGGATTTTTGCGCGAGCTTTACCGCTTCGATGCGTCCCAGCTTGGCGTGATGCCCAGCTCGATCGACGGCGGCGAGCCGGATCAGTTCCTGGCGCTCAAAGTTGCCAGAGAGGCTCTCGCGGATGCGGGCTATTTGCGGAGCGACTTCGACCACGCCAGAACGGGGATCATCCTTGGGCATAGCACCTATTTGCATCGCGGTAACGCCAACGTCGTCCAACACGGCATCGTCGTCGACCAGACCATCGAACTGCTACGGCGGCTTCTGCCCGATGCCGGGGAAAATGGTCTCGAGCAGGTCCGCGCCGCGCTGCTCGCGAAGCTTCCGCCGTTCAACGCGGATGTGGCGCCGGGACTGGTGCCCAACGTGATGACCGGTCGGATTGCCAACCGGCTCAACCTCAACGGGCCGAACTATCTGGTCGATGCGGCTTGCGCGTCGTCACTCGTCGCACTTCACGCGGCGAGGGAGGAACTCAGGTCCGGACGCGCCGACCTCATGCTGGCCGGCGGGGTCAACGCGGCAATCCCGGCCGAGGTCTACATGGTGTTCACCCAGCTCGGTGCCCTGTCGCGGAGCTCGCAGATCCAGCCCTTCTCGGCGGGCGCCGACGGCACGCTCCTCGGTGAAGGCCTCGGCATCGTTGTGCTCAAGCGCCTCCAGGACGCGCTGCGTGACCGCGACAGGGTCTATGCCGTCGTCAAGGCGATCGGCCAGTCAAGCGACGGCAGGGGGGCGGGCCTGCTCGCTCCGCGCCTGGAAGGCGAGATCCTTGCCTTCAAGCGGGCCTATGAGGATGCGGAGATCGCTCCCTCCACCATCGGTCTCGTCGAGGCGCATGGAACGGGCATACCGCTTGGCGACCGGACCGAGATCGCGGCGTTGACGGAGGTTCTTGGAGCCCGGCAGAACGGCATCCCGAGCTGTGCAATCGGTTCGGTCAAGTCGATGATCGGTCACTGCATCCCCGCAGCGGGCGTCGCCGGCCTCATCAAGGCGGCTCTCGCGCTTTATCACAAGGTCCTGCCGCCGACCCTTTGCGAGGAAGTGAGCCCGCAACTCGGGATCGAACGCAGTCCATTCTATATCAATACCGAAACCCGACCATGGATCCATCCGCACGGCTCGCCGCGTCGTGCGGGAGTCAATGCGTTCGGCTTCGGCGGCATCAACTCGCACGCCGTTTTGGAAGAAGCTCCAGAGACGGCCGAACAGGCGCGGCCGCGGTACTGGCCGAGCGAGCTCATCGTAATGAGCGGCGAAAGCCGCGCGGACCTGATCTCCGCGATCGCAGCGCTCTTGACCGCCGTCGAGGCTGGACGGTTCGCAGCCGTCGCGCTCGGGGAGGTCGCAAAAGCTCTTGCCGAGAGACCGCAATCAAGTCACGGACGGTTGGCAATCGTCGCCGAGAGCATTGCCGATTTGGCGTCCAAGCTGGCCAAGGCGCGCGAACTGCTGAGCGGCGGGCGTCGAGAATTTCAGATGCACTCCGGCGTCTACTACGCCGAGAGACGACTGGATGGCGGCCTTGCGTTTCTGTTTCCCGGCGAGGGAGCTCAATACCAATGCATGCTCGACGACCTTCTGCGATGCTTCCCGGAGGCCCGCTGGTGGTTCGACTTCTGGGACGCCGTGTACGAGGGGCAACGAAACGTTCGGCCGAGTCAATGCGTCTTCCCGCCTCCAACGACCCTCGATGAATCGGCGGCGTCGGCTCTGCGCAAGCGGCTTTTTGGCATCGAGGTCGGCTCGGAATCGGTTTTCATCGCAGACCAAGCGCTTCTGGCCGTCCTGCGCAGGCTCGGGCTGAGGGCGGATGCGGTCGTTGGCCACAGCAGCGGAGAACACAGCGCCCTACTCGCTGCCGGCGCCTTGCCTGAAGCCGGCGAGCATGGACTGAAGAGCCACATCCAACAGATCAATCGCCTCTACAACAAGATCGAGGCGGCTGGCCAGATCGTCAAAGGAGCGCTGCTCACTGTCGGCGCGGTCGAACGCGATCGGGTGCTCGAGGTTGCTTCCGGCCACGCCGTCCATCTCGCTCTCGACAACTGTCATCACCAAGCCGTGCTATTCGGATCGCGGGAGGCGATCGAAAAGGTGGCGGCCGTGTTCAGGGCCGAGGGTGGCTTGTGTTCCTCGTTGCCGTTGGATCGGCCGTACCACACGCCGCTCTTCACCCCGGTCACCGCTGCCATCGAGCGCATCTATGGACAAATGCGATTCGAGTGTCCGAGCGTGCCGGTCTATTCCTGCGCCACCGCCGCGCCCATGCCGGAGGATCCGGAGGAGCTCGCGCGCTTGGCCGCCACGCAGTGGAGCTCGCGCGTGCGGTTCACCGAGACTGTCGAGCGAATGCATGCGGACGGGATTCGATTCTTCGTCGAGGTGGGTCCATCGAGCAACCTGACCGGCTTTGTTCGGGACATCCTGCAGGGACGGGATTTTCTATCCGTCGCGATGGACAACCGCAGGCGGTCGAGCGTCGTGCAGCTCCTGCACGGCTTGGGCCGGTTGTGGGTTCAGGGACGCAATATCAGGTTGGCCGCGCTGTTCGACAACAGACCGCTTGCGGCGCTGGATGTGGAGCACCCGCCACAGCCGCCCCGGTCACGCGACCGCACATTCACGAATACCCTGCCCTACATCACGTTCTCGGAAGCGGAGGCGGCGGAGCTGCGGCGCGGGTTCCTGGAGCCGGCGACAGAGTCGCGTGTCAAGGAGCAGGAACCGGCCCCGGGCCGATACACCGCCGTCGCCGAGGAGGAGGGTTCACGGTCCTCACGCCGAGCGGAGATCGCGCCAGCAGACATCGCTGCGTCCCCCGCGCAAGGCTCCCGTGTCTCCGAGATAGTGCGCGGCCATTTCGAGATGATGAGGGATTTTCTCGCGGTGCAGGAACGTGTCGTTGGCGCCGCCCTCAGTGGCGCCCCGGTGCCCCCCGCGACCGCGAGCGTCTCGAAATTCCCGTTTCTGCGCCGCATCAACGCTTGCGAAAGAGACAGCCTCGTCGCCGAATGCCGTCTCTCCGTTGCGAACGATACGTTTCTCAGGCACCACGTCCTTTATGCATGGCATGTGTCGGACCTCGATCCCGCGCTCCATGGTCTCCCTGTCGTGCCGCTCGCCGTCAGCATGGAGATGGTTGCGGAAGCAGCCGCCGCGCTGGCCGAGAAGCCTTATCTCGTCCGTCTTGAAAACGTACAAGCGCACGACTGGATTGCGCTTGATATGGACGCCAAGACGCTGCGCCTCTCGGCGCGTAGGCTCAGCGCGGATACCCGGGAGGAGCGCATCTCGGCCTTGATCGAGGATGAGGGCGGCGTCCTGTTTCAGGCGGAGGCGATCTTCGCCGACGAGGTAGCGACCTTGCCGCCGACCCTTCCGCAGCTCGCGGCGCCGCGCCGGCCAACCTTTCGGGACGACGAGCTTTATACATCCGGCATGTTCCACGGGCCGCTTTTCCAAGCGGTCCGGCGATTGGTTGCATGGGACGAGGGCGGCTTGGATGTGGAGCTCGGCGATTCGCTGCTCGACGGCTTCCTCGAGCCGGAGGAACGACCCTCGTTCCTGTTGAATCCCGTCCTCATGGACACTTTCGGACACGTCACCGCGTTCTGGATCGCCCAGCACAGGGGCGTCGACTTCAGTTCGTTTCCATCGCGGATCGATCGCATAGATCTCTGCGACGCTAGCGAGGAGCGCACGGCGGGATGCGTACTTGGCGGACGCCTGTCGTTCCAATCCGACGACCGCGGGACGGCGCGTTATCTTTGCGGAGAATATGAATGCCGGGCACCGGATGGCCGAGTGCTACTTCGGGCCAGCGGGTGGCGCGACCGATTTTTCGAGGTTCCGCACCGCTTCTACCACGCCCGATTCAATCTGCGGGACGGCTGGTACGGCGAGGATTGTACGATGCTGTTTCCGCAACTGCCACAGGGTACGATTGCCTGGTACGTGCCGGCGTTTCCCCTGGGTTTTTTCAATGACGCGGGCGGGATTTGGAAGCGGGTTCTCGCGCAGACGATTCTCGCCGCCGAGGAGCGGGATAGATGGGAAAAGCTGCCGGGAAACGCCAATCGCAAAATTGACTGGCTCATGGGACGGTTGGCGCTCAAGGAGGTCACGCGCCGCTGGATCCAGCGGCATTACGGCGCTCTGCTCCTGCCGGCGGATCTCGTCGTCCGCTGCAACGCGGCGGGCAAGCCCTACATCGCCGGCGATGGGCTCGAGAACATCGGGCAGATGCCCGAGGTTTCCGTCGCCCATTCCCAAGGTCATTCGGCTGCGGTCGCCGCGCCACCCGGTCAGTCCGTCGGGATCGATCTTGAGCTGACACGCCGTGTGCCGATTGACGACGTGATACGTGGAGCGTTCGCAGAGCCGGAGCATGCGCTCATCGCGGATTTCAGCGGCGCGAACCGCATCGAGCGTGTCGTGCGCATGTGGTGCGCGAAGGAAGCTGCCGCCAAGTGCCACGGCGAGGGACTTAACGGTCGGCCGCGGAGCTGGGTTGTTGGTCAGTTCGCGAGCGGCGGCCGGGAAGTCCATGTCAGCGGCCACGGCCGGGACATGCGCGTCACCATCGCCGCCCAAGGCGAGGCGGTCATGGCGATCGCCTTTGCATGAGATGCCTGATCGAGTGTCGCCGGTCTTGGGGCTTGAGCAGGTCGGCATGAATGGGGTGCAACCGGTCATGGCAGAGGAACATTGCGCCGGCAGCCTTCGTCAGCCTCTCCGAAAGTCCGACCTGCGCTTCACCCGGTATTTCGCTTTCGATCATCCGATCGGCGCGAGATTTTGGCCCGCGGCGGTCCCTCATCGACGCCTCGGCGATCGTCGCGGGAGGGGAAAAGGACAGCACGGATGAAACCGCCGCTGTTCATCCTGGCGCCGCCGCGGTCCTTTACCTCCGTGACGTGCGCCATGATCGGCAACCATCCGCAGATGATCGGGCTTGCCGAGACGAATCTCTTCACGTTCGACACGCTCACCAAGCTGGCTCGCCTGTGGCGCCGACAGCCGCGGATGCAGCACGGCCTCCTGCGCAGCATCGCCGAACTTGGATTGGGTGGCCAGAGCGCCACGAACGTCGACGCCGCGAAGGCATGGCTGAAGGATCGCATGGACATGCGGCCCGTTGATCTTTTCGAGATTCTCGCCGAGTGGGCGGGCGACCGCGGTCTCGTGGAGAAGTCGCCGGCGCACGTATACAGCCCGCGCGCACTCGAGCGGATGCACGAGCACTTCCCCGATGCCTTCTACCTTCACCTGACGCGGCATCCGGTGACCACCTGGCGTTCGATGGTCGAAGTCCGCGCGATGCAGGAAAAGACGCTCGAGCGGATCGACGGTTACGTCGAGCGTTCGAACCTCGAGCAGGGGCAAGAAGCAAAGTCTCCCGCGATGGCGCGCGACCTGGACATCGATCGCGCGTGGCTCCAGCCGCATCTCGGGATCGTCGAGTTCCTTGAAATCATCCCGGCGGATAAGCGGATACGGCTGCGGGGCGAGGATCTGCTCAACGATCCCCCGACGCACCTGCGGCGGCTCAGCGAATGGCTGGGCCTCGGCGCCGATCCCGCTGCGATCGAGTCGATGTCGCGGCCCGAGCGATCGCCCTTCGCGGGCTACGGGCCGGCCAATGCCCGCTTCGGCAATGATCCGAGTTTCCTCGCGAACCCGGCGCTGCGACCGTTCCGCTCTGACACTCGGGGCCTGGACGACTATGAAACCGAGGCCGGCGAGCGTGTCGTATTAAGCGACGAGTTGAAGGCTTGTGCCAGGATGTTTAGCTACTGACTGGTAACCGATGCAATCATTGCGGCCGCACGCTCCATCCTGCGGCTGCCGGCTGGGAGACCTTCTGAACATGCGTATGACCAGGCCGATGTTCCTTGTCCTGCTCTGTGCGGCGATGCTGTCGCTCGCGGATTGCGCGCGCGCCGGCACCCGACGCCAGAGCGACGTGGCGCAGGCACGACCGCAAAGCGAACCCGCCGAGCGTCGCTCGAGGAGCGAAACCCCCCCGGGGTTGAACCTCTACCAGATGCAATATGGCGGCATGTCTCGCAGCTATTACATTCATCTGCCCGCCGGCTACGACAAGTCGCGCCAATACCCGGCCGTCTTCGTGTTTCATGGCGGCGAAGGGAACGGTGCGAGCGTCGAAAGAATGACCAACATGGCGCGCCTCGCCGACCGCCACGGTTTCGTCGCGATGTACCCCAACGGCGAGACCCACTGGAACGACGGACGAGAGACGCTCGCGGCGCAGGCCGACGACGTCGGCTTCGCTGTGGCGATGACCGATCAGCTCGCCGAGCGCTGGAATGTCGACAAGCGGCGTATTTTTGTGACCGGCGTTTCGAACGGCGGCATGTTCGTTCAGCGGCTCGCATGCGAAGCGAGTGAGCGCTTCGCCGCCTTCGCCTCGGTGGTCGCCAACCTCCCGTCCGCCGAGTTGCCGCGGTGCAAGCCCTCGCGCGCGTTGCCGATTCTTATGATCAACGGCACCGCCGATCGGTTGATGCCATGGTCCGGCGGCGAGATTCCTAGCTTTCCACTTCTCGGCCTTGGCCAGGGCGGACATATTGTTTCGACGCCAAGGACGGTCGAATTCTGGCGCGATGCTAACCGCTGCGCGAGCCGTCCGCAAATCGTCCAGCTGCCCGATCGAGCCAACGACGGGACCCGGATCGCGCGTCACAGCTACACCGGCTGCACGTCGGGCGCCGTCACGACGCAACATCACTGGCATTACCAGCCAGGACATGGATGCCAGCGAGACGATAATCGACTTCTTTCGGGGGCATGGCCTCTAGCGCGAGTCTATCTGCGGTCCCGCGCGATGTCGGCAGTCGGTCGCCAGCGCAGCCACAGAACTGGCGGTGGGCAATGGGTGCCGATGCGTTTCGGAGATCGGAGTCCGTTTCGCGGGTGATTTGGGCGCCGCCGGCGCGTCGGGGAGCGAGGCGGGCCAGGCGTGGGGAGAAATAAGAACATGGCGACGGCCGCGGTCGATCATCCGCCGATCTTCATCCTTGGTGCGCCGCGATCCTATACCTCGCTTGTCTGCGCCATGCTGGGTCAGAATCCGATGGCGTACGGCGTACCCGAGCTCAATCTGTTCGCAGCCGAAACGCTCGAAGATCTATGGGTCCGGATGGTAAATCTCCGCCAGATTCAGCTCCACGGCATTCTCCGGACGGTCGCCCATCTCTATGCCGGCGAGCAGACCATCGAATCGGTTGATCTGGCGCGCCGATGGATCATGCGCCGGCTTGGCTGGTCGACCGCCGCTGTCTACGCGGAGCTTTGCCGCAAGGTCGAACCGCGGCGAATCGTCGACAAGAGTCCGGTCTATGTATCCGATCGCAAGAACCTGCAGCGCATCCGCCGCGCCTTCCC
>CAZLYV010000081.1:0-10024 GCA_964563665.1 uncultured Acetobacteraceae bacterium
GCGGGCGCGAATGTCGACGCCTCTCCAACCGACGGGTGAAATCGCCGACAGTTCCGCTCAGTCGGTGACCACCGGATCGAATCCGGCCTGGGCAAGCGCGCCGCCGCGCGCTTTGATCCAGCCGGCGTAGAACGCGTTCTCGTCACCCGTCGCCGACTTCGCATACGCCTCCCAACTCTTCGCCAGCACGTCCTGGCGCTGGAGCAGCCGATCGTTGTGCGCCTGGTGCTCGGGCTTCCAGACGCCGATCTCCTTGAAATAACGGATGGCGCCGTCGTGATACGGCACGACCCAGTCGAAGATCTGGCGCTTGATGTCCCAGCCGTTGTTGCCCGGCGCGCCATCCTTGTAGTCGTTGAAGAACTCAACCATGGCGCGGGTCATGTTGTAGACGAGATTGGCGTCCTGGCTTTGGTAGGCGATCAGCGTCGGGTAGGGATAAGTCGCCCCCTCGACCGGATTTTCCTTCGACATATTGGCGCCCTCGGTGCCCATGAACGGCACGAAAAACGGCGCGATCTTGCGCATGCGCTCCCAACCGGCCTTGTCGCTGTGCGGAAATATCGGGTAGTGCAGTCCGCGCGGCGCGGCGGCGACTTTATAAACCGCCCCCGAAATCGTCGACGAGAACGCGGCGTCGACCTGATTGTTGACGATGCCGTCCATCGCCGCGCCGAAACCGCCAAACTCGACCTTGGTTACGTCATTCCAGGTCAGATTGGCGAAGGCGAGCATCGCCGTGATGTTCTGGTTGAGCGACGGCGCGCCGACGACCCAGGCGACACGTTTTCGCTTGATGTCGTATATCGTTTTGATGCTGGCGTCCTTGGCCGTGACGATGGTCAAAAGCGCGTCCGAGTTATTGATCACCAGCAAGCGCAGGCGCTGCGGGCCCCAATCCTTGCTGCCGAACTCGAAGAGACCTTCCTGCGCCAGATAGGTGCCGCCAACGCCGTTGGCCGAGAAGTGCACCTTGTTTTCACGCAAGGGCAGATTGCGCGAGATGTCGTTCTTGCCGGGCAGCACGCGCAAGCTAACCTGAAGCCGGTTCTTGAGCGAGTTGCCGATGGCGACCGCCTGGTTGTATCCGCCCGAGCCGACGTCGTAGGCGGTCCAGGCAAGCGTCTCGGGCAACTTGATATCGGCGGCCGTCGCGCCGAAGGGAAGCGCCAGCATCGCGGCTGAGGCCAGCGCGAGACGGGGGATGCGAAACGAGATCTTCATTCGTGCCTCCTGGATAAATAATTGGTCGCGGGTTCGAGCCGTTGGTTTCATTGCGCCGGTGGCGAGGCGGGGGTCCTGGCAAGCGACGTCACCGGCCGCTGCCAGCGTACAAGAGCAACCCCCGGCAGACCGAGCGCCAGGGCGATCAGCGCCAGTTCGAGGTGGCCGAGCCCGATAGCTGTACCCCCAGGTACGGCAAAACACAATCCCGCGGCGAGCAGCAGCAGCCGCGCGAGCCAGCCCACCAGCGAATTCTCGATGCGGCCGACGCCGATGAGATAGGCCTGCAGGCCCGCCGCGATAAACAATATGCCGACCACGGCCGTCGACGTGACGACGACGATTTCCCAAACCGGCCCATGAAGGATCAAGGCCGGGTTGAGAACGAAAAAGAATGGCACGAAATACATGATCGAGCCCATGCGCATCGCCTCGTAGCCGATGGCGAAGGGACTGCAGCGGGCGATCGGCGCTGCGGCAAACGCGGCCAGAGCCACCGGTGGAGTGATGAACGACACCATGCCCCAGTACATGATGAACAGATGGACGCCTAGCGGATCGAGCCCGGCCTGGACCAGCGGCGGCGCCAGCACGATCGCCAAGAAGATATAACAGGCGGTGACAGTCATCCCCATGCCGAAGATAAAGCTCGTCGCCGCACCCATGATCAGCAGGACGATCGGCGCATCGCCCGCCAGATAGACGAGATCGTTGGCCAGCGTGCCGGCAAGCCCGGTCACCGAAAACGAACCGATGATAAAGCCGACGCCCATCAGTATCGCAACGATTTCGGCCAAGCCCCGCCCGGCGGCGGCAAGGAACTCGACGAAGCGCGGCCAGTCCATCCGGTGGCGCGGCAGGATCTGGTTTACGAGAAGCAGCAGTCCCGTGGCGTAGAACGGCGCCAGCGCCTCGCGGGATTCATGCACCATGAAGAAGACAAGAACCACGAATACGGCGATATAGATCCACCCCTCCCTGATCGTGGCGAGGAGGTTCGGCAGCTCCTCGCGGCGCATGCCGCGCAAGCCCGCGCGTGCCGAGTAGGCGTCGATCTGGAGCATAAGGCCGAGATAGAACAGCAAGGCCGGGATTGTCGCGGCGAGCGCGATCTCGCCGTAGGGCCGACCGAGAAACGAGGCCATGATGAAGGCGGTCGAGCCCATGACCGGCGGCATCAGCACCGCCCCGGTCGAGGCGACGGCTTCGACGGCGCCGGCATATTTCGCCGAGAAGCCGCTTCGTTTCATCGCCGGAATCGTCACCACGCCGCTCGAGATGACATTCGAAATGACGCTGCCGCTGATCGAGCCCTGCAGCGCGCTCGATATCACGCCCACCTGCGCCGCGCCGCCGCGGATGTGCCCAACCATCGCGAAGGCGATGTCGTTAAAGAATTTTCCGCCGCCGGTGTGATTGAGGGCCACGCCGAAGATGATGAATCCGACCACGATCTCGCCGAACGCCTTCATCGGGATGCCAAAGGTGCCCTCGGCACTGATGACGTGATAGGCGATGGTGTCCGTGAAGCTCTGCGGCAGACCGGCAATCGGCCCCGGCATCTTGTCGGCGACCACCGGATAGAGCGCGAATGCGAATACGATCACCGTTATCGGCCAACCGGCCGTACGCCGCAGCGCTTCGAGAATAAGCAGGGCGTAGACGCCGCTCACCGCGATGGCAAAACCAGGCGCGCCATACTCCCAGCCCTGGTTGAGGATGCGCTGGCTGTTCCATGCAAAATAGGCGCCGGCGGCGAAGGCAAGGAGAGCGAGCGCGATGTCGTGCCAGGGCAGCGGCGCCTGGGTGCCCCGCGACAAGGCG
The DNA here is from genome assembly GCA_964563665.1 of uncultured Acetobacteraceae bacterium. GTDB lineage: Bacteria > Pseudomonadota > Alphaproteobacteria > CACIAM-22H2 > CACIAM-22H2 > CAZLYV01. The sequence goes on from CAZLYV010000081.1 coordinate 3,049, forward strand.
GGATACGAGAGAAAGGCGACCGGCAAGATGAACGCCGCCACGAGGTAAAGATAGCGGTTCTCGATGAAGACGATGCCGACGAGGAGCTGCAGGTTCAGCAGCTGATTGAGGACAATGATGCTCACGATGACTATGGATGCGCAGGTGGCAGCCAAGCCAAACCCGGTTAAATTGCGAAAGGGAAGTTCCTCGACCATCATCCCACCGCTCGCCGCGGCGCCCGAACGATTCTGGCTCCCTTGGGTCAAAGGGTCTGTCATCCGCTGCCTCCCCATCGGCACCCGTCGGCCCACGCGATGCCGCGGTTGCGATTTCTTTCTCTAACTGTTCCCGACAGATCGTTCTCCGTCGGGACCATCGCCGATTTACGCCGGCGCGAGCATAGCACCGCTGATTGCAATCGGGCGAGAGCGAAGCGCGGCGGCAGCGTTTCCAGCCGCTGGCCAGTCGATTCGGTGGGGCGACCGGCGACCATCACGGGACCGGTCAAAAAGCCTTTGCCACGAACCTGTCCACCGCCTAACTTCGGGGGCAGGGTCGTATTTGCGACAACCCAAGCGCGAAACCGGCACGACGCCGAAATTGCGCCGGTGCGAGAACAAGGGGCCGCATGAACCAGCTTGTGATCGTCACCTGTGCGCTTACCGGGAGCGGCGACACCGTCGCCAAGAACCCGGCGGTACCGGTGACGCCGGTTGAAATCGCGCGATCCGCGCTGGAGGCCCGCGCCGCCGGCGCGGCGATCGTGCACATTCACGTCCGCGATCCAACGACCAAGGCCGCTTCGCGCGACCCGGCGCTCTACCGCGAGGTTGTGGCGCGGATCCGCGACGCCGGCAGCGACGTCATCATCAATCTCACCACGGGGGCCGGCGCGCGTTTCGTGCCGGGGGATATCGATCCGCGCCAGGCCGGTCCAGGGACAACGCTTACGACGCCCGAGGAACGCGTCCAGCACGTCGAGGAGTTGCGCCCGGAGATTTGCAGCCTCGACATGGGGAGCATGAATTTTGGCCAGCATGTCTTCGTCAACACGCCAGCCCACCTGCAGGCGATGGCGCGCACGATTCGCGCCGCCGGCGTCAAACCGGAACTCGAGGTGTTCGAGGCCGGCCACGTTCGCCTCTCCCGCCACATGATTGAGGCCGGCGATATCGACAGCCCTGCCCTGTTCCAGGTCTGCCTCGGCATTCCATGGGGCGCGCCGGCGAGCCCCTCGGCCATGACCTATATGCGCGACCTTCTCCCTCTGGAAAGCCAATGGGCTGCATTCGGCATTTCGAGTGCCCAGTTTCCGATGGTGGCGCAAGCCATCCTTCTGGGCGGGCACGTGCGCGTCGGCCTCGAGGACAATCTTTATCTCGACAAGGGTAAACTGGCGCCGAGCAATGCCGCGCTGGTTGAAAAGGCGGTCATGATCGTGAGTCTGTTGGGCGCCACCGTCGTCATGCCGGATGAGGCGCGCAAAATCCTTCGGCTCCCGGCGCGTTGAACGGCCAGCGATGATATCCGCAGATCTGCCAAATGCGGCGCAAGTCCTGGTGGCGAGTCTTGTCGCGCACGGGGTCGACCGTGCATTCTGCGTTCCTGGGGAAAGCTATCTGCCGGTGCTTGATGCGTTGCGCGACGAACCCCGCGTGCATCTCGTTACCTGCCGGCACGAAAGTGGTGCTGGCTACATGGCGGTGGCCGACGCCAAACTGACCGGCCGGCCCGGAATCTGCTTCGTCAGCCGGGGCCCTGGCGCCACGAACGCGTCGATCGCCGTTCATACGTCCGAGCAGGATGCGGTTCCCCTTGTGCTGTTCATCGGCCAGGTTCCGCGCGATGCGCTTGGCCGAGGCGCATTCCAGGAGATCGATTATGCGCGCATGTTCGGGGGCATCGCCAAGCTCGTGACGACGGTGATCGATCCGAACGAGATGTCGGCGAGCATCGCTCGCGCCTTCGCCATTGCTGCTGCCGGTACGCCGGGGCCGGTGGTGGTCGTCTTACCGGAGGACGTACTTGCCGAGCCGGCCGTCGCTGAGATCGTTTCTCCCCAAGCAAATTCAATCGCGGCGCCCGACGCCGCGACCGTCGAGCGTATCGCGGCGCTGGTACGCGCCGCCGAGCAGCCGATCCTGATCGCGGGCGGTGCGTTGGCAAGCCCGGCGGGACGCGCCGCGCTCAAATCGGCGGCCGAGGCGCTGGCGCTTCCCGTGGTGCCGAGCTTCAAGCGGCAGGATCTTTTCCCCAATCTCCACCCGAATTTCGGCGGTTATTTGGGCTACAAGATTCCCCAGCCGCAGGTGGATCGGTTGCAAGAGTCCGATCTTATCCTCGCCGTCGGCACCCGCCTCGGCGACGCGACGACGCAAGGCTTCGTCTTCCCGCGCGCACCCAAGCCCAAACAAACGCTCATTCACGTTCATTCCGATATCGCGGTCCTCGAGCGCACCTATGACGCCGACATCAAGCTTGCTTGCGACCCGACGGCGTTCCTTGCCGCGCTCGCGCGGCGCGCGATCAACCCCACGCCGGCGCGCGCGCGTTGGATAGAAAAGCTGCATGCAGGAATGACCGATTTAGCGCGGTGGTCGCCGCCGCAATCGGCGAATGACGGCGTGGTTTTCGGTGCGCTCGTAGCCGCGCTGGGTGATCGTCTGTCCGAGGACGCGATCCTGATCACCGATGCCGGAAATTTTGCGAGCTGGCTTCACCGGTATTTTCCATTCGGCGAACGGCATATTCTCATCGGCGCTGTCTCGGGCGCGATGGGTCTTGGCGTGCCGGCGGCCGTCGCGGCAGGATTGCGCCATCCGGGACGCCAGATCGTCACCTTCGTGGGCGACGGTGGGTTCCTTATGACGGGAAATGAGCTCGCCACGGCGATCCAGACCGGCGTGCCGGTCCGGCTCTTCGTCTCCAACAATCGGAGCTACGGAACGATTCGCATGCACCAGGAGAAATCTCATGCGGGCCGGCCGGTGGCGACCGATCTGGTCAATCCCGATTTCGCTCGGCTTGGCGAGGCGTATGGGGCGCGCGGGCTCACCATCGCCGGCGATAGCGATGTGGCCCCGGTTGTGGCAGCTGCGTTGGCGCATGACGGCCCGGTCGTCGTCGACGTGCGCACCAGCCTGCAGCACATTTCGTCCTATGCCACGCTTGACGATCTGCGGAGCGGCGCATGAGCCGGCCGGTTACCTTGGTCACGGGGGCGAGCCGCGGCATCGGGCGCGCGATCGCGCTCGATCTCGCGCGCAAGGGCCATCTGGTCATCAACCTGTCGCGAAGCCGCCCGGAGGGAGATTTCCCCGGCCTCTCCTACCCGGTCGATCTTGGCGAGGAGTCCGCCGCGCGCCGGGTTCTTTCGGAAGTGACCGCCGCGCATGCAGTCGACAACCTGGTCAACAACGCGGGGCTGATCCGGGCCAATCCGCTGGAGCTGGTCGATACCGATGATTTTCGCGCCCAGATCGATTTGAATTTGCGTGCCGCAATCTTGTGCGCGCAGGCCGTGCTGCCAGCGATGCGCGCGAAGCGGCGCGGGCGCGTGGTCAATATCGCCAGCCGTGCGATGCTCGGAAAGGCGGGGCGGTCGGTCTACGGGGCGACCAAGGCGGCTCTCGTCGGCCTCACCCGAACCTGGGCGCTCGAATTGGCGCAGGATGGCATCACGGTGAACGCGGTGAGCCCGGGCCCGATCGAAACCGAGCTCTTCCGCGCCAACTACCCGGCGGGCGGTCCGGCCGCCAAGGCGATCGTGGGGGCGATTCCGGTCGGGCGGATCGGCACGCCGGCCGACGTCGCCGCGGCGGTCGCCTTTTTCATTTCCGACGAGGCGTCGTTCATCACCGGTCAGGTCTTGCATGTCTGCGGGGGTTTGAGCATCGGCAGCGCAGCGATTTGAGCGTGCGTCATCAACGGGAGAACATCGATGCAGTCTCGCTGGAAGCGTCGGCCCGAAGGATCGAACTGGGGCGATTTCGGCCCCGACGATCAGCTCGGGCGGCTCAACCTTCTCACGCCCCAGAAAGTTCTTGAGGGAATCGCCGAGGTACGCGAGGGCAAGAGCTTCTGTCTTTCGCTACCGCTCGATCTTCCGGGCGGCAACAAGCTCAATCCCCGCCGCCATCCGCCGCGCCGCTTTGCCACGGTCCGCGACGGCAAGGCCAACTACAATTACGCGCTCAGCGCCGAGAACCCAGTGCATACCGACGTGATCTGCGACGACGCGGTGCTGCTTCACACGCAGTATTCCTCGCAATGGGATTCGCTGGCCCATGTCGGCGCGCTGTTCGATGCCGACGGCGATGGCACGCCGGAGGTCGTGTACTACAACGGCTGGCGCGGGGGAGCGCATGTGGTTGGCGCCGAGCCTCAGGATACGGCCGAGCCGTGGGCGCGGTACGAGGGTGTCGCGGCACGGGCGCTCGGCATCGACAACATGACGAAGACCGGGGTGCAAGGACGCGCCGTACTGATCGATCTCGCGGCGCATTTCGGCCGCGCCCGCAAGCTCGTCGGCTACGATGATCTGATGCGTGTCTGCGCGGCCGACGGCGTAGTCGTCGAGACGGGCGACATGGTCTGCCTCCACACCGGCTTTGCCGAGATGATCGTCGAAATGAAAGGGTCGCCCGACATCGCGCGTTTGTCGGCGTCGTGCGCGGCCCTCGACGGCCGTGACAAACGGCTGCTGCAGTGGATCACCGATTCGGGGCTCGCCGTTCTCGCCGCCGATAACTACGCGGTCGAAGCCTATCCCGCGGCGCCGGCCGAAGGCCGGCATGCCGCTCTGCCGTTGCACGAGCACTGTTTGTTCAAGCTCGGAATCAATCTGGGCGAGTTGTGGTATTTCTCCGATCTCGCAAAGTATATGCGGACCCACCGCCGCAGCCGGTTTCTGCTGACGGCGCCGCCGCTCCGCCTGCCGCAGGCGGTCGGATCTCCGGTGACGCCGGTAGGAACTGTTTAGGCGTCGGCCATGCCGAGGGTGAGAGCGTCGCAAGCCGGTCAGCCGACATCAAATAATCGCCGTGCCATCTCGCGCAGCACGCCACGCTGGATCTTCACCCCGTTGGGGCCGACAGCGACCGGAAATTCCGCAATCGCCACGAAACGCTCCGGAACCTTGAATTTCGCCATTCGTTGACGGCAGAAATCGCCAAGCGCCGCTTGGTCAATGGCGCCACCCGCGCGCGGCTGCACGAACGCCACGGGATGATTGCGGCCCTGATGCGACACCACGACGACCTGGGCGAGGGCGACATTCGAATGCTCCTGGATATAACTCTCGATCTCGATCGGGTTTACCAGAAACCCGCCGAGTCGGATCGCGTCGCCAAGGCGCGACTGAAACACGAAGCCGCCGTCATCGCTCATATAGCCAAGATCGCCCGTACGTATAAACCCGTCCGCGGTGATCGCGCGCATGCTCGCCTCGGCATCGCCAAAGTAGCCGGCCATCATGCTTGGTCCCTTGAGCTCGAGCTCTCCGGCTCCGCCCGCCGCAAGCAGACCTTGGCTTTCGGGATCGCGCACCCGCACCGCCGCCTCGGGTGATACCGGTAGCCCGCCGGCAAGCGCGCGCCGCGCCGCGGATGCCTCGATCGGCTGGCGGGCGAAGAGCGCCTGCAATTCGCTCGTCCCGTAGAGGCCGACCAAGCGAACCCCGCGCGTCTCGGCTTTAATCACCAGGGGCTCGGCCGCGGCGTTGAACGCGGCAAATCCCGCCCACGCAAGGTGCGGATATGGGCAAGCGCCGCCGCGCGCAGCCAGAAGCCGCTCGAACATATCGTCGCTGCCATTGGTGTGCGTGACGCGGTGCCGTACCATTGCCTCCGCCGCCGCCTCGGCCTCGAAGGCCGGCAACAGAACGACCGGCGCGCCCACGGCGAGCGAGGCCATCGCCTGGCTGAAGCCGAACACGCCGCAGAACGGCAACATCTGAAGCGTCACCGCATTTGGCGCCCCATAGCCGAACGCGCGGGCGACATCTTCGGCATGGCGAGCGATCGAGCGATGGGTGTGGAGGACGAATTTCGGCGCCCGCGTCGTGCCCGAGGTCGTGAAGATCCCTACGCCGCTGTCGGCTGTCGCGCGATCCTCGTTCAATGGCGCCAGGCGCGCAAAATCCGCATAGTCGATCACCCGCACGCCATGCGGCGTCGCCGCTCGATGCCCCTGCCGGTCCTCGCGATAGGCGACGATCGCCTTGAGCTGTCGCATGGCAGCCGAATCGACCTCGGCCAGAATTTCGTTAAACGCGATACCACGATATTCCGGCCAATAGACCAGCGCTTTTGCGCCCGACCGGCCGACGATGTCGGCAAGTTCGGCACTGCGGAAGCGGCTGTTGATGTTGACCGCGACCGCGCCCACTCGCGCGCAGGCCAGAACCAGAGCGAGGTACGCCGGCGCATTCGGCATCCATAACGCGATCCGATCGCCGGGCGCGATGCCAAGCTCGACAAGCCCGCGCGCGACGTGGCGGCTTTCAGCGATGATCTCCTCCAAGGTCAGGCTTCGCGCGCCATAAATAACCGCCGTGCGCCCGCGATGTTCGGCTGCAACGCCTTCGAACAACTTCGAGAGCGTCGGAATCTCTCGCGCGGTCATGGCGCCCGGATTGGGATCACGAGTGCGCAAGACCGTCCGACGCCGCGGATCTGTGCTGCAACGCCGGCCGCAGCAGCGACACCAGCGGCAACACCAGCAGCACGACGGCAGCCACGACGGCGAGCGTCACGCTGACGCCGATCGTATCGCTGAAAATGCCGTAAACCGTTGGCGCGATCGCGCCGGCGCCGATACCAAACGTGTAGAAGAGTCCGAAGGCGCGGGCCCGCCGCTTGGCCGGCGCAAGCTCGGCGACCGTTCCATAGAGCACCGACGACGTGCCATTGAGCGCCAGGCCGACGACCGGCAGCAGGATCACGGCCCACTCGAGAGGAAGCGGGATCAGCGCCAGGATGCCTGCGGCCGTCGC
>CAZLYV010000082.1:0-1060 GCA_964563665.1 uncultured Acetobacteraceae bacterium
TGCTGTCCGGCTACTGCTTCTTGTTGATGACCTTCCACGGGTCCTTGACCATCGGGATGGTCTCGAACTCGATATTGGCGAGCTGGCCGCCGACCTTCTCGACCCGCCGCAGATATTCGTTCTGGACGATGTCGCGCGTCTCGGGATCGATCATGATGGGCCCCCGCGGGCTGTCGTCGAATTTCCAGCCCTTCAGCAGCGACATTGTCTTCTCGCCGTCGATCTTGCCCTTCTGCTGGCGGACGACGTCGTAGATCGCCTGCATCCCGTCCCACGACGCCGCCGACATGAAGCTCGGCACCGAAGCTGCCCCGTATTCCTGCTTCCAGGCGTCGACGAAGGCGCGGTTCTGCGGCCGCGTCGAAGCCGCGGAATAGTGGTGCATGGTAATGACGCCCAACGCGGCGTCCCCCATGTTTGGCAGTTCCTCGTCGGTCGTGATGTCGCCGGGACCGATCAGGCGAATCCCCGCCTGGGGCATGCCAAGGTCGCCAAACGTCTTCATCACCGCCGTCGCCTGCTTGCCGGCCGGAACGAAGACGAACACGGCGTCGGGCTTGGTGTCCTTGATGCGTTGCATGAACGGCACGAAGTCGGGATTGGCCAGCGGTATGCGGACCGAGCCGACGATCTCGCCGCCGGCGTCGGTGAAGCCCTTGGTGAAACCTGCTTCCGCGTCATGGCCGGGGCCATAATCCGAGACCGCCGAATAGACCTTCTTGATCCCGCTCTTGGCCGCCCATTCGCCAAGCGGGAAGCTCGATTGCCAGAGCGTGAACGACACCCGCGCGATGAAGGGCGAAAGGGTCGTGGTCATCGCGGTGCCGGCGTTCATGATGATGAACGGCACCTTCGCCTCGGTGGCCAGCGGCGCGATCGCATTGGCGTTGGGCGTGAACACGACACCGGTGAGCAGGTTGACGCGGTCGCGGGTGATGAGCTCCTGGGCAAGACGCTTGGCGATGTCGGGCGCGGGACCGGTCGTGTCGCGGCGGATGATCTCGAGCTTGATGCCGGGCGGCAGATCCTTCTCGTGCAGCTTCATGTAAAGCTTGATCGC
>CAZLYV010000082.1:1160-10020 GCA_964563665.1 uncultured Acetobacteraceae bacterium
GCTTGATGCCGGGCGGCAGATCCTTCTCGTGCAGCTTCATGTAAAGCTTGATCGCCTTGTCCATGTTGTCGCCGAGCGAGGCGTTGGGCCCGGAGTAGGGCAACAAAAGCCCGATTTTCACCGTCTGCGCCTCGACGCCCGCCGTCACGCCGAAGCCGAGCAGCATTGCCAAGCCAAGTTTCCCGAAATAGCGCATCATCAGATCCTCCCCAACCCGTCGTTTGGCAAAAGTGTCGTTGTGGAGCCTCAGGCTAGCACATCTCGGCACCGCCGGTCATGCGACGACAGCCCGGCTTACCTGGGCGCCGCAATGCCCCAGCTCTGTTTGGTATGACGCCAACGTCGGATTGACAAGTACGATCACACGGCGGACGGTTTCGCCGACGAAACAGTCCATCGTATTACGACGCAACAAGAGCGTTGATGATGCGATGATGGATCCCGAATGTTCGGGAGGAGTTTGACGATGCCGCAGGCAACGATTGCGCGCCGTGCCGATGCGATAACCGCGCCCGGCCTCTCGCCGCTGTGGCCGGCGCAGCTCGATCACATCACGCGCCAAAGCGACCGCCCCGATGCGCTCATCGCCTTCTACCGCGACGCGCTCGGCATGCGCCCCAGGGTGCTTTCCGCTGGCCAGTGGGTGCTTGAAGCCCCCGAGCGGCGAATCCTGATCGCGGCCGGCGCCAAAGGCGCACAGCCGATGAGCGCCTTTCGGCTGCAGGATGCCCGGCAACTGGCGGCGCTCAAGGCGCACCTCGCAGGCCAGGGGCTGACGCCTCTGGCGTGCCCGACAGCGCTGTTCGCCGAGGGGTTCGCGGTCGGCGATCCCGATGGCCGACTGGTTGCCTTCGGCCTCCCCGATAAGGCGCACGCCTCGCCGGCGGCGGGCGGCCTTGCGGCGGCGCGTCTTCCTGGCCGGCTGCAGCATGTCGTGGTGGCGACCGATCGCTTGCGGCCGCTGGTCGATTTTTATGTGAAAACGCTGGGATTCGTCGAATCCGATCATGTCTTCGACGGCGAGACGAGGGAGGACGGCGCCGGACGCGGCGAGGTTACCGCGACCTTCCTGCGCTCGGATCCCGAGCACCACAGCTTCGCCGCCTTCCGTGCGCCCACGCCGCGCCCCGACCACCATTGCTACGAAACTACCTGCTGGAACGACATTCGTGATTGGGCGGATCACATGGCAACTTGCCGCATCAAGCTCTGGTGGGGCCCTGGGCGGCACGGCCCCGGCAACAATCTGTTCTTCATGGTCGAGGATCCCGATGGCCACAAAGTCGAGCTGTCGGCCGAGCTCGAGCTTATGGCGCGCGCGGCGCCACCGCGCGCCTGGAAGCACGAGGAGCGGACGCTGAATTACTGGGGCCAAGCCTGGATGCGTAGTTGAAAGCGTGGGCCGAAGCGGGTATTGAAGCCGCCCGCACCCGTTCCGGCGGGCGGTTCCAAAATGGGGGACGATCGATGAAATTCGTCAGCTTTCGCTACAAGGGCAAGGACAGCTATGGCGTAGTCGAGGGCGACGGCGTGATCGACCTCGGGCGTCGGCTGGGCAAGAAATATCCAACGCTGCGCTCGGCGTTGGTCGCCGGCGCCCTGCCGACGCTCAAGAAAGCGGCCAAGGGCAAGAAGCCCGACGTCAAGCTGTCGCGGATCGCTTATCTGCCGCTGATCCCCGATGCGCGCAAGATCGTCTGCGTCGGCCTCAACTACCGCGAGCACCGCGCCGAAACCGGCCGACCCGACACCGAGCACCCGACGCTATTCCACCGCTGGGCGGACAGCCAGACCGGCCACGAGCAGCCGATGCTGCTGCCGCGCGAGTCGGTGAAGCTGGACTGGGAGGGCGAGCTTGCCGTGATCATCGGCCGCGCGGGCCGCCGCATTCCGCGCCAGAAGGCGATGAGCTACATCGCCGGCTATTCCTGCTACAACGACGGCAGCGTGCGCGACTGGCAACGCCACACCTCGCAGTTTTTGCCCGGCAAGAACTTTCCCGGGACCGGCGGCTTCGGGCCGTGGATGGTGAGCGCCGACGAGGTCAAGGACATCACCAGCCAGCAGCTCACCACCCGGGTGAACGGCGTGGTGAAGCAGCAGGCGACGATCGACATGATGATCTTCGACATCCCGGCGCTGATTGCCTACATCTCGACCTTCTCGCCGCTGAAAGCGGGCGACGTCATCGTCACCGGCACGCCCGGCGGGGTCGGCTTCGTGCGCAATCCGCCGGAGTTCATGAAGGCGGGCGACGTGGTCGAGATCGAAATCACCGGCGTCGGCTTGCTGCGCAACAAGATCAAGATCGGTTGAGCGCGCGATCGGCCGTCCTCACCCTATCGACAGGCTGAGGGCGAAGACCGGCGGTCGATTTACATCACGATCAACGCGTCAAGTGCCAGCAGCCCGTCCGGGTACGCACGCACGGGGTTGATATCGAGCTCACGAATCTCGGGATGCGCGGCGACGAACCGGCCGAGCGCCACGATCGCCGCGACGAGCTTGGCCCGATTTACCGCCGGGCTGCCGCGCCAGCCGTCGAGAAGCTTGCGGGCGCGCAGCTCGTCCAGCATCTCCTCGGCGTCGCGGGCTGCAAGCGGCGCCAGGCGCACGGCAACGTCGCCGAGCGCCTCGGCGGTAATTCCGCCCAACCCCACGAGCACGCTCGGGCCAAAGCTCGAATCGCGCTTGGCGCCGAGGATCAGCTCGAGGCCCGGCGGCGCCATCTCCTCGACGAGATAGCGGTGCGGGCGGTGTGGAATTGCATCGATCCGTCCGGAATTCGAATCGATTTGGGCAAGCGCGCGCTCGAGCTGTTCCGAGGTTTCAACTCCCACCACGACCCCGCCGATTTCGCTCTTGTGGGCGATCCTGGCGTCGAGGATCTTCACCACCACGGGACGGCGGAGTGCATTGAACGCGACATGGGCCTCAGCGCGTGTCGCGCACGCGGCGCGTCGCGGGGTTGAAATCCCGGCGGCGTCGATCAAGTCCTTCGCCGCGGCCTCATCGAGGGGGCGATGGGCGAGGGGTCGTTCGGCGGCAACCGGCGCTGGTGGGCTTGATCGAATGCGGTCTTGCGCCGCCGCGTCCGCCACCAGGGCCCGCATGGCGCGCGCCGCCTGGTCGGGCGATACGAAGCAAGGAATGCCGGCGGCGCGGACCGCGCGAATGGCCGCCCAAGCGGACGCTGGGGCCGCTCCGGTCCCAAAGACGATCGGCATTGCGAGCGAGTTGCGGGCGTGGCCAAGGATCGCCACCGGGTCCATCGCTTCGGGTTCGTGGATGGCGTAGACGAGCACCGCATCGATCGCCGGATCGGCGGCGACGGCCTCGACGACGCTGCGGAAGCTTTCGCCCGGGCGTCCGGTGTCGACTGGATTGCGAGTGTAGGTAAGCGGCGGCAGCAGCTTCGCGATCTTCTCGACCGTCGACGTGGCCAGAGGCGGCACGGAAACTCCGGCGGCGTTCAGCGTGTCGGCGATCAAAAGACCGGGCCCCGCCTGGCCCGTGATCACCCCGACGCCGGCCCGGCGCGCGGGCTCGAGACGGCGCGCCGCGAGGCAAACCGCGGCGTCGATGAGATCGCTCAAACTCTCGACGATCACCGCCCCGGCCTGCGCCAGAGCCGCGCGGGTGAGTGCGAAATTTCCCAACAGCTCGCCGGTGTGCGAGCGGGCAAAATCGCCGATCGCGGTGCGGCCAACGGGAAGTGCGATGACCGGCTTCAGGCGCGCCGCCGCGCGCACCGTTTCATAAAGATGCCGGCCGTCGCTTATCCCTTCGAGATGGACCGCGATCGCCCGGGTCGCCGGATCGCGCGCGAGATGGGCGATGACATCGGCGGCATCGACGTCCGCCGCGTTGCCAAGCCCGACCGCGAGGCTCAAGCCGATCCCGTCGCGCGCAGCCAGAAGTGCGAGGGCGACGTTGATGCCGCCGCTTTGGGCGACGATCGCGATATCGCCGGCGTGGAACGACTCGGTTCCTGGAACGAAGCTCGCGCGGAGGCCCGCCACCGGATTGAAATATCCCGAAGTGTTGGGTCCAAGCAGGCGAATCCGTCCGCTGCGGCAGATCGATGCGAGCTCGTCTTGCAGCCGCTTTCCCTCGCCGCCGACGTCGGCGAACCCGCCGCTGACGATGAGTGCCGCGCCCGCGCCGACGGCCGCCGCCTGCTTGAGCGCGGGCACGCAAGCCACCGCCGGGATCGTTAGCACGACGAGGTCGATCGGTTCGGGCACCGCGGCAAGATCGGGAAACGCGCGCACGCCAAGGATCTCGGCCGCGTTGGGATTGATCGGATAGACATGCACCGTGCCGCCGACCAGCGATTTCATCATCTGGTAGCCGGCTTTGGCAGGCGAAGCGGATGCGCCGACGACGGCGACGGTTCTTGGATTGAACAGCCGGTCGAGCGAAGGGGGATCGGCGTGCATTGGCGGCCTGCAATTCGAGGTCGCGTAAACGCGACGCGGGCCCAAACATGACGGCTTGGACCATTACTGTCCATGGCGCGGCGCGACATGATTTTCGACCAAAAATGTCGCTGCCCCGCAAGCGTCCACTTGGGCTAATGTCTGCCGATTCATGTCGACCTCGCCGTACGTTGCTTCGTCCGCCAACACGCCATGGCCGACGGTATTCCTGATCGTGGGCGCCGGCGTCGTCGCGGCCTTCCAGATCGGCAAGGCGCCGGCGGCGCTTGGGGCTTTGCGCGCCGATCTCGGGTTCGGATTGCTGACCGCCGGCTGGGTCATCTCGATGTTCAACGTCATCGGCGTGGCGCTTGGCACGGTACTCGGCGCTTTCAGCGGACGGATCGGCGAGCGACGCGCCGTGCTGTGGGGCCTCGCGCTCACCGCGGCCGCGAGTCTGCTGGGCGCATTCGCGCAAGGGCCCGTCGTCCTGCTCGCGACGCGGTTCATCGAGGGGCTGGGCTTCCTGCTGGTCGTCGTCGGCGTGCCGGCGCTCATCATCCGGCTGGCGCGACCGGCGGACTTGAAGCTCGCCTTTGGAGTCTGGGGAACCTACATGCCGGCGGGCACGGCGGCGATGATGCTGGCCTCGCCGCTATTCCTCGGTCCCTTCGGTTGGCGCGGCTTGTGGATCGCCAACGCCGTTCTCGTCGCGGCGTTCGCGCTTGCGTTCGGATTCGCCACGCGCGAAATCGCCATCACGCCCGCGCGCGCGTATGCCCCGGCGCAGAGCCTGCGCGGGCTTTTCGCTGATATGTGGCAGACCATCGCCGCCGGCGGGCCGCTTCTCGTCGCGCTGACCTTCGGCAGCTACACCTTGCAGTTCATTGCCGTGCTCGGGTTCCTGCCGACGATCCTCATGGAGCAGGAGGGGCTGGGGCAGGCGCGCGCGGCGACGCTGACCGCGATCGCAATCGCGGTGAATGCGCTTGGCAATCTCATCGCCGGCGCGCTGCTTCACCGCGGCGTGCCGCGTTGGGTGCTGGTCGCGACCGCATCGGCGGCGATGGGATTCGCGGCCCTTGGCATCTATTCGAGCGCGCTGTCGCTTCCGGCGCGATACCTGCTCGTCCTCCTTTTCTCGACCATCGGCGGAATGCTGCCGGCGACCGTGCTCGGCTGGGCTCCAGCGATGGCGCCCGAGCCCAAACTCGTGTCGACCGCCAACGGCCTTCTCGTGCAAGGCTCGCATCTTGGCCAGATGATCGGGCCGCCGGCGCTGGCGGCGATGGCGGTCGCCTCGGGAAGCTGGGCGTGGTCGCCCGCAGTGCTGGTCGTAGCGGCGGCGTGCGGCGTCGGCCTTGCGTTGGCGCTGCGCCATCTCGAGCGGCGGCATGCGGGCGAGCCCGAGCGGCGACTGGCGGTTGTTGAGCGCGGCGAAATACGTTAGACGGGTCGGCCATGACATGGTCCATCGTCGCCCGCGATCCTGAGACCCAGGCGTTCGGCGTCGCCATTTCGACGAAGTTCTTCGCCGTGGGAGCGCTCTGTCCCCACGCCCGAAGCGGGGTAGGCGCGCTCTCCACCCAGGCGCTGGTCAATCCCATTTTCGGGCCGCGCGGCCTGCGCCTGCTTGGCGAAGGCGTGCCGGCGCCGACGGCGGTCGATCGGCTGATCGCCAACGACGAGGGACGCGCGCATCGCCAGCTTCACATCATCGACGCCGCCGGCCGGATCGGCGTTCACACCGGGGTAAGCTGCATCGATTGGTGTGGTCATCTGGTGCGGAAAGACTTTTCGGTCGCCGGCAACATGCTCGTCGGCGCAGGGGTGATCGAAGACACCGCGGCGTCTTATGAGCGCACGCGCGGCCGGCCGTTCGCCGAGCGGCTGCTGGCGGCGCTCGAGGCCGGCGAGGCGGCGGGCGGCGACAAGCGCGGCAAGCAGTCGGCGGCCCTCGTCATTTGCTCGAGCGAGGAATATCCCGATCTCGATCTTCGGGTGGACGACCATCCCGAACCGCTCAAGGAACTGCGGCGGCTCTATGCCGTCGCCCACGAGCGCTTCCTCATCTTCCGCGAATTCCTGCCGAGCGTGCGCAATCCGGCCGGCGTCTATGATCGCGCCGTGATCGAGGCCGAAATTGCGCGCCGCACCGCGACCGCGCCGCCCAAGGGCTGAGCCATGGCGTTGGGCATCGCGCACCGACCTACTTCGACCGCGGTGACGCCGGGCGATCTCTTGCTCGAGGTTCGCGACCTCAAGACCAGTTTTCGCAGCGAGGACGGCGAATTTCCCGCCGTCGACGGCGTGAGCTTCACGCTCGCGCGCGGGCGGACCCTTGGACTCGTCGGCGAATCGGGCTGCGGCAAAAGCGTGACCGCGCTTTCGATCATGGGCCTGGTGCCGCAGCCGCCGGGACGGGTCGGCGGCGAGATCCGGTTCGACGGCGTCGATTTGCTGAAGCTCAAGCCGGCCGAAATGCGCGAGTTGCGCGGCGACCGCTTGGCGATGATCTTCCAGGAGCCGATGACGTCGCTCAATCCCGCGTTCACCATCGGCGACCAGATCGTCGAGGCGATCGTGCGCCACAAGAAAATGGGCCCGCGCGAGGCGCGCGAGCAAGCGATCGCGATGCTGAAGCGCGTGCGCATCCCGGCGCCTGAACGCCGGTTCGACGAGTATCCGCACAAGCTCTCGGGCGGCATGCGCCAACGGGTGATGATCGCCATGGCGCTCGCCTGCGGCCCCCGGTTGCTGATCGCCGACGAGCCGACGACGGCGCTCGACGTGACGATCCAGGCGCAGATTCTCGAACTGATGCGCGATTTGCGCGAGGCGACCGGAACCGCGATCATGCTGATCACCCACGATCTCGGCGTGATCGCCGAGCTTGCCCACGACGTGATCGTCATGTACGCCGGCAAGATCGTCGAGCGCGCACCGGTCGCATCGCTCTTCGAGTCGCCGCAGCATCCCTACACGGTGGGCTTGCTCGGCTCGATCCCGAAGCTCCATGTCGAGCAGGATCGGCTCGCCGCGATCGAAGGCGTGGTGCCCAATCCGCTGGCGCTTCCTGGTGGGTGCCGCTTCCACCCGCGCTGCCCGTTCGCCGATGCGAAATGTCGGGAATCCGAGCCGGAACTGCGCGAGATCGCGCCAGGTCACGCGGCATCGTGCTGGAAGGCGCCGCTCGACCGGCTGATCGATTGAGAGGGCCCGTGGGGCAAACGACGGCCACCAACCCGCCGCTGCTCGAGGTCACAAACCTCGTCAAGCATTTCCCGGTGCGCCAGGGCCTGTTCGGCCGTATCTCGGGGTGGGTCAAGGCGGTCGACGGCGTGAGCTTCACGGTGGCTGAGGGCGAGACGCTTGGGCTCGTCGGCGAGTCGGGCTGTGGCAAGTCGACCGTTGGGCGGCTCGTGCTGCGCCTGATCGATCCGACCGCGGGGCAGGTGCGCTTCGAGGGGGCCGAAATCTTCGGCTTGCGCGATCGCGAAATGCGCGATTTGCGCCGGCGCATGCAGATCATCTTCCAGGACCCGTTCGGCTCGCTCAATCCGCGCATGACGGTGGGCGACATTCTGGGCGAGCCGTACGGCCTCCACGGGCTCGCCCACGGGCGCGTGCGCACCGAGCGGGTGCACGAACTTCTGCGCCTGGTGGGGCTTTCGCCCTATCATGCGCGGCGCTATCCCCACGAATTTTCCGGCGGACAGCGCCAGCGCATCGGCATCGCGCGAGCGCTTGCCGGCGAGCCGAAGCTGATCGTCGGCGACGAGCCGGTTTCGGCGCTCGACGTGTCGATCCAGGCGCAAGTCATCAACCTGCTGCAGGATCTGCAGCGCCGGTTTGGCCTGAGCTATGTCTTCATCGCCCACGATCTCGCGGTGGTGAAGCACATCGCCGATCGGGTGGCGGTGATGTATCTCGGCACGATCGCCGAAATGGCGGAGAAGAAGGCTCTTTTCGCCGAGCCGCGGCATCCCTATACCCAGGCCCTGCTGTCGGCGATTCCAGTACCCGAACCGGCGGCCAAGCGGCGGCGCATCATCCTCGAGGGCGATGTGCCAAGCCCGCTCAACCCGCCAAGCGGTTGCCGTTTCCATACAAGGTGTCCCTACGCGAAGGATCGCTGCCGCGCCGAAACGCCGCCCCTCGAGGACGATGGGGACGGCCATCTGACGGCCTGTCATTTCTGGCGCGATATTCCACCTGGGGCGAAGCTCGTGCCGAGCGCGGGCGATGTGCCGGTCCGGCCGCGCCTTGCAAAGCTGCAGGGCTTCTTCCAACGCCGGTCGGCGGCGGCTGGAGTCGAGGTCGGGTGAGGCGCCGGGAGGCGCTTACCTTTTGCCCGGGGAATTGCTAACCTTGCCGCCGCTCCGCCAGGAAAACACGGCAATAATCGCGATAACGCGAGCGGGCTGGCGAGAGGAGCC
>CAZLYV010000083.1:0-3585 GCA_964563665.1 uncultured Acetobacteraceae bacterium
CTAGCCCGTATCTGAAGAAGCGCTGGGCGTCGCCGCTCTCGGCCACAGCCGGGGCGGCGACCACGGCGCTTCGTCTGATATTCACCGTCGCGCTGACCTTCTTCGGGCTGCTGCTCGTCACCTTTCTGATCGGCCGGGTGGTGCCGATCGATCCCGTGCTGGCGGCGGTTGGTGATCGCGCGCCGGCCGAAGTGTACGAGCGGGTCCGCGAGGAGCTCGGACTCAATCTACCGCTCTACGAGCAGTTCTATCTTTATTCGATCAAAGCGGTGCAAGGGGATTTCGGCCGCTCGGTTCTGACCTCGAACCTGGTCCTCACCGATATCAAGCGCTTCTTCCCCGCGACCCTCGAGCTCGCGACCATCGCCACCATCATCGGGGTGGCGCTTGGCGTGCCGCTGGGCGTGCTGGCCGCTGTCCATCGTGGCCGCCTGTTCGATCAGATCGTACGGGTGGTCGGGCTGGTCGGCTACTCGGTGCCCGTTTTCTGGCTCGGGCTCGTCGGCTTGATGCTGTTCTACGCGCGCCTGGGCTGGGTCGGCGGGCCAGGGCGGATCGACGTCGGCTTCGAGGACCTGGTTGAGCCATTGACCGGCGTCATCCTTCTCGACAGCGCGCTCGCCGGCGAGTGGGATGTTTGGCGCAACGCCTTCGGCCACGCCATTCTGCCGGCCGCGATCCTGGGATATTTCTCGCTCGCCTATATCAGCCGCATGACGCGGAGCTTCATGCTGGAGCAGCTTCGCCAGGAATACATCACGACCGCGCGGGTAAAGGGCCTGTCGGAGCGCCGCGTGATCTGGCGCCATGCGCTCGGCAACGTCATGGTGCCGCTGATTACCGTCATCGCGCTGTCGTACGCCAATCTCCTCGAGGGCTCGGTGCTGACCGAGACCGTGTTCGCCTGGCCGGGGCTTGGTCAGTACATCACGAATTCCCTTTTGAATGCCGACATGAACGCGGTGTTGGGCGGGACGGTGGTCGTCGGCGTGGTGTTCACCGGCCTCAATCTGCTCTCCGATCTGCTCTATCGCGTGTTCGACCCGAGGGCGAGATGAGCACGGCGCTCTCCGCACGCGCCGGTTTGCGCGCCTGGCTCCTGTCCGACGCGCCCGGATCGCGTCTACAGGCGCGCGCCGGCGCGGCGTATCTCGCCTGGCGCGCGTTCTCGCGAAATCTGCTGGCGATGGCCGGGCTCGCCATCGTCTTTGCCTTGCTCGCGATCGCGGCCGCGGCGCCGGAGATCGCCACGCATTCGCCGATCGCCCAGAATTTAGCCGCGCGTCTGCTGCCCCCGGATGCCGCGCATTGGTTCGGTACCGATGAACTCGGCCGCGACATCTATTCCCGCATCGTCCATGGCGCGCGGATTACGCTGACGATCGTCGGCCTGGTGGTCATTCTCGTGGCGCCGGCGGGCCTCCTGGTTGGAACGGTCGCGGGCTATGTCGGCGGCGCGATCGATACGATCTTGATGCGGGTGACCGATATCTTTCTCGCCTTTCCGCGCCTCATCCTCGCGCTCGCCTTCGTCGCCGCGATCGGTCCTGGAATCGAGAACGCGGTGATCGCCATCGCGCTCACCGCCTGGCCGCCCTATGCGCGCATCGCACGCGCCGAGACGATCACCATCCGCACCAGCGACTTCATCGCCGCGGCGCGTCTCCAGGGAGCATCGCGGGCGCGCATCATCTGGCGTTACGTAGTGCCGCTTTGCCTGCCTTCGGTGATCGTGCGCGTGACGCTCGACATGGCGGGAATCATCCTGACCGCGGCGGGGCTCGGGTTCCTCGGTCTCGGCGCCCAGCCGCCATCGCCCGAATGGGGCGCGATGATCTCGGCCGGACGCCGGTTCATCCTCGATCAATGGTGGGTGGCGACGATGCCGGGCCTCGCCATCTTCATCGTCAGTCTCGGGTTCAATCTGCTGGGCGACGGGCTGCGCGACGTCCTCGATCCCAAGCAGCGGTGAGATCGACATGGACCGCGCCGCACGCGCCAAGCCGGGGACTCTGCTGACCGTCGAAGGCTTACGGGTAAGCTTTCCCGGGCCCACCGGAATCGTCGAGGCGGTGCGCGGCATCGGTTTTGCGGTGGGGCGCGAAAAGGTGGGCATCGTCGGCGAATCCGGTTCGGGCAAGTCGATGACCGGGCGCGCGATCCTGCGGCTGGTCCCGCCACCGGGCCAGGTATCGGCCCGCCGGCTGGACTTCGACGGCATCGATTTGCAGCATGCGCCCGAGGCCGAAATGCGCGCGATCCGCGGCCGGCGGATCGCGATGGTGATGCAAGATCCGAAATTCTCGCTCAACCCGGTGATGACGATAGGCGATCAGATCGCCGAGGCGTACCGCGTCCATGGCGCGGCCGGCTCGCGCCAGGCGCGCTCACGAGCGATCGAGATGTTGCGTGCGGTGCGTATCCGCGATCCCGAACGAGTCTATGACGCCTATCCTCACGAAATGTCGGGCGGCATGGGCCAGCGGGCGATGATCGCCATGATGCTGATCCCGGATCCGGACCTGCTGATCGCCGACGAGCCGACTTCGGCGCTCGACGTCACGGTTCAGATGCAGGTGCTGTCGATCATCGATGATCTGGTGAGCGAACGCGGCATGGGCCTCATCTTCATCAGCCACGACCTCAATCTCGTCGCCTCGTTTTGCGACCGCGTGCTGGTGATGTATGGCGGTCAAATCGTTGAATCCTGCCGCGCCGCCGAACTTGCGCAGGCGAAGCACCCCTATACCAAAGGACTGCTTGCGGCGCTGCCACGAATCGAGGGCGGGGTGGAGGAACTTGCGGTGCTGCGGCGTGATCCGGCGTGGCTGCTCGCGCCGGCGGGCGAGAATGGATGATCACGATCGAAGGCCTGTCGGTCACCTTCAGGCGCCGGCGCTCGCTGGTTCACGCCGTGCGCGAGGTGTCGTTCCATGTTGACGAAGGCGGGTCATTCGGCATCGTCGGCGAGTCCGGCTCCGGCAAGTCGACGGTCTTGCGGGCGCTCTCAGGCCTGATCGGAACCTGGAGCGGCCGTATCGCCGTCGAACGAGAAATGCAAGGCACGCGCCGGAGCAAAGAATTTCACAAAAAAGTTCAGATGGTGTTTCAGGATCCCTATGGCTCGCTCCATCCGCGCCACACGGTCGATCGCATCCTGGGCGAACCGGTGGCGATCCATCGGCTCGACAATGCGGATCGCCGGATCGAGCGCGCGCTCGACGAGGTCGGGCTGGGTGCGACGTTCCGCTATCGCTATCCCCACCAGCTTTCCGGCGGCCAGCGACAACGGATCGCGATCGCGCGTGCGCTCATTCTCGAGCCGCGCGTCTTGTTGCTCGACGAGCCGACCTCTTCGCTCGATGTCTCGGTCCAAGCGGAGATACTCAACTTGCTGCAACGGCTGCGACGCCAGCACGGCCTGACGTTCCTTCTGGTGACCCACAACCTCGCCGTCGTCGCGCACATGTGCAAGCGGATGGCGGTAATGAACCACGGCCAGGTCGTCGAGGAACTCGACGTCGCAGCGCTTCGCGCCGGGATGCCGGCGAATCCCTACACGCAGCAACTCCTACGGGCGAGCCG
>CAZLYV010000083.1:3685-10000 GCA_964563665.1 uncultured Acetobacteraceae bacterium
GCCCGTGTTCGCGGCCGAGGTCAATGGCGCGCGCGATCCGCCGCAACAGTGCCGGGCTCGCTGTTCCGTCGACCTTGAGCCGCGCGCCCATCACCACAATCAGAAGCTCGGCCATGCGCCGGGATGGCCCGATTTGCCGGACGCCGCTCAGGCGCCGACAAGCGCCGAGAGGTAAGTCTTCGGATCGACGTTGCCGCCCGAGCAAACCACGGCTACCGTGCGGCCGCGGAGCGGAATCTTGCCGGTAAGCGCCGCTGCGAGGGCGACCGCGCCGCCTGGCTCGACGACGATCTTCAAATAGCTGAACGCCGCCGCCATGGCGCGGCGCACCTCGTCGTCGGTGACGACGAGGCCACCGGCGAGCAGCCTCGAATTGAGCGCAAAGGTAAGCTCGCCCGGCATCGGCGCCAGAAGCGCATCGCAAATCGAGCGGGCGGTTGGATCGTTCCGCTCTCGCGTCTTGCTCTTGAGCGAGCGCGTCGTGTCGTCGAACCCAGCCGGTTCGACGGCGTAAACGGGTACCCCGGGCGCCATCGTCGCAAGCGCGAGCGCGGTGCCGGCGACCAATCCGCCGCCGCCGCAGCAGACGAGCACGGCATCGAGCTTTGCGCCGGCCGCGATCGCCTGGTCGGCGATCTCGAGGCCGACCGTCCCTTGGCCGGCGACGATATAGGGATCGTCGTAGGGTGGAACGAGCGTAGCTCCGCGCTCCGCGGCGATCTTTGCGCCCACCGCCTCGCGGTTGTCGCGATAGCGATCGTAGAGCACGACTTCGCCGCCGTAGGCGCGCGTATTGGCGATCTTGACCGCCGGGGCGTCGGAGGGCATCACGATTACCGCCGGCACGCCTAGTAGCTGCGCCGCATGGGCGACTCCTTGCGCGTGGTTGCCGGAGGAGAACGTCACCACGCCGGCCGCGCGCTGGGCGGAATCGAGGCGGCTCATACGATTGTAGGCGCCGCGAAACTTGAACGAGCCGGTGCGCTGCAGGGGCTCGGCCTTGACCAGAAGGCGGCCGCCTAGCTGCTGGTTCAGCATCGGCGATTCCAGCAAAGGCGTCAGGACGGCGAAACCCTTGATGCGGCGGGCGGCGTCTTCGACGTCGGCGATCGTGGGAAGCGGCGGTGCGGTCTCAGAAGGGGCGAAGGAAATCATCGATGGCCTCGCGACACGCGGGTTCGTTGAGTGTGGGCGCATGACCGATCGCGGGAAGGGTCAGTTGGCGGAGATCCGGCTTCTCGGCCTTCATGCGCGCGAATGTCTCTTCGCTCAGGATATCCGACAGGCCGGCGCGAATAGCAAGCACCGGCGTACGACGGACCGCGCGCCACAGCCGCCAGAGGTCGATCTCATTTGCATTGCCGACCTGTAGCGGCTTGGCGAGATCGACGTCCCAGTCGAAATGAAGCCGCCCGTCATCTCCTTCCCGAAAAGTATTGCGGGCGAAGTCGAGCCAATCGGCGTCGCTTTCGAGCGATAGAGTCGGCAGGGCTTGGCGCAAATGCGCAACCGCGCTCGGCCAGTCGGGCTGCGCCCGGTCGGTCGCGATGTGGGCGAGGATTCGCTTGCTTCCTCTGTGGTCGATATGCGGCCCGACGTCGTTAACGATCAGTCCGACGAGCGTCGTGGGCAGGAATACGGCCATCGCCATGCCGAGGAGCCCGCCCAGCGAAGTGCCGACGACAATCACCCGCGCGATCCCCAGCGATGCAAGAAGATGGCGGATATCCTCGAGATAGATCGGTGCGTCGTAATTTCGCCATTCGGGATCATGGGCGGATCTTCCTCGCCCACGTAAGTCGGGACAGATGACGCGCCGCGCCGGGGCGACCCGCCGCGCCAGCGCCGAGAAGTCCTTCGAGTTGCGCGTCAGGCCGGGAAGACAAAGGACCGGCGTGCGGGGCGACGGCTTGTCACCCCAATCGCGGAAGAAGAGATCGAGACCGTCCGGCGACGCGTAATGGCATTCGCGGGCCGCGATGCTCATGCGATGCCAAGCAGGCCGGGAATATCGTCGAGCGTCCTCAGCACCACCTCGGGTCCGACCGGCAGTCTTTCGGGCGGCATCTGGTAGCGATTGACCCACACGGCGCGATAACCAAACGCGGCGGCGCCGCAGACGTCCCAGCCGTTCGACGAAAAGAAGCAGATGCGGTTGACCGGCACGTTGAAGCGGTCGACGGCGAGCTGATAGACCGAGGGGTGCGGCTTGAATATGCCGGCCGCTTCGACCGAGATCGCGGCGTCGATCAGCCGTGTAATCCCCGAGCTGTTGAGCGCGGCGGTCAGCATCGTCGGCGAACCGTTGGAAAGGATCGCGGTCTTGATGTCCGCCTTCTTGAGCGCTTCGAGCGCGCGCGGCACTTCGGGAAAGGCATCGAGGCTAAGAAATTGCTGCATGAGCTGGGCGCGCAGCGCCGGATCGTTCCGCTTTGTGAACGCCAACGCGTAATCGAGGCTTTCGCCGGTGACGTGCCAGAAATCCGCGTGGCGGCCCATCAGGCTTCTGAGCCAGGTGTACTCAAGCTGCTTTCGGCGCCAGAGATCCGAGAATACCTGCCAGTCGGGCCCAAGCGCCTCCTTGCAGCGCGCCGAGGCGGAGGCGTAGTCGAATAGAGTTCCATAGGCATCGAAAACACAGGCGTCGATATCGGTGATACGGTGATCGGTCGGCATGGGGATCGTCCTGGTGTTGTCAGCCGCCGGCGCCGTCAACGCAAGTCTTGGGCGATTGTCCGTTCGGCCGAGGTGGTAGCGAGAAGGTAACGGTAGACCTGCAGGTTTTCCATCACCCGCTGAATGTAATTTCGCGTCTCCTCGAAGGGAACCGATTCTATCCAGTCGAGCGGATCCACCGCCGGATCTCTGGGATCGCCATAATCGCGCACCCAGGCCCGCGCCCGCGCCGGCCCGGCGTTGTAAGCGGCGAGCGCCAGCACATACGAGCCGCCGAAATCGTCGATCAGGCGCCCCAGGTAAGCGCGGCCAAGACGAATGTTGAGGCCGGGATCGGCGAGCAGCCGAGCATCGCGGTAGCTCGCGCCGAGGCCGATCTCGCGGGCGACCGCGCGCGCGGTCGCCGGCATCAGCTGCATCATTCCGCGCGCGCCGGCGCGGCTCACCGCAGCGGGCTCGAATGCGCTCTCCTGGCGGATCGTCGCGAGCACGAGATGCGGCTCCGGCGGCTCGCCATCGGCAAGCGCTACGATCGGCCAGCCGAAATGCGGCAGCATGATTCCGGCATTCTGGGCCGAGCGCTTGGCCGAAGCGACGGCGAGATCGGGACGTCCGAGCTTGATCGCGAACTCGGCCGCAAGCGCATGATCGAGGGGCGAGGTTGCGCTCGCCACCAGGCGCAGGACGAACGGTTTGACGCGTTCGGCGGCGCCGATTTCCTCGAGGATCTGCGCCGCGCGCGCAAGCTCGCTCGCCAGGAAGGCCGTCCTCTCATCATCGCTTGCCGCTGGCCGCTCGGGCCACGCCGGCCGATCGGCCGGTGAAAGCTTGGCGCGCGCGACCTGGCCGTAGAAAGTGATCGGGTAGGCGGCGGCGCGCAGATACCACTCGCGGGCGGCGGCCTCTTCGCCGATCGCGCCGGCCGCCTGCCCGGCCCACAATGCGCCCCGCGCGAGCGTGACGGGAAAGCGCGCGGCGCCATAGAGATTGGCGAAGTGGGTGAGGGCGAGTTTTGGGTCCCCCAGATGTCTGAGCGCGATCCAGCCGGCAAGGAACTCCGCTTCGGCGTAGGACGGTCCCGGCGCCAGGCGGTGGTCGTGGACAACGCCGTAGGCTTCGCGCCCCCGACCGTCCTGCAGCAGCCGTCGGGCCATGATTGCGCGCTCGGTCCACCACAACTCCGGCCGGACAAGGTCTCCTGGCGGGTGACGCAGGATGTCGAGCGCCAAGCTGTCCATGTCCTTGCGCCGCCGCCAGCGCAGGCGCTCGTAGAGCAGGCCTGGATCGTTGGTCAGCGATGCCGGGACGCGCCGCAACGCGCCATCGACGCCGCGCCCCTGAAGAGCAAGCTGGATCCGCGCCTCGGCGAGCGCGCGCCGCTCTGGAGCGACGCGAGAGAAAATGCGCCGGGCTTCGTCGAAACGCCCCTCCCATAGGAGATTATCGAGCCGCGCGGCATGATCTTGCGGCCCGAGCAGGCCGCCGAAATGGGCCAAGAACTCCTTCTCCTGCGCTTTGCCAAATCCGGCGCGGGCCCAGGCTTCGGACACGACCGCGCTCGCGCGGGCCCGCGCGCCCGAGCGGAGCAAGGCATCGGCGAAACGCGCCGCGCCATCCGCCGTCGTCGGCTTGCGCCGGTCGTACCAGGCGAGGATGGTCCCGTCGTCGAGACGATCGACCGATGCTTCCTCGGCGCGGCGCATGAGAACATCGCGATTGGGCCATTCGGGGTTCGCCTCGAGAAAGCCGACGATGTCGTCGAATGTAGCGCCCGAGCGGCGTTGCTGCAGCCACAGCCACTCGAAGATCTTGCGCACCAGCGGATCGAAGCTTTCGACCGCGCTCCGGCTGCCATTGGTTCGCCGACCGGCTTCGAGGGCGGCAAAGGTTTGCGCCAGGCGATCGCGCTCGGCTGCCGGCAGCAGCGCAGGCAGGGTTCGCGACGCAATCACGCCGGGCGTCTGGGCTTGGGCGGCCGCTTGCGCGTGCGCCGGCATGACGCGACCTCCCGCGAGGCCGGCAACCAGCGCGGCGGCGATAACGACGAAATTGCGCAAAAGACGATTCGGCATGCCGGCGATATTATTGAAGGCGTGCAAGCCAAACCAGTCGTGTGAGAGTCGTGGCATCGGCAAATCGTTGCGGGCGCGAACCGGCTTGGCTAATGTCCAGATCTTGCGCCCGGATTGGTTATGATCGGCTTAAGCCGGCCGCCCTCCGGGCGAAGGTGAAAGCAGGAGAATACAACATGTTCAAGGGTTCGCTCGTCGCCCTCATCACGCCGTTCAGGAACGGGGCGGTGGATGAAAAGGCGTTTCGCTCGCTGGTCGAATGGCACATCGCCGAGGGCACGCACGGGCTTGTGCCGTGCGGGACCACGGGCGAGTCGCCGACCTTGAGCCACGACGAGCACAAGCGGGTGGTCGAAATTTGCGTCGAGACGGCGGCCGGCCGCGTGCCGGTGATCGCCGGCACCGGCTCGAATTCGACCGCCGAAGCGATCGAATTGACCCGTCACGCCAAGAAAGCGGGCGCCGACGGCGCCCTCATCGTGACGCCTTATTACAACAAGCCGACGCAGGCCGGCCTCTACGCGCATTACAAGGCGATCGCCGAGGCGGTCGACCTGCCGATCATCGTCTACAACATTCCGCCGCGTTGCGTGATCGACATTTCGGTGGAGACGATGGCGCGCATCGCCAAGCTGCCGAACGTCGTGGGGGTGAAGGAAGCGACCGGCGATGTGACGCGCTTCACCAAGCACCGCAACGCCATCGGACCCGATTTCATACAATTGTCGGGCGATGACGGCTTGGCCCTCGGCCAAATGGCCCATGGCGGGCACGGCTGCATATCGGTGACCGCGAACGTGGCGCCCCGCCAGCTCGCCGGCTTTCAGACCGCCTGCCTCGCCGGCGACTTCACGAAAGCGCGCGAGGTCCACGAGCGGTTGGCGCCGCTGCACGAGGCCCTGTTCATCGAGGCGAGCCCAGGGCCGGTGAAGTTCGCGGCGAGCCTGCTTGGCAAATGCGCCCCCGATACGCGGCTGCCGTTGATCGAGATCGCCGATGCGACGAAGCAGCGCGTCCGCCAGGCCATGGTCTCGGCGGGCCTGCTCAACTAGGCGAGGGCGGAATGGCCAAAGCGCCGCTTGCCATCAAGGTCGCGGCGCAAAACCGCAAGGCGCGCCACGACTACTTCATCGAGGACAAGCTCGAGGCCGGGATCGTTTTGACCGGCACCGAGGTGAAATCGTTGCGCGCCGGCGGCTGTCAGCTCGCCGACGCCTATGCCGGCGTGGAGCGGGGCGAGCTCTGGCTGCTGAACGCCCATATCCGCGAGTACCACGGCGGGAACCGCTTCAATCATGAGCCGCGCCGGCCAAGAAAGCTCCTGATCCACAAGCGTCAGCTGAGCCGGCTGATCGGCGCCGTGGAGCGCGAGGGGCGGACGCTCATTCCGCTGTCGATCTACTTCAACCAACGGGGCCGCGCCAAGGTCGAGCTCGGTCTCGGCAAGGGCAAGAAGATGCACGACAAGCGCGAGACCGAGAAAATGCGCGACTGGGAGCGCGAACGCGGGCGGCTGTTGCGCGAGCGGGGGTAGGCGGACCTCCGCCACCCGCCCACACCTCCCCCC
>CAZLYV010000084.1:0-2871 GCA_964563665.1 uncultured Acetobacteraceae bacterium
AAGAAATATTAAGCCGTATTTCCCACCGGCCGCCGGGAGGGGTCGATCTGCCCTCCTGAATCACATCGTGCTGACCGTATTGGCTCAAGCAACGTCCTTCGATTGCAACAGCCGGATGAAGCCCTCGCGGAGCTTTGGCAGATAATAGGGAATCATCGCGCGCTCGAAACGGCCCGGGTGGTGATCGAAACTGGGGGGCCATAGCATGGGGTTCGTATTGATCTCCCACACATGCATGCGGCCCCCAACCACCGAAAAATCGATTCGGCCAAACTCGATCCGCGCCAGCCCGAACACCGTTCGTACTTCGTCGGCAAACGAGTTCTTTTGAAAAAGATCGATTTCGTCATCGATCGTCGCGTCGGTGATGATATCGGCCTTTTTTACGACCCAAGATTTCGACACGAGAAGATGGCCGAAGAATACTTCGCCCTCGATGAGGAACGAGCTGTATTTCCGATAAAGTCCGTCGGGCGAGCGCGTATCGACGAATTCGACGATCAGCAGGTCGTCGCGGTCGTATCCCATCTTTAGCAGGCGATCGACCATCCTTTCCAACAATTCCGGCGAATCGATCAGCGCGCTGAAGCTGCCGGTGTGTTCGCTGAGCCGGCGAACGAAGACGGGGAACCGCGCTGGCATTCGGGCTTCGGTGTAGCGGTAGACGTTGAACGGGTTGATCCCCCGTTCATAAAGCCGGCGCAGGAGTTCGTAGCGCATGCAGCCCGAATTCGGCCAGTTGATCACGCGACAGCCGTGCCCTGCGTTGGTGATCGCGTGGGCGATCCGCACCGCCTTTTCGATCTCGGCGCGCGATGCCCGATCGATGTCGGTGAACAGGTAATTCCCCACCGGGCCCTTCTCGGTGGACAGCAGGTACTCGTACGAAACCGGCACGATGCGGTCGCGAAGATCGGGCGCGGCTTTGTCGAGATACCGCGCGATCGTGTAATCGCTTGCTTTTTTCGTTATGTAAAAGAGCTTGTCCATTTGTCGAAAGAATGGGCAACGCCATCCTCTTTCTTAACGGTTATGATAAAAGGGCCCGGCGGTCATAATGTCGAACACCCAATGAATAGCTTCAACCCTGTCCTTATCCCAGTTTTGGACGACGAGACGATATTAAACGATGAACCCGATCGACATTAGGTGACAAAGGCATTGCGCGCTTCGAATCCATTTGTCGGCTTGGTAAGGCGGTGGCCGGACCGCGGTTCAACCTGCCGACTTTCGGCGATGGTTGAATTGCCGAAGGTCGTTCCAATTTAGTAGTGTCTCGTCGAACGTCGCATGGAAGCATTGGTGTCGCGATGATTGCCCGAAACCCGATCATGGGCGCGTGCGTCTGGCAGGGCCGGGACATGGCCCGATCCTCCCGTTGGATCCGCGACCTCACGCCGGGCGTGCTCGCCGAGATCGACTCCGCGCTTGATTCGGTGCGAGGCCGCGGCATCGCGTGGCAGTCGATCACACGCGCCGACTTTCCGCTGTCGAAGACTGTCGGTCTGCTTGAAGACGTGGCCGCGGAGCTTGAGACCGGTTGTGGAATGATCAAGCTTCGCGGTCTGCCCGTGGCGCAATATTCGGATCGCGACCTGCGCTGCATCTGGTTCGGGCTTGGCGCGCATTTGGGCACGCTTGTGTTCCAGAATTGCCGCGGCGAATTGATGCGCGATATCCGCGATGAAGGCGCCGATGTCGGCCGGCGCTACGGCCAGATTGCGCGCACGGGCGGCGGGGAGACTCCGTTTCTTTCATCTTACGCGCGCACTTTGTCCAATGGCGCGCTTCGCTTCCATACCGACCGCTGCGACGCGGTCGGCTTGTTGTGCGTGCGACAAGCCAAGTCCGGCGGCGTCAGCAAGCTGTGCAGTTCGCCCGCGGTCCACAATGCAATGCTGGCGCGACGCCCCGACCTGGTCGAAGCGCTGTACAGCGATGTCTGGCGCAGCCGGTTCGGCGAGGAGGCGGGGGGCGAAAAGGTCGCCTATCCGTTGCCGATCTTCGGCGTGCGCGACGGTTGCTTCACCAGCCACTATTCGCTTACCTATATCGAGGCGGCGCAGCTCATGCCGAACGTGCCAAGGCTGTTGTCCGGGCAACGCGAAGCGATCAGCCTGCTGATGGCGCTTGCCGAAGAATTGTCCTTCGATATGACCCTCGAGCCGGGAGACATGCAGCTCGTCAACAACCACGTGATCTATCACGGCCGCGCGCCGTTCGAGGATGATCGGGACTCGGGCCGCGACCGGCTGTTGCTCCGCCTATGGCTGTCGATGCCCAACAGCCGCGGCCTTCCGCGAGGTCACGAAGTGCTGTGGCGCCACATCGAGCCCGGCGCCATCCGTGGCGGAATCGGTCAGCATTCGATCTGATAGCAAGGTCGATCGACGTCCGAACTGCTCGGGCCGTTCGCTGGCGGAATCGACAAGATTTTCGGCGGGGAATATTGCGCTTTGCGTTGAATCCTCTCGGAGCAACCGATGAAGCTTCATATCGGCGGCCGTGAGACCAAGGAAGGTTGGAAAATCCTCGACGTCGAACGCCGGCCCGAAGTGGACTTCGTCGGGTCATGCGTCGATCTCGGGCAATTCCCCGACGGTTCGATCGCGGAGATATATGCCTCGCATGTCATCGAGCATCTGGGCTTCAAGGGTGAACTCCAGGCGGCCTTGAAGGAGTTTCACCGCGTCTTGAAGCCGGGCGGAAAATGCCTTTTGTCCGTACCCGATTTCGAGACTCTATGTCGGATGTTCATTCGTCCCGATCTCAAGCTTCAGCAGCGATTCGAAATCATGCAGGTTGTCTTCGGCGGGCAGAATACTCCCCATGATTTTCATCGCGTCGGATTGAGCTTCGCGCTGCTTGGAA
>CAZLYV010000084.1:2971-9948 GCA_964563665.1 uncultured Acetobacteraceae bacterium
GCATGGAGCCGGCGCTTCCGCTCGCCTATCTCGTGGTCTCGGTCGAGACGCTGGGCGGCGTCCTGATCGCCATCGGATTTCTCACCCGCCCGGTCGCGGCGGCCGTGGCAATCGAGATGGCGGTCATCGCCTTCGTCATCCACTGGTCCGACGGCCGCTATGAGTTCCCGTTGATGTGGGGCCTGCTCGCCTTCGCCATCTCGCTTCGCGGCGGCGGACCTTATTCGGTCGACCGCAAGCTCGGCTGGGAAATCTAGCCGCGCACTCCGTCCACCGACGACGATTGCCGCTCGTATCGGCCAACCGCGCTAGGACGGATGCGCTTCGGCCTCAAGCAGCGCGCGCCCGAAATCCGCGCGGCTCGTGCGTCGCGCGCGCTCGCGGGCGATCCAGATCGTCGGTTTGCCGGTGACTCCTGCGTCTTTCATCGCGGCCCGGACGCTTGCCGATCGCATGAATGCCCGGAACTTCCTGAGATCGGCGAATTCCACGAGCACGACGACATCCCGGGAATCCCCGAGCATCTGCAAGACGCGCCCATCGCCGAGCCCGGCGGCCCGCCGCGGTTCATCGGCGTCGTATACCGACTTCCACCGAGCAAAGTTTCGGACCCGGTGCCGAACGATTGCGACATACATGTGAGCCTCCCCACGGCTGAGTGCGCCGTGTCAACCAGTCGACATGAGTGAAGCAACACGCATTATTTGCCGGCGCGCCGTCGCGCTGCGCGCTCAAGCGTCGCGCCGCCGCGGCGCCAGCACCCCAGCCGCTGCCGCGGCAAGCCAAAGATCGGCCATCCACCAAGCCTGCCAGATACCATAAGCGATGCCGACCATGACCGCTCCCGCGGCCACTTGTGCGATCGTCAGCGACGCCGCGATCCGGGCGGCGCCGTCACCTGGTCGATCGCATCGCCGCGCGGCGTCGAATGCAAACATCGCGAGTACCGTTCCCAGCATCGCGCCGATCACGCCCAGTTCGAGCCAAAATTGGAGGTAGGCGTTGTGCGGATGGAGCGAAATCCGTCGGATCCCCGGGCTGACCTCGACCTCGCCGCCGGGCAACTCGCGCGATGAATTCAGTCCCCAGCCGCCGAGGGGTCGCTCGGCGATCGCGTCGGCGACGAATGTCCAGATCTCGAGGCGATGGTACACCGAGACGCTGATGTCGCGCCGCTGGGTCCAGTCGGCGACGATGGGGAGACGGGGGATCATTGGCGCCAGCGCGACACCGCCGGCCAACCCCACCGCCAGCACCAGCGCCGTCAGCCGCGGCCGAAGCCAGGCGGCGCCGCATACCACCAGCCCGACCAGAACGCCGACGATCGCCGATTGGCTCTCGAGCGGCATTATGATCAACGTCGTCGCCGTAACGAGGCCGAGCGCCGGAAACGCGCCGCTTCGACGCCAGACGACCAGCGCCGCCGGCCAGACGAACAGGGCGAGCGTGACGGCGGCCCGGTTGAAGACGTATGGCTGCAGGTGCCGGGGCCCGGCGAAGAGTACCGCGATCGAGCCGCCGAAGACGGCGCGCGCCACCACGATCTCGAATGTCAGCACGATGAGCGCCGCCACCACGCCCCACAGGACACCGGCGCCGACGTGCTCGCGCTCGTCCGCCGACATGCGCTCGGCCAATCCAAGCAGGACGAGCCCGGCGAACGCCATCAGCGCGACCGTTCTC
This sequence comes from uncultured Acetobacteraceae bacterium, assembly GCA_964563665.1. Taxonomy (GTDB): domain Bacteria; phylum Pseudomonadota; class Alphaproteobacteria; order CACIAM-22H2; family CACIAM-22H2; genus CAZLYV01. The sequence continues at coordinate 4,655 of CAZLYV010000084.1, forward strand.
CAGGCGCGCCAGACGAGTTCAGGTTCTTCGGCCCAGAAGAAGCTCATCGCCCCCCAGACCAGCATGAGGACGACCAGGCCGGTAAGCGTTCGCGGCGGACGGCCAAGCCGTCCACGCCGCAACGCCGATGCCGCGCCAAGCACAGCGGCGAGCGGCAGGACGATGGCGAGTCCGCGCGGCGCGACGATCGACATAAACGGGGTTAGGCCGAGCGCGAGGCCCAATATGTGGCCGCCGCTCAGCCATTTCGGGAAACGGGCAGTGAAATCGACCGGAGCGGGCGCGGGCGCCATGCGTCAGAGATGCCTTTCCGTCGCTTGCAAATTCGCGACATGTCAGCCAGAGATCGGCCTTGACCGCGGGAGGCGCAAGAATAGCAACAGCCGGCACCCCTGGCTAACCCCTCTCGAGCCGGCCGGCCTTGCGTGGCTTCCTGGAGCCTCGACAAAAGAGGATTCAATCCGCGCCGGGATTGCTATCATCGGCCAAAGGGTCCGGGCCAAGCGAAGAAACGATGCGCGTCGTCCAAATTATGGCGGGCGCCGAATACGGCGGCGCCGAAATGCAGTTTGTCGAGCTCGCGTGCGCGCTCCACGCGGCGGGCGTCGCGCAGCTCGTTGTGACCCGCGACATCGAGCGCCGCGTCGCCCGGCTCGCCGCGTGCGGCGTGCCGTATCGCACGCTGAGCTTCGCCAAGTTTCCCCCTTTCCTGACCCGTATCGCGCTTGGCAAGCTCGTTCGCGCGTTTAGGCCCGACATCGTCCAGGCCTGGATGGGCCGCGCCGCCGAATTCGCGAAATTTCCGGGCCTCCCCGTGGTCGGCTGGTTCGGCGGTTACCATGACCTCAAACGGTTCCGCCATTGCGACTACTTCGTCAGCATCTCCGAGGACATCGTGCGCCACATCGTGGCCGGCGGCGTGGCGCGCAAGCAAGTGCGGCTCATCCACCAATTCAGCGACATTGCCGACGCGCCGCCGGTCAGCCGCGAAACATTCGGCGCGTCGATCGATCGGCCGCTCCTGCTGACGCTTGCCCGGCTGCATCCGCGCAAGGGCCTCGACGTGCTTATCGCGGCGATGACGCGGCTGCCTGGGGTCGATCTGTGGATCGCCGGCGAGGGGCCGTTGCGTGGCGAGCTCGAGGCCATGATCCACGACCGGAATCTGGGCGACAGGATCAAGCTGCTGGGTTGGCGGGAGGACCGCGCGGCGCTGCTCAAGACGGCCGATCTCTTCGTACTGCCCTCGCGCTTCGAGCCTTTCGGAATCGTCATTCTCGAGGCGTGGGCCCTCGGCACGCCGGTCGTCGCCGCGGCAAGCCAGGGACCACGCAGTTATATCCGGCACGGCGAAACCGGCCTGCTGTGCGAAATCGACGACGTCGAGGGGCTGGCGGCGGCGATCAGCGCGAGCCTTGCGGACGCAAGTTTGCGTCGGAAACTCGCCGAGGCGGGACGCCACGAATATCTTGCAAAATTCACCAGGGACGTCGCCGTTCGTGGCTTCCTCGACCTCTATAGGGAAATCCTGCGCGAACGGGCCGCCGCGGGGCAGGGGAGCCATGCAAGGTCGGCGGGTGCCGACGCGTCGACATGAAGGCCATCCTCGTCATCAAGCTCGGCGCGCTCGGCGACTTCGTCATTTGCTTCGGGCCGTTTGCGGCCATTCGCGATCATCATCGCGATGCGCGCATCCATTTGCTGACGACCGCGCCGTACGCCGAGCTTGCCGGCAAGAGCGGCTATTTCGACGACATCATCATCGATCGACGCGCCAAGCCGTGGCAGCCTCTCGAATGGCTTCGGCTGGTGATCCGGCTTCGCGCGCTGCGACCGACGCGGGTCTATGATTTGCAGCGCAAGACCCGCACGCGGATTCTCTATCGCGCGTTGTCGCTCGGGCGCCGCCTCGAATGGAGCGGCGTCATTCCCGGCTGCTCTCACTACGTCCCCGATCCGCCGGACGACCATCGACATATATTGGCCAAGTTTGCCGACCAGCTTGCGCGTGCCGGTATCGCCACCGTTCCGCCGCCCGATCTCTCCTGGTTTGGCGCGAACATGCAAGGTTCCCCTCCGGCGCAGCGGTTCGCCGTGCTTGTTCCGGGTTCCTCGCCGCGATGGATCGAAAAGCGCGCGCCGCTCCGCGTATTCGCCGCCGCCGCGCGGCGGCTTCTGTCATGTGGGATTACCCCGGTTCTTGTCGGCACCGCGGCCGATCGCGACCGCGTGGCGGAAATCGTCGACGTGATCCCGGGTGCGATCGATTACTGCGGCAAGAGCACCATCGAAATGCTCGCATTCCTCGGGCGGCATGCGACGCTGGCCATCGGCAATGACACCGGCCCAATGCATATCTTGAGCGCGGTCGGCTGTCCGGTGATCGTGCTGTTCAGCGAGCGGGTACCGCCCGAGCGCGTCAAGCCCATCGGATCCTCGGTCACCGTCATCGTCAAGCCGCGGCTCGACCTGATCACCGACTCCGAAATCGAGACCGCGATCGAGGCGCTGGTTGCCGCAGACAAGAATACGAGCGTTCAAGATCGCGATCGTCGAACTTGATGGGCCAAGACGAGCGCCAGATATACGTAAGAAGCTTGACCGACGGCGGTTACCGCTTAATCTACCGGCGCTTCGTGGACGAACTCCTCGAGCGCAGGCTCAACATCGAGTTCCTTCGCCAATGAACCGAATCTACGTCATGCCGCCCGGAGCGGCGCGCCACGCGAAGGTGTTTCGCGCCATGATCGTGCTGGCGACGATTTTCGCGGCGCTTGGGCCCGGCGCGTGTTCGCCGATCGTTCGCGGCGATGCAAATGCCGTGCTGATCGACGATGCGCCGTGGGCGAACGCCGACCGGGTCGCCGCCGCGCATTGCGCCCCACGCACCGCCACTTTCGTCCAGAATCTGCCAGGCAGCGAATATCGGCCGCCGCGACTTCTCTATCGGTGCGATTGAGCCGCGCTATTTTTCACTGTCCTATGGCTGAACTCGGGCGCTCACTTGACCGGGGGCGTTCTTCGTCTGCTAATAGCGGTAACTTATGCAGCGAAACGCCGCCCGATCTGGATTGCATTTCGCCCTACGCCAAGTATTGATCCCAGCGATATGGAACGCCGATGCTGTTTTATTCCCCCGGAATCGGTTATCTCCCGGCCGAGCAGGTGCGACGGATCTCGCCGCGCGATGATCATTGGGTGATCGTCGATGTTGACGGACATTATCACCAGACCCCGTCGCTCGAACACGCCGTCGTCTGGTCGCCGGTCACGGCGCAGCCTGGCTGGCATATCGTAAATGCCTGGGTCGATGAAACGGCGGATGAGGGGATTCGCCTCGAGCGGCTGCCTGTCGTCGCCTGGCAGGTGATCGGATCGACGGCCGAACCGATCGCCGTCGGGCAGCGCGCCACGGTCTGGGCGCTTGCGTCGGGGGATCACGGCCCGCTGGTCGTGCCGGCGGATCGCACGATCGCCGACGAGACGGCGTTCATCGCCTACGCGCGCGAGCGATACGCCAAAGTTGAAGAAGCGAGTATGGCGTTGAAGGCCAAGGCCGCGGAACAAGAGACGTAAACCGATCGCGGCCGTTTCGGCGCGCCGCGGCGTACTCCGCATTACGATTTAAGAGACGGCCCCGGCAGGAACCGGGCTGGAGTTAAAGCAGCGCCGCGAACCGCTGGACGACGCTGCGCGAATCTTCGAGAAATTTGATGCCAATTCGTTCGTTGCGGCGCCAGACCACGCGGGCGTGGAACGAACCGAAACGCTCGAACTTTATCGTGACGATGGCAGCGATATCGAATGCCGGCGATCCGCGAAGCTGCGCCCCGCCGGCGGAAAGATTGGTCACCGTGCAATCGGCGGCTTTGACGCCGCAAAACACCCGTGCCGGCAGCGCGGTCGAAACCCGATCGAAGACGCGCCGCTCGATCGCAGCGCGATCGAGTTCCGAACGGTGCGTGGTATCGCTTGGTGCGGTCTTGTCGAGTGAAGCGGAAGGAAGAAGCGCCATGCCGTGCGGACCGGGATCGGGGGTTCCAAGATCGCCAATCTGTGGATAAGTACGCCCAAATGGTTTCACAATCGTTACGTAAAATAAAATCAAATCGGCGCTAAGTTCATACATTTCCATGGTTTTCGGGCATCGAGCGCGCCCGATGTCGCCGGAGAGGCCGCCGGAGAGGTCGTCGTGATCATGAATAACCCAGATGATTCAATCTGTTACAGATGTGAAACTGAAGTAATGGCGAACCCGCGTAAGGGGAATAAGCATCAAGCCATCGCCGTTTTTGGCGTGTGTATGCTAAGCGCTTGGTTGTTGGCTGTCCCGCTTGCAGCCGCACAGACCCCGCAGCAGGTGCTGCTTGCCCCGGCCGAAATCTCCGCCGCCTGCCTGTGTCTCGAACGGGAGATCGCGCGGACCGAATCCGAGTACCGGCAGGTAAAGAACCAATACGACGCGCGCGACTCGGAGGCAAAAAACCTGGCGGCCGAGCTCGAACGGCGGCGCGCCAACGTCGATACAAACGATGAGCGGTCGGTGGACGCGTTTCGCCAACTATTGGGCCGACTACAGTCCGTCGAGGGAGCCCGCGATCAGATCATACCCCCGTACCAGGCAGCGGCTTTACGGCGCAATGCCAAGGTCAGCCAGTTCTCAAGCCAGTGCACGGGCAAATGGTATGATGGCGCGATCTTGCCCCAGGTTCAGGCAACGCTTATATGCCCGGCTGAGTAGCACAATGGTTCATTCGTTGGACCGAGGATCGCCGTGGTGGCATAATCAAAGTTCGAAGGGAAGGTGCGTCATGCGCGTCATCATTGGTCTCGGGACGGCTTTGTTCCTGATGCTTGTCGCGCCGTCTGATGCGGCGGCCCATTCGCGGAGCGCCTTTGTTTTCGGCCTGAACGTGCCGCTGTTTTATGGACCACCGGCGTATTACTCCCCGTACTATGCGCCGCCGGCGGTCTACTACCAGCCGCCGGTTTATTATGCTCCGCCCCCGGCGGTTGTGACGGCCCCGGATTGCCGCCCGGTGACCGGGCGTGGCGAAACGACGGGATACGTTTATGAGGGGATCGCCTGCCGTCAGCCCGACGGATCGTGGCGGGTGACCCCACGCTGAGACGTGCGCAACAAAAATAGCCCCACCGACATTACGTCGGCGGGGCTAAGGTCCACATGGAGACAGGCTGGCAATCGCTCAGCCTGTTTTCTTTTTAAACGGCGCCACGATTTCTTCATTGATTCAGATCAAAAGCGGCGAAGATTCGCTTGATTGTCGTATTTC
>CAZLYV010000085.1:0-2474 GCA_964563665.1 uncultured Acetobacteraceae bacterium
TTTGCCCGAGTCTCACCTTAACGAAAGAAGAACGAGCATCACGACGCCGACGGCGATGCGATACCAGGCGAACGGAACGAACCCGTGGCGGCTGATGAAGTCGATCAGCCGGCGCACCACCACCAGCGCCGCCAGGAAGGCGACGATAAAGCCGGCGGCGATCACGAGTCCGCCCTCGGTGCTAAGCCCGCTCCAGTTCTTGTAGATGTCGTAGACGGTGGCGGCAAACATCGTCGGGATGGCGAGAAAGAACGAGAACTCGGTCGCCGCACGGCGATCGACGCCCATCAGCATCGCGCCCATGATCGTGGCGCCGGCGCGCGACACGCCGGGAACCATCGAGACGACCTGGGCAAAGCCGATCTTGATCGCCAGACCCGGACCGAATTCCTCGATCGTCTTGTGGCGGATAGCGGGAAGATTGCGCTCGATCAGGATGATCGCGATGCCGCCGAGAATCAACGTGACCGAAACGACCCAAGGGCTGAACAGCAGGGACTTGATGATCTTGTAGGCGAAGGCGCCGATCACCATCGCCGGCAGGAAGGCCAGCAACAGGTTGCGGGTGAAGCGAAAACTGGCCGGCTCGACAAAGATGCTGAGCGCCACGCGGGTCAGCCGGACCCGATACGCCCAGCACACGGCAAGGATGGCGCCGAGTTGGATGACGATCTCGAACGCCTTGCCCGGGGGACCCTCGAAGCCCAAGAGGTCGCCGACCAAAATCAGATGCCCGGTCGAGGAGACGGGGAGGAACTCGGTGAGGCCCTCGACGATCCCGAGCAGAATCGCCTCGAAGAAAGTGACGATGTCCATGAGAATCCGTCAGTAATGAAACGGCGCGACAACCCGAATTGCCGCTCGGCGCCAAAGTCGAGCGAGCGCGATCTTGCGATGGACGGCCGCGCGCAAGCAAGCGCGCCCGTCACCTTGGCTGACACGCCTTAAGTTGAACGTGTCGAGGCACGACGCTGGACCCGTTCGCCCTACGACAAAGTCATGGCAAAAGATTCCGGCGTGAATGCGCCTACGCCGCGGTGCCGCCGACGGTGAGGTGGTCGATCAGCAACGTCGGCTGGCCGACGCCCACCGGTACGCCCTGGCCGTCCTTGCCGCAGGTGCCGATCCCGGGATCGAGCCGCATGTCGGCGCCGACCATCTTGACCCGGGTGAGCGCATCGGGGCCGTTGCCGATCAGCGTCGCGCCCTTCACCGCAGGGCCGACCTTGCCGTCCTCGATCAGATACGCCTCGGAGGCCGAGAACACGAACTTGCCCGACGTGATGTCGACCTGACCGCCGCCGAAATTCACCGCATACAGGCCGCGCTTGACCGAGCGAATGATTTCCTCGGGCGCGTGGGGACCGGCGAGCATGTAGGTATTCGTCATGCGCGGCATCGGGTGGTGGGCAAAACTCTCGCGCCGGCCGTTGCCGGTCGGCTTCATGCCCATGAGCCGTGCGTTCTGGCGATCCTGGATGTAGCCGACCAGGCGGCCGTCTTCGATCAGGACCGTGCGCTCCGAGGGCGTGCCTTCGTCGTCGATGGTCAGCGATCCGCGGCGATCGGCGATCGTTCCGTCGTCGACCACGGTGACGCCCGGCGCCGCGACGCGTTCGCCCATCAGGCCGGCGAAGGCCGATGTCTTGCGGCGGTTGAAATCGCCCTCGAGTCCATGACCGATCGCCTCGTGCAACAGAATGCCGGGCCAACCGGGACCGAGCACCACCGGCATCTCGCCGGCAGGCGCCGGCACCGAGCCGAGGTTGACGAGCGCCTGGCGCAGCGCTTCGTCGGCTTCCATACGCCAGTGCGCCGGCGCGACGATACGGGCATAAGCGTGCCGGCCGCCGCTGCCGCTGGTGCCGGTCTCCTGGCGGTCGCCCTCGCCGACGACGATCGATACATTGAGCCGAACCAGCGGCCGGATGTCGGCGAGCCGAATGCCGCCCGCCCGAACGATCTGCACCGCTTGCCATTCTCCGGCGAGCGAGACCATCACCTGACGCACCCTCGGATCGCGGCCGCGCGCGTAGGCGTCGATCTCGGCGAGCAGCCGCACCTTGTCCTCGAACGGCATCAGGCCGAGCGGGCTCTCGTCGGTATAAAGGTGACGGTTGGTGCCCGGCGGCGTTTCGGCGCCGCTGCCCGACCGCCCGGTCTTGATCGCGGCGACCGTCGTCGCCGCGCGGGCGATCGCCGCGTGCGAAAGTTCGGTCGCATGGGCGTAACCCGCAGCCTCGCCGGCGACTGTACGGAGCCCGAACCCTTGCGTGGTGTCGAAGCTTGCGCTCTTCAGTCGGCCATCGTCGAACGAGACGCTCTCCGACTGCCGATATTCGAGAAACAGCTCGCCATCGTCGGCGCCCGAAAGTGCCTCGTCGACCTGGCGCTCGAGGCGTCGGCGATCAAGCCCGGCCTGGGTAAAGAACAGCTCGTCGGTCCGGGCGAGTTCGCTCATTGGTGGGCCCATT
>CAZLYV010000085.1:2574-9938 GCA_964563665.1 uncultured Acetobacteraceae bacterium
TCGAGACAGGCTCTAAGGCCGGTGCCGATCTGTGACCCCTCGGATCGGCTTAAGCGACGAGCGCGCCCGGGCGGCCGGGTTCGACGACGAAGCTGCGTAAATTGGCGATGCCGACCTCGCGCGAGGCGACGCTATCGACCGCGCGCAGGTCGACGCGCGCCCGCGCCTGGGTGAGTTCGACCCGCACGTAACCGCGCTGGCGATTGTCGAAGAAGCGCACATGCGGGTTGTCGGGAAGCGCCGCGCTCGCGCGCTCATACGAGCCCGACTGCGACGTGATCGAGGTGCCGGCGAATTCGCTCGCCACCACCGGCGAGCGCGGATCGTCGAAGTCGGGCTTGAGGTCGCTAACCCAGTAGGCATGGACGTCGCCGCCGATGACCACCGGGTTCAAATCCCGGCGGGCGGTGAGAAAATCAAGGATACGGCGACGCGCCGCCGGATAACCATCCCAACCGTCGGTCCACAAGCGTTGACCCGGCCCGGGCTTGGTGTCGCGCTGGGCCATCGGCGTTTGCTGCGCGATTACGTTCCAGCGGGCACGCGAGCGCCCAAGTCCGTCGAGCAGCCAGCGCTCCTGCGGCGCTCCCAGGATCGTTCGGCGCGGGTCGGGCCGCTCGGCGCAGTCCTCGACGAAGTTGGAGCCGCCATAACCCGGCGGCGGGCACGGCTGCGGGTCGCGGTACTGACGATCGTCGAGCAGGCAGAACGCGGCCAAATTTCCGAATGCAAGCCGGCGGTAGATACGTACCCCTTCACCCTGGAATACACCCGTGAGACGCAACGGCAGGTGCTCCAGATAGGCCTTGTAAGCGGCCGCGCGGCGAGCGCGAAACACCTCCGGCGGATCGAGATTCTCCGACACCAGGCCGGCATAATCGTTATCGACCTCGTGGTCGTCCCAGATCATCGCCCACGGGAACGCGGCATGGGCGGCCTGCAGATCGGGATCGGTCTTGTAGCGGGCGTAGCGGTTGCGATAACCCGCAAGATCGGTCGGCTCCGGCCCGTCGTGCTTACGCACATGGTTTCGACCCCACGACTCCTCGTAGATGTAGTCGCCGAGGTGGAAGACGAGGTCGATGTCCTCGCGCGCCATGTGGCGATACGCGCCGTAGTAGCCCTGCTCGTAATGCTGGCACGAAGCGAAAGCGAAGCGAAGGCGGTCGACCGCCGCGTCCGCCATTGGCGCCGTCCGCGTGCGGCCGATAGGGCTCGTCACGCCATTGGCGTGGAAGCGGTACCAGTACCAGTGCCCGGGCGCGAGGCCGCGGACGTCGACATGAACCGCATGCGCCCACTCGGGCACGGCGATCGCTATCCCGCGTTGGATGATGCGCCGAAACCCTTCGTCTGCGGCGATTTCCCAGACGACCGGGACCGGCTCAGCCGGCATTCCGCCCCCGGCAAGCGGCTCCGGCGCCAGCCGCGTCCACAGTACGACGCCGTCAGGCAATGGGTCGCCCGAGGCGACGCCAAGCGTGAACGGATCTTGCGCGAAGGAGGACCCGACGCCGGCGCACGAAGCGATGAATGGAGCAGACAACGCCACGCTCGCCAGTCTTGCTCCACTTGCAAGCAGCGTGCGGCGTGACAAATCGATGGTGAAATTTTTTTGCCGCGAAAAAGGTTTCAACGCCATCTGGCACTCTTTGGATTCGCGACCGCCAACATCGACCGCCCTGTCCGATCGTCATGCGGGCGCGCCCGAACGGCGGTCCGCCGGCGCGCAAAAGACGTCGCGGACCATCGGCGTGGATTGGCTTGCGGCATAACGTCGCACAATCGACGCCGGCGCTCGTCGCATTCTGCCGGGGTAGGTACGTGCGGCAAATAAGAATCGCCACCATTATGTGTCGTGGCGCGCTCGCTGGCGAGCTGGCGAGCTGTCCGACCGCCGGCACAAGGTCTTGACGCAAGCGGCAAAATGCCGCGCAAGCGGGCCGAAGCGAACGAGTTGAGAAGCAGCGCGGGCGTGGTGTAACTTGGCCCCCGGATTGGAACTCCGTCGGCGGGTCCGCGGCGCAGCCGCGGGCTTAAGTTGCGCTTTTCCGCCACGAAGGGTGAAGCCGGCGGGGCCACCACGCCTTCGAGGTTCCGAGCCCGTGATTTCGTGAACGAACGAGACGGACGAAAAATGCAGCTTCTAACCATGCGATCGATCAGTCACGCCGTCAGATGGGCGGCCCTGGCAATTCTTTGCGGCCTTCTTGCGCTCGCCGGCGGCGATGCCGCGCGAGCCGCGGTACCCGAGCCGTGGCAGCTCGGATTCCAGGAGGCCGCATCGCCGGTGCAAGAGCATATGCAGTCGCTCCACCAATTGCTGCTGGTGATCATCACGATCGTCACGCTGTTCGTGATGGGCCTGCTGCTCTACACCATGATCCGCTTCCGCGCCTCGCGCCATCCGACCCCGTCACGCACCGCGCACCACACGGTGCTCGAAGTGCTGTGGACGGCGGTCCCGATCCTGATCCTGGTCATCTTCGCCATCCCGTCGTTCAAGCTGCTGTACTTCACCGATCGGGCGCCGAAAGCGGAGATGACGGTCAAGGTCGTCGGTCACCAATGGTACTGGTCCTACGAATATCCGGACAACGGCGACCTCAAATTCGACAGCAACATCATCCAGGCCGAGGACCTCAAGCCGGGGCAGCATCGGTTGCTCGAGGTCGACAACCGGATCGTGCTGCCGGTTGGAACCGAGGTGCGCGTACTGGTCACCGGAAACGATGTGATTCATTCCTGGCTGGTTCCGGCGCTAGGCGTGCAGATCTACGCGATGCCAGGCCGCATCAACGAGACCTGGGTTAGGATCGACAAGCCCGGCGTCTATTACGGCCAGTGCAACCAGATCTGCGGCACCAATCACGGCTACATGCCGATCGCGGTCGAGGCGATGCCGAAGGCCGATTTCGAGCGCTGGACGGCCGAGGCGAAGAAGAAGTTCGCGCGCGCGACCGGGATGCCGGCGGCGCCCGTGGCCCTGGCGGTGGCCTCGTCGCACTGAGACGCCGATGGAGCCCGCGACAGGAAGCGATCTTTGCGACGCGCCGATCTTTGGAATCGGCAGACGAATTCGACCGTTAAATTAGGTGACAGCCATGAGCCTTCGCGCAACCCACGCCGAGCACGCCGAGCACCACGAGGACCACGGCCACCGGCCGTATAGCTGGCGTCGTTGGGTGTACTCGACGAACCACAAGGACATCGGGACGATGTACTTGCTGTTCGCGATGATCGGCGGCGTCATCGGTGGCGTCATGTCGGTGATCATGCGGTTCGAACTGCAGACGCCGGGACTGCAATGGGTCGCCGACGGGCACGACTGGAACGTGATCATCACCGCCCACGGCCTGATCATGGTGTTCTTCGTCGTCATGCCGGCTCTCATCGGCGGGTTTGGCAACTGGTTCATCCCGCTAATGATCGGCGCGCCCGATATGGCGTTTCCGCGCATGAACAACATCAGCTTCTGGCTGCTGCCGCCGGCCTTGCTGCTGCTGTTGGGCTCGGCGTTTCTCGGCGGCGGCGCCGGGGTGGGGTGGACCATCTATCCGCCGCTCTCCGGCATAAGTTTCCACAGCGGCGTGTCGGTCGACATGGCGATTCTGTCGCTGCACCTCGCCGGCGCCTCGTCGATCCTGGGCGCGATCAACTTCATCACCACGATCTTCAACATGCGGGCGCCCGGCATGACGTTGCATCGCATGCCCCTGTTCATCTGGGCGCTGCTGGTGACGGCATTCCTGCTGGTGCTCGCGATCCCGGTTCTCGCTGGCGCGATCACCATGTTGCTGACCGATCGCAATTTCGGAACAACGTTCTTCGAACCGTCGGCCGGTGGCGACCCGATTCTCTTTCTCCACCTGTTCTGGTTCTTTGGCCACCCGGAGGTCTACATCATGATCCTGCCGGCGTTCGGCATCATCAGCCAGGTGGTGGCGACCTTCGCGCGCAAGCCGGTGTTCGGCTACCTCGGCATGGCCTACGCGATGGTGGCGATCGGCGTCGTCGGTTTCGTCGTCTGGGCGCACCACATGTACACCGTGGGTCTCGCCGTCGATACGCGCGCCTACTTCATGCTGGCGACGATGGCGATCGCGGTGCCGACGGGAATCAAGATCTTCTCGTGGATCGCCACCATGTGGGGCGGATCGATCGAGTTTCGCGTACCGATGCTGTGGGCGGTCGGGTTCATCTTCCTGTTCACCATCGGCGGCGTCACCGGCGTGGTGCTGGCCAATGCCGGGCTCGATAACGCGCTCCACAACACTTATTACGTGGTCGCGCATTTCCACTACGTACTCAGCCTCGGCGCGGTGTTCGGCATTTTCTGCGGCTTCTACTACTGGTTTGGAAAGATGTCGGGCCGCGAGATTCCGGAGTGGGCGGGCAAGCTGCACTTCTGGACGACCTTCATCGGCGTCAACCTGACGTTCTTCCCGCAGCACTTCCTGGGGCTCGCCGGAATGCCGCGGCGCATCCCCGACTATCCCGATGCGTTCGCCGGCTGGAACTGGGTGTCGTCGATCGGCGCTTACATCTCGTTTGCGTCCTCGATGTTTTTCCTCGCGATGGTGGCGTGGGCGCTTGCCGCCGGCCGCAAGGCGGCGGCCAACCCGTGGGGCGAGGGCGCCACGACGCTCGAGTGGATGCATTCCTCGCCGCCGCCCCACCACACCTACGACGAGCTGCCGCTGATCGCCGCCGAGGCGCAGCACTGAGCTGGTGCGAATTTTGATGATGGAGGAGTCGTTGTCGAAGCGCAGCGCGGAAGCCAGGATCGCAGGCGTGCCGTCGGACGCCGGCGTCGCCAGCATCGCCGACTTCATGGCCCTTCTCAAGCCGCGGGTGATGAGCCTTGTCGTGTTCACCGCGCTTGCCGGATACATCGTCGCGCCCGGCGCGATACACCCCGTGCTGGCGGCGGTCGCGATGCTCTGCATCGCCGTGGGCGCCGGCGCCGCCGGAGCGATCAACATGTGGTACGACCGCGACATCGATCGCCTGATGGCGCGGACCTGCGAGCGTCCGATTCCAGCCGGCCGGATGGATCCCGCGGAGGCGCTGGGATTCGGGGTCGTGCTGGCGATCGTCGCGGTGGTGGTGATGGCGCTGGCGGTCAATCTGGTGACGGCCGCGCTGCTCGCGCTGTCGATCGCCTTCTACGTCTTCGTCTACACGATCTGGCTCAAACGCCGCACGCCGTATAACATCGTGATCGGCGGCGCCGCCGGGGCTTTTCCGCCGATGATCGGCTGGGCCGCGGCGACCGGCGATATTTCGCCGGCTTCCCTCTCCCTGTTCGCGATCATCTTCATGTGGACGCCGCCGCATTTCTGGGCGCTGTCGCTGTTCCGTTCGGGCGACTACGCCAAGGCGGGCGTGCCGATGCTGCCGGTGGTGGCGGGCGCCGTCGAAACCAAGCGGCAGATCATGCTCTATTCGCTGGCGCTCGGCCCGCTCTCGCTGGTGCCCTGGGCGCTCGGCATCGCCGGACCGGTCTATGCCGTGGGCGCCAGCGTGCTCGGCCTGCTGTTCGTTGCCGGCGCGCTTGGCGTCTGGCGCGATGTCGGCGACGGCGCGGCGAAGCGCCTGTTTGGCTACTCGATCGTCTATCTCTTCCTGCTCTTCGCGCTCCTGATCCTCGATCGGGTGCCGGGAGCGTCAGCGTGAGTGGCGTCGCGATGGGCGGCAATCTCTCCGGCGCCGAATTTCGCCGCCGGCAGCGCGGCAAGAACTGGGCGATTGGCCTCGTCGTCGCCGGGCTCTCGGTGTTGTTCTTCGTCATCACCATCCTGCGGATGGGAGGGCACTGAGATGACCGACCCGGCATCGCCGCTGGCCGGTCGGGCGACCGCGCGCGCCAATTTACGCGTGGCGCTTTCGGTCGCCGGCGTGGTCGTCGGCATGGGCGCGCTCGCTTTCGCCTCGGCGCCGCTCTACCGCCTGTTCTGCCAGGTGACCGGGTTCGGCGGCACCACGCAGCGCGCCCAGCACGCGCCAGCCGAAATCGGCGAGCGGATAATGGCGGTGCGCTTCGATGCCAATATCGGCGGCGCCAACCTGCCGTGGGATTTCGCGCCGCTGACGCGGACCGTGAAGGTCAAGGTGGGCGGACAGCAACTGGTTTTCTATCGCGCGATCAATCGCGCCGATTACCCGGTGACAGCCAGCGCCACCTTCAATGTGGTTCCAGCCACCGCTGGCCGCTATTTCCAGAAGATCGCCTGCTTCTGCTTCACCGAGCAGCGCCTGGGGCCGAAGGAGAGCGTGGAAATGGGCGTCTCGTTCTTCATCGATCCCGAGATCGCCAAGGATCCGGCGATGCGGGGCGTCGATACGATCACGCTGTCCTACACGTTCTTCCGCGCCAAGGGGGACGAGGACAGCCAGATCAAGACCAGCGCGGCGCCGCTCGTGGGCGGCCGACCGGTCAACTGAGGCGATTAAGCACGTCAAGCGGACTTGCGCGCGATTTGAGCGCGCGCCCGGCGAATTCGCGAACGGAGTAGAGGACGATGGCAGAAGTCAGGGGAAGCGGAATCAAGCAGCCCTATCATCTTGTGGAGCCGAGCGGCTGGCCGATCGTCGGCGCGATCGCGGCGTTCGTGCTGGCGGTGGGCGCGCTGTCGTTCATGCATCCCGATATGTTCGGTTCGAGCCTCGAGCCGACGCTCAAGGCTCTGGGCGTCTGGAAGATTCTGATCGGCGTCGTGCTGGTGCTGTTCACCATGGCCGGCTGGTGGCGAGACGTGATCCGGGAATCGCGCACGCCGGGGCTGCATTCGGCGGTGGTCCGGCTTGGCCTGCGCTATGGCATGTTCCTGTTCATCAGCTCCGAGGTGATGTTCTTCCTCGCCTTCTTCTGGGCGTATTTTCACTTCGCGCTGTTCCCCAACGAGACGCTCGGCGGCGTGTGGCCGCCCAAGGGCGTGCAAACCTTCGATCCGTGGGATCTGCCGTTCCTCAACACGCTGATCCTCCTCACCTCGGGCGCCACGGTGACCTGGGCGCACCACGCGCTCGTCGAGCAGAATCGACCGCATCTGATCTACGGCCTGGCGCTTACCGTGGCGCTGGGGATCTCGTTCACCGCGATCCAGGCCTACGAGTACAGCCACGCGGCCTTCGCGTTCCGTGACGGGGTTTATCCCTCGACCTTCTTCATGGCGACCGGATTCCACGGCTTCCACGTCATCATCGGCACGATCTTTCTCAGCGTCTGCCTCGGCCGCGCGCTCAAGGGCCACTTCACGCCCGAGCGCCATTTCGGCTTCGAGGCGGCGGCGTGGTACTGGCACTTCGTCGACGTGGTCTGGCTGTTCCTGTTCTCCTGCATCTATTGGTGGGGCGCCGGC
>CAZLYV010000086.1:0-9935 GCA_964563665.1 uncultured Acetobacteraceae bacterium
GTTTTGCTGTCTTGGTTTGAGTGTAGCCAAGATCACGGCCGCTGGCGACGGGTTGCTGGATGGCAGGATGGCGGATTGGCAGGAACGCCTCGGGCGGCGCCGGCCGGAAGGCACGAAAATCCCGTCGCGTCGGCCGACCGAGCGAGCCCCAGAGGTCAGTACCGGAAATACCCGTAACGCCACGGCGGCCGCTCGCCAGATGTCGGCGGACCCGATATCAAACTGCTATAATGTGGTTGGAGCCGTCGAATTCTCGTCGGCAGCCGCCGGCGATGGAAGCAGACGGTCGATCGGTTGCTGGGCCATTCACCGTTATCGACGCACAGCGATGCTTACCGAACCCGATGTCGCCCTTACCGATTACGGGCTCGCGCTTGAATGCGGCACGTTCGCGATATTGCTGTGGCGTCGCCGGAGCGATGCCCCGGAGATCAGACCGTGGTTCGCCGGTCTTTTCGGATCGCTCGGCCTCGCGGCGTTGTTCGGAGGCACCGTGCATGGTTTCTTCACTGACCCGGGGTCAATCGGGCAACGGCTCCTCTGGCCGGCGACGCTAATTGCTATCGGCGCCGCAGCCCTCGCCGCTTGGGTCCTCGGCGCGCGAATTCTGCTGCCACCGCCATACGCACGGCGCATCGCGCTCACCGCCGGCGTCGCGTTCGGTGGATACGTCATCATCGTCCTGTCGATCGCCGAGAGCTTCCTGATTGCGATTGTCAACTACGCCGCCGCCGCTCTCTTTCTGCTGCTGGCCTTTCTCATTTCCCACGCGCGGGCCTCCGATCGGGTGAGGCTCGCAGGAATTGCCGGCCTGGTACTGGTCTTCGTAGGCTCGGCGATTCAGCAGGCGGGGCTGGGGGTTCATCCGGTTTATTTCAACCACAACGCCCTCTATCACCTGGTCGAGGGCGTGGCCCTGTTCCTGGTGTTCGCGAGCGCTCGGCGATTGGTGGCGCCGGTCGCCAATCCGAGGAGCTCAGTATGCTGACTCGTCGTCGCTTTCTGAATCTGACCGCGTCGTTGCCGCCGTCCCTGCTATTGGCTTCGGGCTGCGCGCGCGAGGCGACCGATGCGTCGGGCGCCTGGGTCAATGACATTCACGCCCAGCTCAATCGCACCTATGTGCGCCAGCTACACCGCCCGCAGTCGATCGCCTCGCTTCAGGCGCTGGTGCGCGACGCTGCGACAGCAGACCGGCCGATTGCGATCGCTGGCGGACGCCATGCGATGGGCGGCCAGCAATTTGCCACAGATGGCGATCTTATTGATACGCGCGCGCTGAACCGGGTGCTCGGGTTCGACGCCGAAAAGGGCTCGATCGAGGTCGAGGCGGGCATCGATTGGCCAGCCGTGATTGATCACTTGCTTCGCGAACAGAGGAACCGCCCGCGTCAGTGGGGAATTGCACAAAAGCAGACCGGCGCCGATCGTCTGACGCTCGGCGGGGCGCTCTCGGCCAACGTCCACGGTCGCGGATTGGCGATGAAGCCAATCATCGCCGACGTCGAGGCATTTACGCTGATCGGCGCGGACGGCGCCTTGCGTCGCTGCAGCCGGCAGGAGAATGCCGAGCTTTTCCGGCTTGCGATCGGCGGTTATGGTCTGTTCGGCGCCATCGCCACGATAACCTTGCGGCTCATCCCTCGCATCAAGCTGGAACGGGTGGTCGAAGTTATCGACCTCGATGCGCTGCCCAGCGGCATCGAGGAACGCATCGCCGCCGGTTATCGATACGGCGATTTTCAGTATTCGACCGATATGGACTCGGACGGCTTTCTGCGGCGCGGCGTATTTTCCTGCTACCGGCCGGTCGACCCGCAGGTTCCGATATCCGAAACCCAGAAGGAGTTATCGGAGGACGATTGGCGCCGGCTACTGTACCTGGGACATGTCGATAAAAAACGCGCGTTCGATGTCTACGCCGGCTACTACCTTTCGACCTCGGGTCAACTCTATTGGTCCGACACGCATCAGCTCAGCACGTATATCGACGACTACCACCGCGACCTGGATCGGCAGCTTGGCGCACGCGAACCGGCGAGCGAGATGATCAGCGAAATCTACGTACCCAGATCCTCGCTCGTCGGCTTCATGGCTCAAGTGGCCCGCGACTTCCGCGACAACGACGTCAACGTGATTTACGGCACGATCCGTCTGATTGAACGCGACGAAGAGAGCTTCCTTCCCTGGGCAAGAGACCGCTTCGCCTGCGTCATCTTCAACCTTCATGTGGCGCATTCGCCGGCGGGTCTCGACAAGGCTGCGGTGGATTTTCGTCGCCTGATCGACCGCGGCCTTCGCTTTGGCGGCGGCTACTATCTCACCTATCACCGTTGGGCGACCCGCGACCAGGTCACGGCCTGCTATCCGCAATTCGCCGAGTTCCTGCGGCTTAAGCGCAAATATGATCCGGCCGAACGATTCCAGAGCGACTGGTACCGCCATTACAACGCGATGTTCGCCGCCGCTTGAGGATGCCTCCACGATGGCGTTGAGATCGGTCGACACCGACCGGCCGCGTTCGATCCCGCTGCTTTATCCGGCGCTTCTGTGGTTTCTTTTGTTTTTGTTCTGCCTGCGGATCGTTGGGCAAGCAGCGGTCGCCGCTCTGCACGTTGAATTCCTGCCGCCCATGTCCGCCTGGTACTCGGGGTTGCTGCCCTACCCCTGGCTACTTGCCGCTCAAGTTTTCGTCGTCGTGCTCTACGGCAAGATCTGTCACGATTTCACGCGGGGCCGCGGATTCTTCGCCACACCCCGGCGGCGGCTGGGCGGCGGCTTGCTGGCTTTCAGCAGCTTTTATCTTGCGACTATGGTGGCACGCTACGCCGTCCGCATGACGCAGTTTCCCGGCGAACGCTGGTCCGGCGGATCGATCCCCACCCTCTTTCACTGGGTGCTTGCGGCATTTCTCATGGTGGTCGGCGCCTACCACTGGCAGTGGACGAAGCCGCTCCCGGACATCGGCCCAACCAGGCGCGTGCCAGACTGGCTGCGGCGCACCCCGTGGATCGTCGGTCTGATCGCCGCGGGCGGCTGCGCTCTTTGGCTTGGCTATCTGCTGGCGCCATTGCCTCCGCCGGCTTTTGGCCGATGATGCCGCTTCGGGCTCCACTTTCGGTTCGGCCGCCCGTGCCAATGGGATCCGCAAGGGAGCCTCGGCCCCTGCTCGAAGTTCCAGTCTCGGCGACTCCCTGGCCGCCTTCGCACGGCCCCGTTCGCAGGCCTACACAAGGCCAGTGCCCATGTGCTAGATAGCCCCGCCTTCGGCTGGCCCGAAAATTGGGACCGGCCCGTCCGACCGCCCGCTTGGTCCCGCTGCTGGGGGATCGTCTAACGGTAGGACAACGGACTCTGACTCCGTTTATCTTGGTTCGAATCCAAGTCCCCCAGCCAGTCCGGCGCTTGCTCAAGCGTTCAGGAAATTGAGCCCGAGGCCCGGCCTCGGCCAATTAATCCCCGGCCTCGGCCAATCCATGGCCACCAGCCGGCCGCTCGACAAGATCAAGGCCAGGCTGGAGGGCTGGAAAAGCTG
The DNA here is from genome assembly GCA_964563665.1 of uncultured Acetobacteraceae bacterium. Lineage (GTDB taxonomy): Bacteria > Pseudomonadota > Alphaproteobacteria > CACIAM-22H2 > CACIAM-22H2 > CAZLYV01. The sequence goes on from CAZLYV010000086.1 coordinate 3,536, forward strand.
AAGGCCGAGTGATTCCAGCTATTTTGATTCGAGCGTGTTGACCGGCTCCCAATCGGCCGGGAGCGGCACGACCGCCAATTGCCGCGACCGCGCGGCGAAATAGCGCGCCGGCGGATCGTCGGGAATCTTTTCGAATTCAGCCGCGGCATCGGCGAAGCGGCGGGCGCGGTACGCCGCGAGGCCAGCGGCGTAGTTCGCCGCCATCCCGGCCTGGGCCGGCGTGGCGTTCTCAGTATCGGACAAGGGCTCGAACAGCGCCACCGGCCGGTCGCGGCCCTTGACCCGTACCTGGTCGATCTCCCGCCAGACGATGCCCGGCCCCGCCTGCCGCACCGTGGCGTCGGTCGCCAACAGGCGCGTGCCATAGACCTTGTTCACGCCCTCGAGCCGCGCAGCGAGGTTCACCGCGTCGCCCATCACCGTGTAGTTGAAGCGGCGGCGCGAGCCGATATTACCGACCAGCATCTCGCCGGTGTTGATGCCGATGCGCGCGGCGACCGGCCGGCCCCTGAACCTCGGCGAGTCGCGGTTGAGCTCCATGAGGCTGCGCTTGCAGGCGAGCGCCGCGCGCACCCCGTTCGCCGCGTGCTCCGGGTCGTCGTGCGGCGCGCCGAACACCGCGACGATGGCATCGCCGATATATTTGTCGACGAAGCCGCCATGCGTCTCGACGATATCGGTCATCGCCGAGAGATATTCGTTCATCAGCGCGACCAGCGCCGCCGACGTCAGCCCCTCGGACAAAGTCGTGAAGTCCTCGATGTCGGAAAATAGGACGGTCAGCACGCGGCTTTCGCCGCCCAGCGTCGGTGGCCGCTCCGCCGCGATCAGGCGGTCGACGACGGCCGGCGCGAGGTACAGGGCGAAGCTGTTGCGCAGCAACCGCTTGTCGTGATCGGCGATGGTGAAGCGGTAGCCGAACAGGATGGCAACCGCCAGCGCCGCGCTGAGCAGCGGATCCAGCAGCGGCAGCACCAGCCCGTGATAGAAGGCGGCCGTCGCCGTCCCGGTCCACAGCAATCCACCGATGATTAGCGCCGCGCCGGCCAGGTTGGGCGCCAGGAGCACGGCCGCCGCCGCGGCGGCAAGGCTGAACGCGGCGCCGATCGCCCAGTAGGCCAGGCGGTCGAGCTCGCGCAGCGCGTCGCCGCGCAGCAAATTGTTCACCGCCGTCGCATGCACATACACTCCCGGAATGGTGTCGCGCACCAAATCGGCATGAAACAACCCCTCCATCGGCGGCAGCGCGCAACGCGGACCCGATGCCATGCCCTCGGCCCCGGTCGCGAAACGCTTCGAGGTGAGCAAGCGGTCCTCGACGTCGAGCACCACGCCGAGCAGCACGACCTTGCCGGCGAAATGCGCGCGGAAGTAATCGCCCTGGCCCTGCTCCGCGCAGGCGAAAAGATCGGCCAGCGCATAGGTTGGGATGTCGCGCGAGCCGCCCTCGAAATTCAACGCCATGTTGTTGCTGGCCGAGCCCGCGATGCGATAGCCGGCGAGAGACATGCCGCCGTCGGCTGCCGTCTCGGGCCGCGCGCCGGCGGCGCGCGCCGCGAGTTCCAGCGCCATCGAGGTTTCGGCGCGCAGTCCACCCTGCCCGTCCTCGCTCTGGAAGGTCAGCGGGACACGGCGGATGACCTCGTCGTCGTCGCGGAACACATTGACCGAGCGGATATTCTGCTGGTGCCCGACCGCGAAACTCTGGCCCGGAAAGGGACGGATCGGAAACCGCTGGTGCTGCACCTTGCCCAGCACGATCTTGCCGGCGCGGGCGCCATCGCGCAGCGCCAGCAGGAAATCGCGGTCGAAGTCGCGCACGAAGCGTTCCGGCGAGGTCGGGAAGATCACGTCGAGGCCGACCACCTTGGCGCCGCCCTCGATCACCGCGTTAAGCACGGCGGCGATCTGGGGCGTCCATAGGGCGTTCGGGATGTCGGCGAAGGGCGGCGTGCGATAGGTTTCCTCGTCCAGCGCGATCACCACGCTGGGCGATGCGGCCGGGTCGTAGCGCGGACCGAACGACTTGTCGCGGAGCCAGACGAGCGCGTCGATGGACAAGCCCTCGAGGGCGCTGAAGGTGGGCAGCGCAAAGGCGGCGCTGACGCCAAGGGCGATCAGCCCGCCGGCGATAAAATCAAGTGGGCGCATGACGAAGGCGGCGGCGACGCTAAAGTATCAGGAGCCGCCCGATGATCGGCGCCTGGCCCGACTTGGCAAAGGAATCGATCTTCACGACGACCTGCTTCGCGCCGGCCGAGACGAGATAGAGGCCGCCCGCGGCCAGCGCCTTGTCGGCCTTGGCGAAGTCGTAGAAGCTGCCCCGCATGAGTTGGCCAGCGCCGATAACAATCTCCTGCCGCTCGCCCGGCTCATCGAGGCGCTCGAACACCACCTTGCCGCCGCCCTTGAGGTCGATCACCGGCGACAGGCCATAGAGCGTGACCTGCGGCGCCGGCAGCGTCGGCGCGGCGCCGGGCTTGAGCGGCGCGCGGAAGACCATGACGGCGCTCTTGCCCGCCTGCGCGGCGATGAGCTGCATCTTGCCGCCGTCGCATTCGACCTTTTCTCGGTCGACCCGGCCGCCCGCCACGATGCTCTGTTCCGGCCCCACCGTCACCGCGCCGCCGGTAATCGTCTCACGCCAGCAGGAGCGGATATAGCCGAGCGTCAGGACATCCTTGGAGCCGAGCTGGATCACCGTGCCGACCGCCAGGTAATCCATGAACCGCACGCCCGCTGGCGCGCCGGCGATGTCCTCGACAACGGCGACCGGGCCCTGGGCGGCGGCAGGCACTGCCATCAGACCGAGCCCGACCGCCAGCATGCCCAAGCTACCGCGACGCATGTTATCAGACCCTCATCAGCTTTGCGGTGCGCGGCCGCCGCCATCGCCGACCAGGCTGAACGGCGCCCAAAAAATTGGATGGGCATGGCTGAAGGCGGCGCGCCCGCTGGCTGGATCGACATAGCCCTCGCCGTCGATCAAGGCGAGCATCGCGCGGCGCAACGCCTCGGCCCGCGCTAGCGCCGGGTCCTCGGCCTGGCGGCGGAAGAGATCGGACGTCAGCAGGCGCGCCGAGTTCGTCTCGACCGGCCAGTTGGACACCAGGAGCGCCCGCGCGCCGGCATAGAAGAAGGCGCGGCCCAGGCCCGAAACGGCCTCGGCCCCGGCGCCCTCGCCGGTCGCGGTGTTGCAGGCCGAGAGCACCACCCAATCGGCGTTGAGCTTGAGTGCCAGGATTTCGTCGAGCGTCAGCAGTCCGTCGCCGTCGACATCGGCGATCTGCGGCGCCGACAAGGCGAGCGCCGGCTGGGTCAGGCCATTAAGGTCGCCCGGCACCAGGCCGTGCGTCGCGAACATGACGATGCGGCGGTTGGACAGATCCATCGTCTTGACGTTACGCTCATTCGCGGCGGCGCCGGTCAGCACGTCCTTGATCGGATCGGCCTTGAGCGCCAGCGCGATGCTGCGCACTTCGTCGGCGGTGTCGGGCAGTCGCGGCAATAGGCCGAGCTCGGCGCTGTCGACGGTCTGCGTGGTCGGCGCGTTGCGGCGGATGAGCGGCAGCCCGCGCGTGGCGAGCCCCGCTGTCTGGGTGCGGCCACGCGTCTGCAGCGGCCGAGGATCGGCCGCCTCGGATCGTCCTTGCTTGGCCTGGTCGGCGTTGAACCAGGGATCGGCAAAGCCGATAAAGCTTTGCCGCGTCGCCGAGCCGGGTGGCAAGGCCCGCAAGCTCGCCAGCGCCGCGACCGAGGGCAGTTGCGTCACCGCCACCCGGCGTGCCAGGAAGGGCACCCGCTGGTAATTCGAGAACAGCGCGCCGGTGTCGGCCGCCAGCGTGTGCGGCTCGGTCACCAAGACCGACCATGGAATTTGGCCGAGCGCGCGATGCGGCACCACCAACAGATCTTGGGCGTTGGCCCAGCCGGTCTCGACCGGCTTGAGCAGCGCCTCGTAGAGTCGATTGGCCAGCGCGACGTCGTAGGGCGGAATGTCGCCGAGCGTCGCCGCGTTGGGATCGAGCGCCTTGCGCAAGTCGGCGACCATGGTGGCGATCTGACCCTGGCCGAGCGGGACCGCGCCGAAGGCCGGCGTCCCTTGATGAGGCACCGCCCAGACAAAGGTGCGGTCGTTCGAGACCAAGGTGGCGATCAGCGCCTCGCCCGGCCGCAATGCCGCCCGCGCCTGCTCGATCGTCGCCGGCCGCGGGTCGATCAGGTTGACATAATCGGGGAAGCGGCGCTCGATCTCCTGGCGGATCGTTGCCCGCGCGCCGCGCAGGCTGTCGATCTGCTCGCGCAAGGTCGCCACCGCCTTGGGGTCCTGTTCCTTGGGCGGGCTGGCGAGCACACTGGCAAGCAAGCCGTAGAGCGCCGCTATCTGCTTCTGCGCGTCCTGCTCGCGCCGCGCCAGATCGGCGAGCGCCGGTTCGGCCGCCGCCGCCCGCGCGGCCGACGCGACGAGCGCCCGCTGCACCGCGCGCCCACGCACGGCGTCGGCCAAGCGGAAGCTTTCGCCGACGACATCGACCTTGGCCTGGGCCTCGAGCGCCGTGCCGCGAATATCGGCGAGCAGGCCGATATAATTTTCGACGATGGTCTGCAGCCGCCCGTCGCGGGCGGCGCCGCTTTCCTCTTCGTCCTCGGACTGGCGCGAGGGCGAGAGCAGGATCGGCATCGCCGCCTGGAATTCCGCCAGCGCCCGCTCCTTCTGATTGATTTGGGCCAGGGCGACGCCAAGGAAGCCGCGCGATTCGGCGGTGTTGTAATGGCGCTCGCCGACCTCGCGCAGATTGCGCGTCACCGCCGCCTGGAAGGTCGGGATCGCCGCCGCGGCATCGCCGGTACGCATCAGCGTGAAGGCATAATTGGTGTCGCGGGCGAATAAAAAGTCGAGGCCGAGCTGATTCCCGGCCAATCCCTTGCGCGTCGCGTCGTACTCGGCCCGCGCCTCCTGCCAGCGTCCCTGGCTGGCGAGATTGCGCGCGATCACCGCGCGCGCGGAGGCCTCGCGGAAGGAGCCGGGCTCGATGCCGCTGTCGCGATAGATATCGAGCGCGGCGCGGCCGAGCCTTTCCGCTTCAACATAGCGGCCCTGCTCGCGGATGACGAGGGCCAGCGCGACTACGGCATAGCCGGACTCGACCGCATAGCGGCCGTGCCGATTGAGCGTGCTCAAGAGCGCGCGCCTGGCCTCGGTTTCGGCCTCGACCAGCCGGCCCTGTTTGCGCAGCACCTGCGCCAAGTCAATGACCATGAGGTCGACGCCACTTTCGTAGACGCTGTGCGGCGACCCGCCGGTGTTGAGGATCAGGCTCTCGGGCTTGGCCAGCATCCTGGCCTGGCCGGCCAACGCCGCGCGCATCGCCGCTTCCGCCTCGACAAGCTTGCCGGAGGATTCCAGCACCCCCGCCCGCGCCCAATTCACCAGCGCGTGCCAAGAATCACGGTGGACCGCCGGGCCCGGGCCGCGCCAGCCCGCGGCCTCGGCCAACAGCCGCTCGGCCTCGCCCAACCGGCGATTCGCGGTATCCAGATCGCCGGTATGCGCGGCGATCAGCGCCAGCATTTGTAAGGTGGGGAACGTCCGGCCCCGGAGGTTTTCGGGGATCACCCGCAAGGTTTCCTCGCGCAGTTCCGTCGCCCGCTTGACATTGCCGGCGCGCAGTTCGGCATTCGACAGGCCCAGCATGTATCTGAGCTCGTCCGAGTCGCCGCGGCCGAGCCGCACCGCCTCGCGCAGATCGTCGAGCCGTTGCTTGGTGCGGCCGAGATCCTCGGCCGCGAATGCGCGGTTGTAATGAAACCAGGCGAGATCGCGGTTGGACATGCCAAGTGTCGGCCGGGCATCGGCCGCTTGGCGTTGGGCCGCGACCTTGGCCGGGTCGGGCTGGTGCTGATCCAGCACCGCGGTGATATCGCTGATCGTGCGCGGCGGCGGTACGAAGCCCTGGCCCTCGAATCGGGCGGAGATTTTCTTCGCTTCCTCGAGCGAGACGATCGGGCGTGCGTCCTGACAGCCGTACAGCAGGGCGCCGCCGGCGAGCGCCGCCGCGACCGCGATCACAGGCGAGCGGCGGGCCCGCTTTGCGAGGATCGCTTGCACTCGCCCCAGACTCTGGGGTATCGGCGTATTCATAGGGGAAAGATTATGCGCCGCGCAATCTTGAGTATCAACCGGCATTTGCCAGATATCCGAGATGGTCACCCTTCTTCGGACAGTTTGGCGACGTGGCTAAGCCTTGCACGGCGCCTCATCGCCCAGGCTGGCATCGGTGGCGGCGAGCCGCATCTCCCGGACTTGCTCCAGAACGCGCCAAAACTCCGGCCGCGGCGCGAGACACATGGTTCTATACGTATTCAGGAACGGCAGCCAATCTCGTCGCGCATCGTGCCG
>CAZLYV010000087.1:0-9837 GCA_964563665.1 uncultured Acetobacteraceae bacterium
CGGTTCTTGGCGATCGCGTTCTCGCCCTCGAGCACCTGCACCACGACCGGCCCGGATGTCATGAAGGCGCACAGGCTGTCGAAGAACGGCCGCTCGCGGTGAACGGCATAGAACTGCTTGGCGTCGGCGCGCGAAAGTCGAATGCGTTTTTGCGCGATGACGCAAAGCCCCGCGCTTTCGAGGCGCGAGACGATGCGCCCGGTGATGTTCCGCCGCGTGGCGTCGGGCTTGATGATCGACAGCGTGCGTTCGATGGCCATGTCGGAAGTCTCGTCGTTTGCGATTGGAATCGATTGGGCGCGCGCTTATAGCGAGTCGGGGCCAGCGCCGCAATCCTAACCGATCGACCCATACCTCGGGCGATCAGCTCTGCTCCCATTTGCCGCGTTCGTCCTGCCGCCAATACGCAAGCGCGTGTCCGGCCTCACGATAGCCCTTCCAACGCGCTCGCGCGGCGGTGATCGTGTCTTCATCATTGCCGTCGAAGATCTCGAGCACCAGCGGCCATCGATCGACCGCTTCGGCCGCAACCCCGTCGGTCAGCACCAGGACCTTGGCCTGGTTGGGGTTCTCCTCGACCGTCGTCAGCCAGATCGGCTGATCCTCGGCGAATCCGTCGCGGGCGCTGCCATGCGGCAAGAAGCCGCGATCGTCGTAAGTCCACAGCGCGGCGTCGAGCGCCTCGACCCGCTCAGGTGATCCGGCAACGACAACCGCCCGTTCGCCGCGGGCAAGGATTTTTTCGAGAATTTGCGGTAGCGCGCGTTCGAGGGTGGTCGTCTTCAGCTGATAGAAACGGATCTCGGCCAGGGGATCCTCCGCCGCGCTCGACTCACTTGTCTTTCTCTTCGTAATGCTCGGCGACCAAGCGCTCGAGCAGCCGCACCCCGAACGCGGTCGCGCCCTTGGGCACGATCGGCGAATCCTTCTTGGACCACGCCATGCCCGCGATATCGAGATGCGCCCAGGGAACGCCGTCGACGAAACGGGCGAGGAACTGGGCGCCGATGCTCGACCCGGCGGCGCGCTCGGAGCCGATATTCTTGACGTCGGCGATGTCGGAATCGATGTCGCGATCATAGGCCTCGCCGAGCGGCAGGCGCCAAAGCTGCTCGCCGACACCCTTGCCGGCGGCGATCAGGCGGCTGGCCAGATCCTCGTTGTTGGCGAACAGACCGGCGAATTCGTGGCCCAGCGCCACGATCACCGCGCCGGTCAGCGTCGCAAGGTCGATCATCACCTGCGGCTTGAAGCGGTCTTGCGTGTACCACAGCACGTCGGCGAGCACGAGCCGGCCCTCGGCGTCGGTGTTGAGCACCTCGATCGTGCGACCGGAGCCCGATTTGACCACGTCGGCCGGCCGCTGCGCGGCGCCCGATGGCATGTTCTCGACCAGACCCACGACGCCGACCGCGTTTACCCGGGCGCGCCTGGCGGCGAGCGCTTCGATGACGCCGACGACCACCGCCGCGCCGGCCATGTCCCATTTCATGTCTTCCATGCCGGCCGATGGCTTGAGCGAGATGCCGCCGGTATCGAACGTGACGCCCTTGCCGCAAAACGCGATCGGCCGCTTGTCCTTGGCTTTTGACGCGCCATCCCAGCGCAGCACGACCAGGCGCGGCGGGCGCACGCTGCCCTGTCCCACGCCCAGCAACGCTCCCATGCCAAGCTTCGCCATCTGCTTCTCGTCGAGGATTTCGGCCTTGACCCCGAACGCGCTCAAGCGCTTGCAACGATCGGCGAATGACTCCGGATAGATGACATTGGGCGGTTCGCTGACCAGATCGCGCGTGACATAGATCGCATCGGCCAATCGATCGAGCGAGGAAAAGTGTTTGCGGGCGGAAGCAAAGTCGGTGACCATCAGCGTCAACGATTTGAGCGTCGGCTTGCTCTCCTCCTTTTCGCGGGTTCGGTACTTGTCGAACCGGTACGCCCGCAGCCGCGCGCCAAACGCGATATGGGCGGACATTTCCGGGGCCTGAAGCGGCGCGCCGGAAAGGTTGTCGACCTGCAGCGTGGCGATGCCTTCTCCGGCCTTGTTGAGCAGCGCCACCAAATTGCCGCCCAGCTCCTGCATTCGCTGCGCGTCGATCTGCTCGATCTTGCCCAGCCCCATCAGCACGATCCGCGCGAGCGGCATTCCCTTGGGGGCCAGGATTTCCAGCGAGTCGCCCTTGCGTCCGCGAAAACGGCTGGCGCCCATCGCCCGGGTGACGATTCCGCCGGTCTTCTTGTCGAGCGCCGCGGCTGCCGGAGTCATCTTGCGTTCTTCGCAAACCGCGACGACAAACGTTCCGGACGTTGGTGGGTCCGGCTTGGTGAATGCGATCTTCATTCGTCCTTGAATCCCTTGGCTTATGCGCCTTGCGCCCAACGCGCCGCCAGGCCGTTGAAATGCGATTAATCGTGCGCTCCGAGGGCGTCACTCTATCGAAAGTCAAATTTTCAAGAAAGACGGCAATTCAACGCTGTACATGCTTTGTTCCATATTTTACCTTGAACCAGGGTAGCTTTCCGACCACTTCGCGCAGGAACGATTGGCGCTACCATGGGCGAGGCCGCCGCCGCACGCTATAAGTCCGATATTTAGGAGAGGCATCACCGCCACCCGCTCATGTCCCAGATCGAACGCTATATTCTTCGACAAGTCGTATTCGCCGGGGCGATCATCCTCGCCTGCCTGACTTGCGCGATCTGGCTTACTCAGTCGCTGCGCTTCGTCGAGCTGATCGTCAATCGCGGGCTTGGTGTCGGCGCATATCTTTATCTGACCTTCCTGTTGCTCCCGAGCTTCCTGTCGCTCCTCTTGCCGATTTCGCTGTTCGTCGCGGTCTTGTTCACCTACTCACGTTTGACCTCGGACAGCGAACTCGTGGTGATGCGGGCGATCGGCTTCGGCCCGGCGCGTCTTTCCCGCCCGGCGCTGGCGCTTGCGGCGCTGGTTGTCCTCGCCGGCTACTCGTTCTCGCTTTATTTCCTTCCGGTGACCTACCGCGAATTCAAGAAGCTCGAACACGACATTCGCACCGACTATTCGGGCGTGCTTTTGCGCGAAGGCGTGTTCAATACGGTGAGCGACGGAATCACGATCTACATCCGTGCGCGCGAGCCCAACGGAGATCTCCTCGGAATCATCGTTCACGACAACCGGATTCCCGGTCGACCGATCACGATCATGGCTGAACGCGGCACGCTCGCCGTCACCGACGAGGGCCCGCGGCTGATCATGGTGGACGGCAACCGGCAGCAGATGGAGCGCGACAGCGGAAAACTGTCGCTGTTGCTCTTCGAGCGTTACACCGCCGATCTCGGACGGGTAGGCGAAAAAAAGAGCGACCGCTGGCGCGAGCCGCGCGAGCGATTTCTCGCCGAGCTCTTCTATAGCGACGGCTCGCAAGCCGACCGACTTTTCGCCAACAAGCTCCGCGCCGAGGGGCATAATCGCTTGACCTCCCCGCTCTACGCGCTGGCGTATGCGCTGCTCGCGCTCGCGGCGCTGCTGTCCGGCGATTTCAACCGACGCGGCCAGAGCAAGCGCGTGTTCATCGCCGTCTTCTTTGCGATTGCGTTGCAATCCTTGGCGCTGCTGCTGCAGAACCTGTCGGCTCGCGAACCGGCGACGACGCCGCTGATGTATCTGAACGTGTTGGCCCCGATCGTCGTTGCGTCCTGGTGGCTGTTTTCTCGCCGGCCGCGCCGCCGCCGCAATGCGGCCGCCTGGCTGCCGGCGCAATAGGTCGGGTTGACAATGCGTCTTTCCCTCACCCTTTCGGCCTATCTCGGGCGGCTATTTCTCTTTTGGTTCGTGGTCGTGCTGTTTGGACTCATCGCGACGATTTTTCTTTTCGACCTGATCGAGCTGCTGCGCCGCGCCGCCAGCCGCACCGATGCGACGCTCAATATCGTGCTCAGAATGGCGCTCCTCAGGGTCCCTAACCTTGCCCAGCAGATGGTGCCTTTCGTGACGCTGTTTGCGGCCATGGTCGCGTTTTGGCGGCTATCGCGAAGCCACGAGCTTACCGTCGTACGGGCGGCGGGCGTTTCGGTCTGGCAGTTTCTGTCGCCGGTGATCGTGTTGGCGGTCCTGATTGGCGCGCTCGTGGTGACGGTCCTCAATCCGGTCGCGGCCGTCTTTTATTCCAAGTACGAACAGATCGAAGCCAAGTTCCTGCGCGGGCGGACCGGCCTGCTTGCGGTATCATCGACCGGGTTCTGGCTGCGTCAGGCCGACGGCCAGTCCAATTCGGTGATCCACGCCTTGCGGGTGTCCTCGCACGACATGGAGCTCTACGACGCCATCATCTTCAATTTCGCAGGGCAGGATCGCTTTCAGAACCGTATCGATGCATCGGTGGCGCGTCTCGAACCGGGGTATTGGCAGCTCCGCGACGCGCGGATCAACGCTCCCAACACGCCCCCGCGGTTCGAGGCCGAATATCGGATTCCCACCGATATGACCGCCGAGCGCATTCAGGACAGTTTTGCCTCGCCCGAGACGATATCGTTTTGGGATCTGCCCGAATTCATCGACGTTCTCGACCGCGCCGGTTTTTCGGCGACGCGCCACCGCCTGCACTGGCAAAGCCTGCTGGCCGTCCCCTTGCTGCTCGCCGCCATGGTCCTTGTCGCGGCGACCGTCTCGCTGCGGCCGCCAAGGCGCGGCGGCGCCGCAATTCTCATAATCTCCGGCATCTTCGCCGGTTTCGTGCTTTTCTTCCTCACCAAGTTGGTGGGCGCGCTGGGCCAGAACGGCACGATCCCGGTGGTGCTCGCCGCCTGGGCGCCGGCGCTCGCCAGCACGATGCTCGGGCTTACCACGCTGCTTCATCTCGAGGATGGATGATCGGCGGCTCGCCCATGCGCCGTTGCCGCGCATTGCCGGCTTCCCGCCGAGGACGTATAACGAGTTCGAAACTTCCGCATCGCGTTTCAGGCGAGACGCCGGGACCTTGAATTTCGGGTTGTGCACCATGTCGAAGCGCTGGTTGTTGATCGCGGCCTTGCTCGCCGCCCTTGGCTCGTCGCTGATGTCGCCCGGTGGCGCGCAGGAGGTGCAACGTATCGTGGCGTTGGTCAACGATGACGTGATCTCCCTCTATGACCTGCAAAGCCGGCTTCGGCTGGCCCTGGTGTCCTCGGGCCTGCAAGGCACGCCAGAGGACGTCGGCCGGCTCCAGCCCCAGGTTCTGCGCGGCCTCATCGACGAGAAGCTCCAGGCGCAGGAAGCGAACCGTCTTGGCATCTCCGTCGCGGAGGCCGAAATCAACGAGGCCATTACCCGCATCGAGCGTTCGAACCGGATGAACCCCGGCGGCTTCGATGAGTTTATTCGCCAGGCGAATGTCGAACGCGCCACGATTCACGAGCAGATCCGGGTGGGACTCGCCTGGCAGAAGGTGATCCAGCGACGTCTGCGTCCGACCCTCGAGGTAAGCGACGAAGAGATCGACGAGCAGATCGAACGTCTCGCCTCCGGACAGGGGCGTACCGAAAATTTGTTGGCGGAAATCTTTCTTGCGGTGGATTCGCCCGAACAGGACGACGAAGTCCGACAGACCGCGATGGGCCTTATCGAGCAGATGGTCCGTGGCGCGCCGTTCGCGGCCGTCGCCCGGCAGTTTTCGCAGAGTGCCGCGGCCGGATCGGGCGGCGATATTGGGTGGATCCAGAGCGGCGAGTTCGAAGATGCGATCAACAGCGCGATCGAGGCGCTGCGACCCGGGCAAATTACGCCGCCGATGCGCTCGATCTCCGGCTATTACCTTTACCTGCTGCGCGACCGCCGCTCGACCGCCGGTCCGCAGCCGGGCGATGTCATGGTGAGTTTGGCCCAAGTCGCATTGCCTTTGCCCGCCAACCCCAAGCCCAGCGACGTCGAATCGCAGTCAAGCCTCCTGCGGCAGGTGCGCGAGGTGGTTTCCGGCTGTGCCGACCTCGAGCGGGCAACGAAGGAACTGCGCGGGCAATACCTTCCGGCCAGCCAACGCCTCAAGATCTCCGACCTTAATCCGGCCATTCGTCCGGTCGTCGGAAATTTGAAAATTGGCGAGCTCAGCGACCCGATGCCTGCCCAGGGCGGGGTGATCGCGCTCATGGTCTGCGAACGCGAGCAGCCGAAGGTGAACCTGCCGAGCCGCGATGAAATTTCCGACGGCTTAACCCGCCAGCGGCTCGACCTCGTCGCGCGTCGTTACTTGCGCGATCTGCGGCGCGCCGCCGTCGTCGATATCCGGGCGTGAGCGAACCGGCGCGCGCCGCCAACGCCGGGCGCAATACGCCGCCCATCGCTTTGACCATGGGCGAGCCCGCCGGTATCGGCGGCGAGATTGCGCTGAAGGCGTGGCTCAGGCGCGACGAGGGCCTCGCGCCCTTCTTCGTCATCGACGATCCCGGCCGGTTATCGGGGCTCAGCGCGCGTTTGGGCCTCGCAGTTCCGGTGCGAGAGATCGCCACGCCCGAGGACGCGCCGGTTACCTTTGACCGGGCCCTACCGGTACTCCGCCAGACGATACCGGTCGCGGTCGAGCCCGGCCGCCTTGATCGGGCGAACGCCAAAGCGGTCATCGCCGCGATCGATCGCGCGGTGTCCCTGGTTCAGACCGAACGCGCCGCCGCGATCGTCACCAGCCCGATCCACAAGAAAATTCTCTACGACGCGGGATTCCGGCATCCCGGCCATACCGAGTATCTGGCGTCCCTCGCCGGTCCGGGCATTCGACCGGTCATGATGCTGGTCGGCGGCGGTTTGCGTGTCGTTCCGCTCACCATCCACATCGCGCTCGGCGAAGCGATCGGCCGGCTTTCAAGCGATCTCATCATCGCCCAAGGACGCATCGCCGCCCACGCGCTGGTCGAGGATTTTGGCATCGCCCACCCGCGCCTCGCCGTTGCCGGCCTCAATCCGCATGCTGGCGAGGACGGCGCGATTGGCCGTGAAGAGATCGAAATAATCGCTCCGGCGGTGGCGGCACTTCGCCGCCTGGGGATCGACGCCAGCGGGCCGCTTCCGGCCGACACGCTCTTCCACGCCGGCGCGCGCGCGCGCTACGACGCCGTATTGTGCATGTACCACGACCAAGCCCTCATTCCCTTGAAGACGCTCGACTTCGAGCGCGGCGTGAACGTGACGCTTGGCCTCCCGTTCATCCGTACCTCGCCCGATCACGGCACCGCGCTTGGCATCGCGGGAACCGGCAAAGCGAGCGAGGCCAGCCTGCTCGCCGCGCTGGCGCTTGCCGGCGAGCTCGCCCGCCGGCGCACCCGGCGCGTGACAAAGGTGCCGGTCTGAGCGCCGATGCCCAATGCGCCGGCGACGCATCATGCGTTGCGGCACTTGCCGCGTTGCCGCCGCTGCGCGAGGTGATACGACGTCACGGTCTCGCCGCAAGGCGTGCGCTCGGACAGAACTTCCTGTTCGATCTCAACCTCACCGGCCGGATTGCGCGTGAAGCGGGCGATCTGGCGCAGGGCACCGTGATCGAGATTGGGCCCGGTCCCGGCGGCCTGACACGGGCACTTCTTGCCAGCGGCGCGCGCCGCCTGATCGTGGTCGAACGCGACGAGCGCTGCCTGCCGGCGCTCGCCGAAATTGCCGCCGCCTGTCCCGGTCGACTGGAAATTCTGACCGGTGACGCGCTGATCCTCGATGTCCACGCGCTGGGCACGCCGCCACGCCAAATCGTCGCCAATCTGCCCTACAACATCGCGACCGCGCTTCTCCTGCGCTGGCTCGAACACGCGGACGCTTTCGCCGGCATGACGCTCATGTTCCAGAAGGAAGTCGCCGAGCGCCTGTGGGCTCCCACCGGCGCGTCGGCCTATGGCCGCCTGTCGATCATCGCCCAGTGGCGTATGCACGTACGCCGGCTGTTCGACATCGACCCGCGCGCCTTCACCCCGGCGCCGAAGGTCATCTCGAGCTTGGTGCAGTTCGTGCCGCGCGCGGCGCCGCTGGCCCAAGCCGACCCACGGGCGTTAAAGCGCGTCACGGCCGCCGCTTTCGGTCAGCGGCGCAAGATGCTGCGATCGAGCCTCAAAACGCTTGGTCTCGACACCAAGCGGCTGCTGGAGCGCGCGGGTCTCGACCCGACGTCGCGCGCCGAGGACGTGCCGATCGAAGGATTCTGCGCCCTTGCCCGCGCCTGCGAGGCGCTCGCCGGCCGCTGAATCTATTGGCCTTCGCGAAGCCGTTTCACGAACTCGGCCAGCCCGACCTGACGCTCGCGGCGGCAACGCTCGGCGGCCAGAATCGCCTGCACGCGCGCCACGCTGTCCTCGAGCGTCCGATTGACGACGATGTAGTGGTAGGCGTCCCAGTGGCTCATCTCGTCGGCGGCCTTGGCCATGCGCTCGCCAACCACGCTCGCGGGATCCTGCGCCCGCGTTTTGAGGCGCCGTTCCAGCTCGCGCGTCGAGGGCGGAAGAACGAATACGCTCACCAGGTCTTGCGGCAGCTTGTCGGCGAGTTGCTGCGTTCCTTGCCAGTCGATGTCGAACAATACGTCACGCCCCGCTGCGACTGCTTTCTCGACCGGCGCCCGCGGCGTGCCGTAGTAATTTCCGAACACCTTGGCGTATTCGAGAAGGTCGCCGCGGTTGACCATCAGGTTGAACTCGGCGGCCTCGACGAAATGGTAATCGAACCCCTCGACCTCGCCAGGCCGCTTGGGGCGCGTCGTCGCCGACACCGACAGCGCAAGATTTCCGTCGCGGCGCAGCAATTCGCGGCTGATCGTCGTCTTGCCCGCGCCGGAGGGCGACGACAAAACGAGCATCAGCCCGCGTCGCGTCAAACCGCTGTCGGTGGTCGTTGCGGTCATTCGATGTTTGCCGCCTGCTCGCGCAGCTGATCGACCGCCGCCTTGAGCGCAAGGCCAGTCCGTGTCAGCTCGATGTCGGTCGATTTCGAGCACAGCGTATTCGCCTCGCGATTGAACTCCTGGGCCAAAAAATCGAGCCGGCGGCCGATCGCACCCCCCTCGGCGAGCAACGAGCGCGCCTGTGCGGCGTGCGCGCGCAAGCGATCGAGTTCCTCCCGCACATCGGCGCGCGCTACCATCAGCGCGACTTCCTGCGCCAACCGCTCGCCTGGCAACGGGTTGGCGTCGCCGAGAAGTTCGCTGATCCGCCCATGCAGACGGGCGCGAATCGCTTCGGGCTGGGCGCCCGCGGCGGCGGCGGCGGCGGCGACCAGCGCATCGATTTCGTCGATGAGGCGAAGCACCGTGACGGCGAGCGCCGCGCCTTCGGCGGCGCGCGACCCGGCGAGCGTGACAAGCGTTTCCTCGAGGGTTGAAACGATGGCTCGCTCGCGGGCGGCCACCGTCTCCTCGCTCGCGGCCGGTTGTTCGCCGAGCTCGACCACTCCCTTGACTGCAAGCAAGCCGTCAAGGCGTGGCGGCGCCAGATTGGTCTTGGCGCCGAGCTCGTCGACCAGCGCCAGAACTTGCGCCAACGCCTCGCGGTTGACCTGCAGCCGGCGCGCGGCGATTCGTTCGGCCATCGTCAACGAAAGCGTGAGCGTCCCGCGGGCAAATCGCCTGGACGCCGCCGCGCGGGCCAAGCCGTCGAGCTGATCCAGACCCGGCGGCATGCGGCACCGAACGTCGAGACCACGTCCGTTGACGCTCTTCGCCTCCCAGGTCCAGAGGTAGATGCCATCTGATCCGCCCCCCCGGGCGAAACCGGTCATACTCGCGATAGCCACGCGCCCTCCCAGGCGACCCACATTTGGTGGTTGGAAAATCCGCGGCCACTATATTCGGAACCACCGCGATGAACAACGCCGACTGAGAGCCTGATTCGAAAGTCCCATGGGTCGCCCCTTGCGAT
>CAZLYV010000088.1:0-3498 GCA_964563665.1 uncultured Acetobacteraceae bacterium
TTGCCGCGGTCGCCGGACCCGCGGTTGCCGGAGGCATGGAGTTGGCCCTGTGGTGCGACATGCGGGTGATGGAGGAAGACGCCTATTTCGGCGTCTATTGCCGGCGCTGGGGCGTGCCGCTCATCGACGGCGGCACCGTGCGCCTGCCCCGACTCGTCGGAATCGGCAAGGCGCTCGACATTATCTTGACCGGGCGAAAGGTGCCGGCTGAGGAAGCCTACGCCATCGGCATGTGCGAGCGCGTGGTGCCCAAGGGCAAGTCGCGCCAGGCGGCCGAGGAGATCGCCCGCGAGATCGCCCGCTTCCCGCGGGAATGCATGCTTGCCGACCGAGCCTCGGTTTATCGTCAGCAGGGCCTGCCGATTCGCGAGGCGATGCGCCAGGAGTATTGGAACGGCGTCGCTTGTCTCAAAAACGAAGGCGTCGCCGGCGCCACCCGTTTCGCCGAGGGCAAAGGCCGTCACGGCGACTACGCGGACATTTGATGGCTCGTATGCCGTCGCCGGCCTTGAAATGAGACGGGGTCGCGGGGCAAATACAGTCCAAGCGTCCCTGCCCCGGGGGTCCAACGACGAGGTCGCCCAATGACTGCACTGGCCAAACCCGCGCACTCCGCCGATCAGGCTCTCGTGCTCCGCGAGGACGACGAAGGCGTCGCGCGGCTGACGATGAACCGTCCGGCGCAGCGCAACGCGTTCTCGATCGCGCTGATGGGCGCGCTCCACGAGGCGCTCGATCAAATCGAGTCCGATGCCACGGTCAAGGTTGTCGTGCTCGCCGGCGCCGGCCCCGGATTCTGCGCCGGGCACGACCTCAAGGAGATGCGCGCCAGCCCGGGCCGCCAGTTCTACGAGCAGACCTTCGCCCAGTGCAGCAAGCTCATGCTGGCGATCACCCGACTGTCCAAGCCGGTGATCGCGCGCGTTCACGGCGTCGCGACGGCCGCCGGTTGCCAACTCGTCGCCACTTGCGATCTTGCCGTGGCGGCGGCCTCGGCGCGGTTCGCGACCCCGGGCGTCAACATCGGCCTCTTTTGCTCGACGCCGATGGTGGCGCTCTCGCGCGCCGTCGGGCGCAAGCAGGCAATGGAGATGCTGCTGACCGGCGATCTCATCGACGCCGACACCGCGCACCGTTTCGGCCTGGTCAACCGCGTGGTGGCGGACGACGAACTCGACACCGCGGTGATGACGCTCGCCCGCCAGATCGCCGCCAAATCGCCGCTCACGCTTGCGATCGGCAAGGAAGCGTTTTATCGCCAGGCCGAGCTCGGCCTCGCCGACGCCTACGCCTACGCGAGCGAAGTGATGACCCGCAATATGCTGACGCGCGACGCCGAGCAAGGCATCGACGCCTTCATTAACAAGCAGCCGCAGCCGAAATGGGAAGGGCGCTGACGCTAATGCCACTGTCGACCAAGACCATGCGCCGTCCTCGGCGAACGAACGACAAGCCCATCCGCCATGCAGCGGCGAACCGCCATGCCGCTCGTCACGAGCCGGCGAGCGACCACGACGCTTACAGCGACGAATTCCTCGGCGGGATTCTGGGGCGCGTGCGCACGATCGCGATGGTCGGCGCCAGCCCGCACTGGAACCGCCCAAGTTTTTTCGCCATGAAGTACCTGCAGCACAAGGGGTTCCGGGTGATCCCGGTCAATCCGGCGGCTGCCGGCACGACGATCTTGGGCGAGCGGTGTTACGCCACTTTGCGGGACATCCCCTTTCACGTCGACATGGTCGATATTTTCCGCAACTCGGCCGCCGCCGGCACGATCGCCGAAGACGCCATCGCGATCGGCGCCGATGTCATGTGGATGCAACTCGGGGTCCGCAATGACGCCGCCGCGCGGAAGGCCGAGGCGGCGGGCCTCACCGTGGTGATGAATCGCTGCCCCAAGATCGAATATGGCCGCCTCCATGGCGAGCTGTCGTGGAGCGGCATCAACTCCGGCATCATCTCCGCCAAGCGCCAGAAGCAACCTCGCTGATCCACCCCCGTTTTCGCAAAGCCGCAGGTGGCGGGGCGCACTGGTGCCCGCCATTTCTGATGGTCCCTTCCCCGCCATGGAAGCCTTTCTCGTTTCAACCGGCGTTGTCGCGCTCGCCGAGATCGGCGACAAGACGCAGATCGCCACGGTCGCGCTGGCGGTCAAATTCGTGGCATTGCCGGCATGACCCTGCCAGGTGCTTGTGCTAAAACAGCAGCAACCGCATCGCCATAGATTCGAGAGCACCCCCATGCCCAACGATCGCTCGACCGCCAAGCAGCCGACGTTCGGCTTCGAGACCCGTGCCGTTCATGCCGGCGCCCGACCCGACCCGGTCACCGGCGCCCGGAACGTGCCGATTTATCAGACCACGGCCTACGTCTTTGACGACGTCGATCATGCAGCATCACTCTTCAATCTGCAGACATTCGGGTACATCTACACGCGCATCGGCAACCCGACAGTGGCTGCGCTCGAGGAACGGGTGGCGAATATCGAGGGCGGCCGCGGCGCGGTGGCGTGCGCCACCGGCCATGCGGCGCAACTCCTCGCCTTCTTCACGCTGATGGAGCCCGGCGACGAATTCGTATCGAGCCGGAGCCTTTACGGCGGATCGGTGACGCAGTTCACCTACAGCTTCAAGAAATTCGGCTGGAAGGTGCATTTCGTCGACCCGACCAATCCCGACCACTTCCGCCGCGCGCTCACTCCGCGCTGCAAGGCGATCTTTGTCGAAAACCTGTCAAATCCGGGCGGGGTCGTCGTCGACCTCGAAGCAGTGGCGGACATCGCCCGCAAGGCGCGCATTCCGCTCATCGTCGACAACACGATGGCCTCGCCCTATCTCTGCCGGCCATTCGAATGGGGCGCCGACATCGTGGTCCACTCGATGACCAAGTTCCTCTCGGGCCACGGCACGTCGATGGGCGGCATCGTGGTCGAATCCGGCAAGTTCGACTGGCGCGGGAGCGGCAAGTTCCCGTCGATGACCGAGCCCGACCCGGCCTATCACGGCCTCACCTTCTCGGAGACCTTCGGCGATTTCGGCTACACCATGAAAACCCGCGCCGTGGGCTTGCGCGATCTCGGCCCCACGCTCTCGCCGTTCAATGCCTTCATGATCCTGACCGGCATCGAGACGCTCCATCTGCGCATGGAGCGGCACATCGCCAACACTGAACGGGTGACCAAGTTTCTCGAACGGCATCCGGCCGTCGCCTGGGTGTCGTATGCCGGCCTCCCGTCGAGTCCGTTCCACAGGCTCGCCAAGAAATACCTGCCGAAAGGCGCCGGATCGGTGTTCACCTTCGGCGTCAAGGGCGGCTACGAGGCCGGCATCAAGGTGGTCGAGAACGTGCAGCTTTTTTCGCATCTCGCCAATGTCGGCGACACCCGCTCGCTCATCATCCACCCGGCCTCGACCACGCACCGGCAGCTCACCGAGGAGCAGCAGATCAAGGCGGGCGCCGGACCCGACGTGGTGCGGTTGTCGATCGGCATCGAAACGG
>CAZLYV010000088.1:3598-4662 GCA_964563665.1 uncultured Acetobacteraceae bacterium
CCCCCGGCCGCGACCACGGCGGCGAGCGCGCTCAGAATCGTCAGCAGCCAGAAGAAGCTCCCGGTCAAATCGTAGATCCAGCCGGCGAGCGGTATGGCGAGCGCGCTCACGCCAAGAGCCAAGACAAATTTCGCTCCATACGCGGTGCCCCGCCACTTCGCCGGCGTGTAGAGCGCAAGGAGTCCGTTCTCGGCCGGCAGGGACACCGTGTTGATGAACACCATCGAGATCGAAACCAGCAGCAGCGGCCAGTTTTCCAGCACCGCGCCAAGCAGCAGGATCGGCGTCTGGACGATGAAGGCAACGATATAGACCCGTCGCATGGTGAAACGGTCGGCGAGGTGGCCGCCGATATATTGGCCGGCGGCCGCGAACAGATAGACGAGCGTCACCAGTGCGCCGGCGCCGAACGCCGCACCACCGGTCAGGTTGGCAAGACGATCGGCGAACAGCTTCGGCAGAATGACCGACAGCGTCTGGCCGATCAGGCCGACGCACATCATGGTGACCGAAAGGACGAAGAACGCGCGCACCACGCTGCCGCGCGACGGTTCGGGCTGCGGCCGGAGATCGACCCGCGTTTCAGCAACGATACCGAGCCGCCAGGCAATCCACAGCGCGATCCCGGCAAGTACGCAGGTCGCGCCCGGGATGATGAAGGCGGCGCGCCACGAAATGAGATCGGTCAGCCCGCCGGCGACCAACGGACCGATCGCAAGGCCAACCGCGCCGAAGATGCCGTTGAACCCGAGCGCGCGCCCGCGGTTGGTCGCCGCGCGCACCAGCCAGGCCATGCCCACGGGATGATAGATCGACGCAAAGAGGCCGATCGATGCCAGCCCAAGCGCAATCTCGAACTGGTTGCGCGCGAGGCCGGTCAGCACGGCGGCGGCGCCGGTGCCGATAAAGAACACCACCATCATGGCAAGCATCGACCAGCGATCGCCGAGCCACCCGGCCGGCAGCGCCGCCGCGCCGAACAGGACCTGGCCGGCGAGCATCAAGATGATCAGATCGCCGTACGAAGCGCCCCAAAGCTGTTGCAGCGCGACGGCGATCGTCGG
>CAZLYV010000088.1:4762-9656 GCA_964563665.1 uncultured Acetobacteraceae bacterium
TCGACCAGCCTACGCCTTGGCTGAAGCGACGATCTGACTTAACATCCCCGTCAGCGGTGCGCCGGGGGGATCGAATAACCAGATGACCAAGCCGACCGAGCCGATTCCGTTTCGCCCGAAACGGGCCCGTACCGGTTTTGCCGACCCCTCGCCGCCCAAGCCTGCCGTATCGCCGCGGCCGCGCGGTCTGCCCCCGGCGCCGGGCGAACCGACCGCAGCGCAGCGCACTTGGCTCAGCCGCGGGCTCGCTCAACCGGGAGGCAAACTGCCCCTCTTCTCTCAAGAGGGACAGCGGATCGATACGCGCACGGTTCGCTCGTGCATCGAGCAGGGCTGGGCCGAACCGTGGTTCGCCAATCCGCTGAAGCCGGACTGGCTGGTCTGCCGGTTGACGCCTGCGGGCCGAGCGCTTTTCCCCGAGATCGAGCGTTGACCGCCGCCGCGGCGCCGGCGAGGTTCGCGAGCCTCGTCGCGCGATGTTTCCTGCCCTTCGCCGCCGCCTATTTCTTGAGTTACCTGTATCGCTCGGTGAATGCCGTCATCGGCCCTGAGCTCGTCCGCGAGATGGCGCTGGACGCCGCCGCACTGGGGGTTCTCACCAGCGCCTATTTCGCCGCCTTCGCCGCCTTCCAGCTACCGCTCGGAATTCTGCTCGACCGCTATGGACCGCGACGGGTTGAAAGCGCGCTGCTGCTCTCAGCCGCAATCGGCGCCCTCTTGTTCGCGATCGCCGAGAATGTGGCGACGCTGACCCTGGGCCGCGCATTGATCGGGCTTGGCGTGTCGTCGTGCCTGATGGCCTCGCTCAAGGCGAACGTGCAGTTCTGGCCGGCGGCCCGGCTGCCGCTCGCCAATGGCTGCATCATGGCCTTCGGCGGCCTTGGCGCAACTGTCGCCACGCTCCCCGTCCAGCTCGTGCTCGGGCTTGCCGGGTGGCGCGGAATATTCCTCGTCCTGGTCGTGCTGACCATTGGCGCGGTTGCCTACCTCTATCTTGCGGTGCCGGAACGCGGCGGCGGCCCGGGCGGCGAGAGCTTGGGCGAGCAGGTGCGCGCCGTCGGCAAGATTTACCGTTCAGGCCTGTTCTGGCGCGTCGTGCCGGTGACCGTGGGCGCGCAAGCCGCCTTTCTCGCCTATCAAGGATTATGGGCCGGGCCCTGGCTCAGCGACGTCGCGCGCTTCGATCCGACCGCAACGGCAAGCGTGCTGTTCGTGATGGCGGCGACGATGATTCCCGGTTTCGCCACCAGTGGCCCGGTCTATGGCCTTCTCTTGCGTCGGGGTCTGACGCCGATCACGTCGCTCGGCGTGATGATGGGCACGTTCATCGCCGTACAGATCGTTCTCGTGCTGCGCCTGGTGCCCAGCGAGACGGCGATGTGGGCGCTGTTCTGTCTCACCGGTAGCTGGACGGTCGTGACCTTCGCCTATCTCAACCAAAACTTCCCGCTCTCGCTCGCCGGGCGCGTAAATACCGCGCTCAACGTGCTCGTCTTCGTCTGTGCATTCGCCATCCAAGCCGGCGTGGGGGCGATCATCAGTCTCTTTCCTGCCGTGGATGGCCATTTCGCGCCAGCCGGCCATCATGCCGCGCTCTGGGTAACCATCGCTCTCCAGCTCGCCGGCTTCATCTGGTTCCTCCTGCCGCGCCGCGTCTGACACCGGCGCCCTTCGCGCCGCGCTGTCCTCGTGATAATTCTTGTTGGAGACGACTCCCTCGCGCCACGATGAGGATTCGCTCCATGTCGCGACTTCTTCTCGTCATCCTCGGTTGCCTCGCTGTCGTGCGGCCGGCAGCGGCGGCGGATTTTCTGCTCGAGATCAATGGCACGCCGGCGATGCAATATATCGGCAATTGTCAGCTTGTCGGCGCGCCGTCGGGCGAGACCTTCGTCAAGTTCGACGGGCTGGTTCCCGATGCACTCAAGATCGCCGCATCCTCGCTATCGTGCGTCGTCCAGAAATGGGACGCGCGCGGCCGTCTCGAGGTGACGCTCAGTCGCCGGCGCGAGATCATCGCCTACCGGGAAACCGCGGCGGCCTTCAACTGGGTGCAGGTGTGGAGCGATTCACCTGCGGGTGAGCCGGGCGCGCGGCGAGGCGCGGTCCCTGTCCCGCGGATCGAAAGAAACCCGAACCCGAGCGCGATCCCCCAGACGACGCCGGTTCCGCCTTTCAGCGGTCGGCCGATCGTGCCGCCGCTCGATTCGGGTCGTACGCGGCAGCGATAGACGGGCTGCCCGGGCCCAAGCGTGCGGCCGGCGCCGCCGCCGGGGGTTAATGCTCCGTAAACAAATCGTCGGCTAGGCTACCGAGGTATGCCAGCCGCGTCACAAGCGAGCTACCCAATCGCCAATGAGCATAATCGATAAACCTGACCGTCCCGCGAGGCTGGTCGGCTCGCTGGGCCAAAGCGGGCCCGAGCGGCGCGAACACCGCCGCGTATCGCTCCTGCTTCCGGCGACTATTTATTACGGCCGCGAGGAAGCTTCCTGCGTGATCGACACGGTGTCTCCATCAGGCGTCGGCCTGATTTGCGAGCTTTCCATCGACGTTGGCGCGCTGTTTTCGGTCCGTATCGATCGTTATGGCGTGTTTCCGGCCGAGGTGGTGTGGCGCCAGGACAATCGCTTGGGCGCCAAGTTTTTGGATACTCCTGAAAGAATGTCGCGGCTGCTTGGACTGAACCGCAGCCATGACATCGGCGCCAATCCCGAGCCCGAGCCTGATTAGCTCCCGCGTCCGGGATGGTTTATCGCAGGATCGCCGCCGAGTTCGCCGAGGGTGAATTGGCGGGCGAAATTTAACCGAAAATTAATTGCCGGGATTTTACGAAATTTATTTCTTCTCAAGAGGTTGCCGCCTGCACTCGAGTTCCGAAATATCGGCGCGTGACGCGGTTTGTTAATCACTCGCTAACTGGTCATCAACTATAAGAATTCAGACGGCAGTGGACCGAGGAGAGATTCGATGAACGGTATCAAGTGCTATCTTGCCCGCGACGAGGTGAAGAAGATCGTGGCTGAGGCAGTGGCCCAGCGTCTGCAGCCGGAACGCTTGCTCGGCCCTTGCGAAAACGACATCCAGTTTTTCGACGACGGGCGGATCGAAGTGATTTTCTGGTCGCCCGAGGCCGTGGTCGAGGATGGCGAAGTCGTCGGGTCGCATCCATTGGACGGACCTAACAAGAAGCTGACGGTCGTCGGAAGCTGATCCGTACTGCCGCGTCGTGCGATGAAGCGTCTGCGCCTTGTCGTACCTTCGATCGATCGTCGCAAGTACCGGCGGCAATCGACGCTTTTGAGCGGAACTCTGTACATTGGACCCGACGAGATGCCTTGCATCGTCGACTCCGTTTCGGCCGGCGGCGCCGGCGTCGTTACCCGGAAACCGTTAACCGAGCATTCGGTCGTTTCGCTCTACATCACGGGCCATGGCATGTTCCCCGGCCGCGTCGTCTGGCGCGAGGATAACCGGATCGGAATCAAGTTTTACGATACCGCGGCAAATTGCTCCCGGTTTCTCGGCATCACCGATATCCGCCAGCCCAAATCCGGCCGCGTCGGTTAGACGCGAATCACATTCGCTTCTTCGTTCGCGGTTTTCACTCGCGCCGTGGGACGCGCGTGGAGGTCGTGCTACGATCCCTGCCAGCGCCGGATTCTTGGTCCGGCCGATGCGATGGATTGGAGTTTCGGCGCATGGGGATCGAACCCTCGCGCATCGGCAGGCCAGCGAATAATGCGACATTGTCGCGGCGCCTCGCTGCCATAGTCTTGTTCTGCGCGCTCGCCGGCTCTGGCGGTTCTTCGATCATAGCCTCCACGTACGTTGCGCAAGCGCCGGCATCGCTTAATCCGTCAACTTGCGCCGCGGCGCCGACACGTGGCTGTGTGCTTGCGTCCGCGCTCGAAAGCGCCAGGGCGATCACCGACAACAGCGATCGCGCCTGGGCCCTTGCCCGCATCGTCGAGGCGCAGGCAAACTTCGGATCGATCGACGCGGCGCTGGCGACGGTACGCCTGATCGGCGAGCCATCGGCGCAGTCCTGGGCGCTCGCCTGGATCGCCGGCGCGGAAGTAAAAGCGGGCGCGCTCGAGGCGGCGTTGTCGCGCGCGCGTCTGCTGACCTACGACCGGGCCCGCGCGCAGGCGCTCGCCTGGGTCGCCGAGGCAACCAAGGACGCGGCGCTGTTTCAGGAAGCGGTGTTAACGGCCGAGCGCATACAGGACAAAAAAGCACGCGCTTGGGCGCTGGCGTGGATTGTCGGATCCCAATCGCGCGCCGCGGCATTTGAGGACGCGATTGCGACTGCCGGCTCGATCCCGGAGGACCAGGCGCGCGCCTGGGCGATTACCTGGCTGGTCGAGGCCCAATCGGGCGGTGAGAGCGCGCGCCAGGCCCTCGGACCCGCCCGCGCCATCAAGGATGCAAGCGCCCGGGCGACCGCGCTCGCCTGGATCGCCGCCGCGACAAAGGATCGGGCCCTGTTCAAGGAGGCCCTCACGATCGCGCGAGGCATCGGGGGTGCGTACTGGCGCGCGCTCACGCTCGCCACGATCGCCGAGGCACAGACGCGCGACGGTGCATTTGCCGAGGCGGCCGCCACCGCGCGAAGCATCACTGATGATCATCGGCGCGCCGTGGCGCTGAGCAGCATCGCTGCCGCCGCGAAAAACGAAGCGATGTTCACGGAAGCGCTCGCCTTCGCCCGCCGCATCGCCGATGACGGCGATCGTGCGAGCGCGCTCACGGCGATCGCCGAGGCGCGTGGCGATGGCGCCCTTGTCGATGAGGCGCTCGTGCTGGCGCGCGGCCTCAGACGTATGGATTGGCGCGCGCTCGCCCTTGCCCGGATCGCCGAATCACGGGCGCGTGCCGGCGCCGCCGGCGA
>CAZLYV010000089.1:0-5863 GCA_964563665.1 uncultured Acetobacteraceae bacterium
AAGCAAGGAGAGCAGCCATGGCGTGCGTACTGACGCCCGCGCAACTCGGCGACTACGAGGAGAACGGATTCATCATCGTCCGCGCGCTGTTCGACGGCGAGGAAAGCGATCTGCTGCGCCGCGCGATGGAGGAAGATCCGGCGATCCGAGGGGCTGCGCTCAACCGCGCCGACGCCGCGGGCGGCGCCACCCGCATTTCGCTGTGGAACCGTCCCGGCGACAGCGTCTACGGGCTCGCCGCGCGCTCGGAGCGCATGGTCGACACCTTCGAGCGTCTCCTGGGCGGCGAGGTCTATCACTTCCAGTCGAAGCTCACCGCCAAGGAGCCCTATGTCGGCGGCGCCTGGGAATGGCACCAGGATTACGGCTACTGGTACTACAACGGCTGCCTGTTCCCGACGATGGGGAGCTGCATGGTCGCGCTCGATCGCACGACGCGCGAGAACGGGTGCCTGCAGATCCTAAAAGGCTCGCACAAGATGGGACGGCTCGACCACCCGCCGGCGACCTCCGGCCAGAACGCCGCCGATCCCGCCGTCATCGCCGAAGCGATGAAACGCCTCGAGCTCGTCCATATCGAGCTCGATCCCGGCGATGGCTGCTTCTTCCACTGCAACACGCTGCACCGCTCCGACCAGAACCGCTCAGCCTCTCGCCGGTGGACGCTGCTCTACTGCTACAACCGGGTGGACAACGACACCTACAAGCGCGAGGACGACCGTTACTACGTGCGGCTCGAAAAGGTGCCCGATTCGGCGATCAAGACGGCGGGCCTGAGCTTCGCCAAGGGCGACAACGCCGAGCACTTCGCCGCGAAGCCGTTCGTCCCCGACACGACGCACGCGCCACAGCACTGATCCTCGCCTGGACGCTGCCGCCCGTCCGCCTCAGCCGCCGAGCGCCTTCTCGAGCGCCGCCGACAGGCGCCGGGCGAACGCGGCCGGGTCGGGGAGCGGCTCGCCGTCGACCAGCCGCGCCTGATCCAGGAGCAGATTCGCGATGTCGTCGAGGCGCTCGCCGGCGCCAGGCTTGCTCACCTCGGCGGCGAGGCGCCGGATCAACGCGTGCTCGGGGTTGATCTCGAGAATGCGCTTCGAGGCGCCATCGAACTGCCGGTGCTGGCGCATCAGCCGTTCGAGATGGATGTCGAGGTCGTGCTCGTCGGCCACCAGGCACACCGGGCTGTCGGTCAATCGGTGCGAGGGCCGCACGTCCTTGACCGCGTCCTTGAGCGCGAGACGAAAAAGCGCCACCAGCGCGCCGATGTCGCCCGCCGGCTGGCCGGGCTTAACTTGCGCGCTGTCCGCGGGCAGCTGGATCTTCGAGAGATCGATGCCACCACGGGTGACCGAGCGGAACTTTTTTCCCTGGTACTGGCCGACGGCAGGAATCCAGAACTCGTCGACCGGGTCGGCCATCAGCAGCACTTCGACGCCGCGCCGCTTGAAACCTTCGAGCTGCGGGCTGCGGCCGAGCGCGACCAGGTCCTCGCCGGCGATGTAGTAGATCTCGTCCTGTCCGGGGCGCAGACGCTGGACGTAATCGGCGAGGCTGGTCAGCGCCGCGCCGGCGGTCGAGTGAAAGCGGGTAATCGCCAGGAGCGTGTCGCGATAGCCGCTCGGCTCGTAGAGCCCTTCCTTGAGAACGACGCCGAAATTGTCCCAGAACCCCGCGTAGTCGTCCGGCGCATCCTTGGCCTTTTTCTCCAGCTCCTGCAGCACGCGTCCGACCAGCCCGGCCCGGATCAGCGCCATGACCGGGTTGTGCTGCAGCATTTCGCGGCTGATGTTGAGCGGCAGGTCCTCCGAATCGACCACGCCGCGCAGGAAGCGCAGGTACCCGGGCAGCAGATCCTCGCAACGCTCGGTGATGAACACGCGCTTGACGTAAAGCTTGACCCCATGGCGGCGCTCGGGATGCCAGAGATCGACCGGCGGCGTCTTGGGGACGTAGAGCAGGCTGGTGTATTCGATCTTGCCTTCGGCCCGCCAATGGAGTGCGAGCCACGGATCGTCATAAGCATGCGCCGCGTGGCGATAGAATTCGCGGTGCTGCTCGGCCGATATCTCGCTCTTGGGGCGCATCCATAGGGCCGAGGCGCGGTTGAGCATCGTCTCGCCCTTGGCATCCTTGAGGACGATGGGGAGCGCGATGTGGTCGGAATACAAGGCGACGGTCGTCCGCAGGCGGTCGGGCTCCAGGAACTCGCCGGCGTCCTCGCGCAAGTGGATCGTCACCGTGGTCCCGCGGCCGGGGCGCGTCGCCGGCGCGATGCTGTACTCGCCCTTGCCGTCGGACTCCCAGCGCCAGGCCTCGGTCTCGCCGGCCCTGCGGCTCACCACCTCGACCTTCGAGGCGACCATGAACGCCGAATAGAAGCCGACCCCGAACTGGCCGATCAGCGATACGTCCTTGCGGGCATCGCCCGACAGGCCGTCGATAAAGGCTGACGTGCCGGAGCGCGCGATGGTGCCGAGATTTTCGACCAGGTCGGCGCGGCTCATGCCGATCCCGTTGTCGGAGATGGCGATGATGCGCCGCGCCCGATCCGGTTCGATGACGATGCGAAACAGCGGATCGTCCGAGGTCAGCTCGGGCCGCGTGAGGGCCGCATAGCGCAGCCGATCGCAGGCGTCCGACGCGTTCGAGATGAGTTCGCGCAGGAAAATTCGGCGATCGCTGTAAAGCGAATGAGCGACGATATCGAGCAACCGGCTGACTTCAGCCTCGAAACGCCGTTTCTCAGGCATCGCGGCCTCTTGCACGCCAGTCATCGCCAGGCTTCTCCCAGATCAAGGCACGTGACGCCCCGGGGACGGGCAATTACGCCCGAAGGCGGCGGCGGGTATATGGGGATGCCAGGCGGATTTCGGCAAGGGGGTAGATCGGCCACCCTTGCGCCGGGGGGCGAAACACCCGATCTTCTTCATCGCCATGTCGACGCTTGCCGCCCGGCGGTCCGAAGACCGGTACCGCGGTGGGGACGCTCCCCGCGTGGTCGCGGTGCTGGGACCAACCAACACCGGCAAGACCTATCTCGCGGTCGAGCGGATGCTGGCCCATCGCAGCGGAATGATCGGCTTTCCGTTGCGGCTGCTCGCGCGCGAGAACTACGACCGGATCGCCAAGCTCAAGGGCGCCGGTACGGTCGCGCTCGTCACCGGCGAGGAACGCATCATCCCGCCGGCGCCCCGCTGGTTCGTCTGCACGGTCGAGGCGATGCCGCTCGAGCGCGAGGTGGCGTTCCTGGCCGTCGACGAGATCCAGATGGCGGCCGACCGCGAGCGCGGACACGTCTTCACCGATCGCCTGCTCCATGCGCGCGGATTCGCCGAGACGATGTTTCTCGGCGCCGAAACGGCGAAGCGGCTGATCCGCAAGCTGGCGCCCGAGGCCGAATTCGTCGCACGTCCGCGCTTTTCGACCCTCGCTTACACAGGCGCCAAGAAGATCACGCGGTTGCCGCGCCGCTCGGCCGTGGTCGCCTTCTCGGCCGCCGACGTCTACCTGATCGCCGAGCTGGTTCGCCGACAGCGCGGGGGCGCCGCGGTCGTCTTTGGCGCGCTTTCGCCCCGCACCCGCAATGCCCAGGTCGCGATGTACCAGGCGGGCGAGGTCGATTACCTGGTGGCCACCGACGCGATCGGCATGGGCCTCAACATGGATATCGACCACGTCGCCTTCGCCGAACTCGCCAAATTCGACGGGCGTGGACCGCGGCGGCTCACCGCCGCCGAGCTTGGCCAGATCGCCGGCCGCGCCGGCCGCCACATGAGCGACGGCACCTTCGGCACCACCGCCGAGGCCGGCCCGCTCGATGCGCCCGACGTGACGGCAATCGAGGAGCACAGTTTTCCGGCGCTCGCGGCGTTTTTCTGGCGGAACTCCGAACTCGATTTCGACTCGCCCGCCGGATTGCTGGCGAGCCTCGAGCGACGGCCGCCGGCGCCCGAGCTCATCCGCATGCGCGAGGCCGACGACCATCTGGCGCTGGCGGCGCTGGCCCGTGATCCTGAGATCGCCGCTCTTGCGCGCGGCCGGGCGGCGGTCGCGCTGCTGTGGGAGGTTTGCCAAATCCCCGACTTCCGCAAGACGCTTTCGGGCTCGCATACCCGGCTCGTCGGCCAGATCTATCGCCATCTGCGCGGGGACCGCAGGCGGCTCCCCGAGGAGTGGGTCGCAGCGCAGGTTGCGCGGCTCGATCGCGTCGATGGCGATATCGACTCCCTTCTGGACCGGATCGCCCATATTCGTACCTGGACCTATGTCTCGCACCGTCCGACGTGGCTCGGCGACGCTGGCCATTGGCAGGAGCGCACGCGCGTCGTCGAGGACCGGCTATCGGACGCGCTGCACGAGCGCCTGACCCAACGCTTCGTCGACCGCCGGGCGGCCGTGCTGAGCGCGAAGCTCGGCCGGGGCGATGAGTTGCTGGCGGCCGTAACCCGTTCGGGCGAGGTGCTGATCGAGGGTCAATACGCCGGGCGTCTCGAGGGGTTCAATTTCGTCGCCGATTCCGCTGCGCGGGACGGCGCGCGCTCGCTGCTTGCCGCGGCGAACCGGGCGCTCAGGCGCGACGTCGGCGCACGCGTCCGCAGGCTCGGCGCGGCCCCCGACGACGAGTTCGCGCTCGAACCCGATGGCAAAATCTCTTGGCGCGGCGAAAAGATTGCGCGCCTGGTGGCGGGCGACGATCCGCTCACGCCACGCGCCGAACCGCTGCCGGCCGATCTCATCGAGCCGCCTCACCGCGAAACCATTCGTCGCCGCCTCGCCGGGTGGCTTGCGCAGTTCATTGCCCGCGAGCTCGAGCCGTTGACG
Organism: uncultured Acetobacteraceae bacterium; assembly: GCA_964563665.1. Classification (GTDB taxonomy): domain Bacteria; phylum Pseudomonadota; class Alphaproteobacteria; order CACIAM-22H2; family CACIAM-22H2; genus CAZLYV01. The sequence continues at coordinate 4,822 of CAZLYV010000089.1, forward strand.
GCGCTGTGCGCCGGCAACCTCAAAGGGCCGGCGCGTGGCATCGCATTCGAGCTTGCCGCGGCGCTCGGCGTGCTGCCACGCTGGCGCGTCGCCGACCGTATCGCCGCGCTCGACGAGGGCGCACGCCAAGCGCTCTGGGTACACGGGATTGTCATTGGCCGGCACGCCGTGTTCCTGCCCGCGCTCAAGGACACGCGCTCGATCAGGCTCCGCGCGCTCCTGTGGTCGATCCACAACGGCTGCGACCTGGCCGCGCCGCCGTCGCGGCTGTCGTTCCAGCGCGATTTGGATGTCCCCGACGAGTTTCTCGCCGCCTGCTTTTACTTCCCGGTCGGCCGGCTTGCCGTGCGCGTCGACCGGCTCGAACGGCTCTCGCGCAACCTCCGCCAGCTCGCCCGCGTCGGGCCGTTTAGCGCCACGTCGCAACTCGCGATGATCATCGGCGCGTCAGAGGGCGAGCTTCCGGGCGTGCTCTCCGCGCTCGGGTTTGCCGGCGCGCAAAGTCCCGAGGGCGCCGTATTTTTGCCGCGCGGCCCACGCAAGATTCGCCGAAAAAGGGGCCGGCGGCGCGGCCCCGCCACCGACGCCACGTCGCCCTTCGCCGGCCTCAGACGCCTGATCGAGACGTGAGCGAGCGCGAACCGCCGGTCGCGGCTTTGCCTCAGCCGCAGTTGCAGCGCATCGACAAATGGCTGTGGTGCGCTCGATTCTTCAAGAGCCGAACGCTAGCCGCGCACCTGTGCGCTGCGGGGCGTATCCGCGTGTCTCACCAGATCATCCGCAAGCCGCACCAGTGCCTGAAGCCGGGCGACGTGCTGACCTTCCCGCTAGGGTCGCATATCCGCGTCGTCCGGGTGCTGCGGCTCGCCAAACGTCGCGGGCCGGCGAGCGAAGCGCGCGCTCTCTACGAGGATCTGGCCCCGCCGCCGGCGCCAAATCCCGCGTGACAAAATCGCCGCCGCCGGATAGATCAACCACCAGCCAAAACGGGGACGGCGGAAGCAAAAAATGAATTTCGGAGCGGAATTCTTTCTGGCGCTGC
>CAZLYV010000089.1:5963-9638 GCA_964563665.1 uncultured Acetobacteraceae bacterium
GTGGGCCGACCTGATTATGAGCCTCGACAACGTGATCGCGGTCGCCGCGGCGGCGAACGCGTTGGACCATCGTTAAGCGCGGGGGATTTGGCTTATGGAATGGCTGTCGAGTCCCGAGATCTGGGCCAGTCTCGTCACGCTGACGGCTCTCGAAATCGTCCTTGGGATCGATAACATCGTCCTGATCGCGATCGTCGCCGGGTCGCTTCCGGCCGATCAACGCGACAAGGCGCGGGTCATCGGCCTGTCGATCGCGCTCATCACGCGGCTCTTGTTGCTATTGACGATCACATGGATCGCCGGGCTCACGCGTCCGCTGTTCCATCTTTTCGAGCAACCCTTCTCCGGGCGCGGCCTCGTCATGCTGGCGGGCGGGCTGTTCTTGTTGGCGAAGGGAGTGCGCGAAATCCATCTGACGGTCGAGGAAGCCGCCGCGCCCGAGACGCCGCGCAAGGCCCGCAATTTCGCCGCGGCGATCGCGCAGATCGTCGTGCTCGATATCATCTTTTCGTTCGATTCGGTGATCACCGCCGTCGGCATGGCGCAGCAGTTCTGGGTGATGGCGAGCGCGATCGTGATCGCGGTCGCCGTCATGCTCGTCGCATCGGGACCGATCATCGAGTTCATCCACCATCACCCGACGGTAAAAATGCTGGCGCTCGCCTTCGTGCTGCTGATCGGCATGGCGCTGATCGCCGAGGGCTTCGAGTTCCACATCCCGAAGGGCTATCTCTATTTCGCGATGGCGTTTTCGGTGCTCGTCGAAGGCCTCAACGTCACCGTCGCAAGGCGCCGCGCGCGACGCGTCAACCCGTCGGCGGCGCGCGACGACGGCTCTTAGAGAGGCGCAAAATTGCCCTATACCCATGGCGCCCTCGGGGTTGCATCGGTTGGTGCGACCTGATACGCCACCGCCTCGCGCGGGACGGCGCGCCAGTGGCGGCGCGCCAAATGGTTCCCGCGCAAGATCGTGCGCGCGGAGTTGGCCGGAATGACCTACGTCGTCACGGAAGCCTGCATCAAGTGCAAGTACATGGACTGCGTCGAAGTGTGTCCGGTGGACTGCTTCTACGAGGGCGAGAACATGCTCGTCATCAAGCCCGACGAGTGCATCGATTGCGGAGTCTGCGAACCCGAATGCCCGGTCGAGGCGATCGTTCCCGATACCGACCCGGGGGCGGAGAAATGGGCGCAAGTCAATCGCCAGTACGCCGACCAGTGGCCGAATATCACCCGTAAAGGCGAGCCGCCGGCGGACGCCGATCAGTGGAAAGACGTCGCCGAAAAGTTTGAAAAGCAATTTAGTCCTAATCCGGCGAAAAAATAAGGGATATTTATCCTATATATCGCTGGGTGCGGCATTTTTGTCGCATTGGTCGTTCAATTTCCACCTTTTTTCTGCTATATTATATTTAGTCAGTTTGAGCATTTTCGCCGCGCCCTTCGGCACATAAGGCCGAACGGGCGGAGGAGCCCAGCTTAAAGCAGCACGGATCCCAGTGGACGCAGGCTAAGGGGAATGCGTCCAGCGAACGGGATTTGCGTTGCCCAGGCACAAGACCGATTAGGAGCGTCTACAACATGCGCAAAGTTTCGCGGGAAACCACCGAGACGGGATTTGCCGTCGGAGACCACGTGGTCTATCCGACGCACGGCGTCGGCAAGATCACGTCGATCGAGACGCAGGAAATCGTCGGGCAGAAGCTGCGGCTGTTCGTGATCCTGTTCGACAAGGATCGCATGACGCTGCGCGTGCCGGTCGCCAAGGCGAAGACCTCCGGCCTCCGCCGGCTGTGCACCCGCAAGGAAATGCAGTCGGCGCTCAGCACGCTCAAGGGGCGCTCGCGGGTCAAGCGCACCATGTGGAGCCGCCGGGCGCAGGAATACGAGGCAAAGATCAACTCGGGCGATCCGAGATCGATCGCCGAGGTGGTTCGCGATCTCCACCGCAATGCCGATCAGCCGGACCAGTCGTTCAGCGAGCGGCAGATGTACCAGGCCGCGCTGGGCCGACTGGTGAGCGAGTTCGCGGCGGTCGAGCGAATTTCCGAGGAGACGGCGACCCAGCGCGTGGAGGCGCTGCTAAAAGCAGCCTGATCGCGCCGCTTATCGTGGCGCCCAATCAAGCGGGCGCCGTGGCCCGATCGGCTGCGGCGCCCGATTCATTTTCAAAAATGCGCCGGCCCGGCGACGTTGATGTAGCGGTCGGGGCCGCACGCGGCGTATCTTCGGCAGAACGATGCCCGACACCGAGAAGTTCGCGATCTTGCGACGCGCAACGCGCGTTTGGGCGGTCGCGGCGATTCATGGCGAAGCCGGCCGGCTCGCCGGCCTGCACGACGAGCTTGCCCGACGCCTGGTCGCCGGCGATCGCCTGGTTTATCTCGGCAATTATTTCGGTCATGGCCGCGAGATCATCGCCACGGTCGACGAAATCTTGCGTTTTCGCCGCTGGTTCATCGCCCAACCGCTGATGTTCGCCTCCGACGCCGCTTACTTGCGCGGCAGCCAGGAGGAGATGTGGCAGAAACTGCTTCAGCTGCAGTTCGCGGTCAATCCGCGCGAGGTGCTCGACTGGATGCTGGCCCAAGGCCTCGGCGCGACGCTCGCGGCGTATGGCGGGACTCCGGCCCGCGCACTCGCTGCGGCGCGCGATGGACCGCGCTCGATCACCCGCTGGACTTCGGAACTGCGCCAGGCCATCGCGCTTAGAGCCGGACACCAGCCGTTGCTGAGCGCGCTGAGACGGGCCGCATACACCGACGACGGCCGGCTGCTGTTCGTGCATGCCGGCCTCGATCCGGCGCGCCCGCTTTCAGCGCAGAGCGATTCCCTGTGGTGGGGGTCGCCTGCCTTCGCGCGGTTGGAACAGCCTTACGAGGGATTCCAGCTCGTCGTCCGGGGCTTCGATCGCGCGCATTCCGGACTTCGCAGCGGCGCGCCGCTGGTCGGCGGCCCATTTACCCTGACCGCCGATGGCGGCTGCGGGTTCGGCGGACCGCTGGTGGCGGCCTGCCTGTCGGCCGCGGGCGAACTCGTCGACCAGATCGCCGTCTGATTCAATTCAGCGTGCGATCGAATCGCCGCGGCGCCGGGCAATCATTCGTCCAGCACCTCGATCTGCTCGGGGTAGGCGGCCTCGATCAGCGGACCGTTCTGGGCGCGGATCCAGCCGCGTACCCGAATCATTCTTCCCGCGAGCGCACCGGGATCAAGCGCGCTTCTCTTGAACAGCGCCTTCGCCTCGCGCGGGACGGCGAGCGTGAAATCGGTTCGCCAGTCAGGCCCGAAATTGAGATAAAGGCGTCCCTGCGCCCGGGCCACCGCGACGACGCGCCCTTCGACGAGCTGGAAGGTATCGAGAAATCGACGCGCCTCGTCGTGGCGCAACACCCGATAGGCGGGATCGGCCCACAGGCCACGGCGTGCGGCGCGCGCCTCGCGCTCGAGGGCGAGAAGTTCGCGCGTACCCGCCCGCGCCTCGGCCGCGCCAAAGACCCGGACCAGGCCACGCGCCACCAGCTCCGCCTGGAGCCACGATCCCGCGCTGTCGGCGATATGCGCGACGAGGCGCCGATGGCGATCGAGCGGCTTTTCGCCGTAGGCAAGCTCGACCGATCGTCCTTCGACGGCCTCAGCGAGTTGGGCGCGCGCCGCTTCGGCCGGACCCGAACC
>CAZLYV010000090.1:0-2701 GCA_964563665.1 uncultured Acetobacteraceae bacterium
CATCGAGGATCGGCAGCTCCGGCGTACCCGCTCCCGCCAGCTCGACGCTGTCGAGATAGACCGAGAGCCGCTTCTTGATGTCCTCCCGGTCGCCGCGAAACCGCGTCTGAAATTCCGCGAAGAAACCGTCCAGACTGCCGTACGCCCCGGCCGGCGAGGGCGGGGAAGTCTTGCCGGTTGCCGTTTCGCCATCGCGTTCGCGCGCCGTCAGCCTTTCCAGGTTCAGCAATCTTTTCTGCTGGAACAGCACCTCCATGCGCTGGGCCGCGAGCTCCCGGCGCAACTCGCGGCCGATCATCTCCGCGTGGTCGCGCGAATTCTGGCTCTCTTCGCGAAGCTTCTGCTGCAATTGATGAACGCCCGCGAGCGACGAATGCGCCGTTTGCCGCGTCGTGCGCAGATACAGAAGGCTGCGAACCCACGCGCCCATGCCGCCGAGAATCGGCACGTCGCGGAGATGTTCCGCCGCGCGCAAGCGTCGCAAAAGCGAATTCAGCGCGCCAAGCGCGGAGCCGATGACCGGTATCGATCGCAGCCATTGGCGAAGTCGCAACGTCGCCGAGGGGGCGGGCGCCGCGGATTCGAATTCCGCCGCGGAGATTTTCCGTGGCGACGGCTGTTTTGCTTCGTCCGCCGCCGACGCGAGTTCCCCTTGCACCTGCTTCAGCAGGACGGCCGGATCAATCTCTGGATTGTTCTTCGCCAGCATGCATTCAGTCCACCAAGATCGACGGCTCCAATCTGCATACTCCGGTGAATCCGGGCCCGATCGTCCCGGCGATTTCAAACGTCGCCGCGTTGTCGCACCAATGATAGCAGAGATCAAGGTGCGTATCGCCGCCATGCACGGCGGCGGTGAGCGTGTATGCGCCCGGCGCCAGGTTTAACGCCATCTGGAAGACGATCGTCCGCAAATCGCCGGTTCCCAGCTCGATGCGCTTTGCGTGATGAAACGTATTTGTTCCGTATATTTCCTGCCCAAAGCGATTCTTGATCGCGAACCCGACCGTAACGTCGTCCACCTTCTGGATGCATTTGACCGCGATCGTGACGTCGGCGATCTCGCCCGATGCGATGACGGAGCCGCCGGAGCGATGGCCGGTGACCCTCGCCGCGACGATTTGAACCTCGAGCGACCCATAGCCGACCGTCTGGCCGGCAAATACGGGGCGGCGAATCGCCGCGGCGGGCGCGGAATCGGCGGGGGCGATCACCTGGTTGTAGCGGCTCACGGCGTCGTCGGGCGTGCCCAGGCAGATCGTCTGGCCGGCGTCGAGAAGCAGCACGCGATGGCAAAGAAACTTAACGGCGTTGAGATCGTGGGACACGAAAACGACCGCGCCGCCGCGTTGCTGGTACTGCCGTATCCTTTGAACGCATTTTTGCTGAAAAAAGACATCGCCGACGGAAAGAGCTTCATCGATGATGAAACACGCCGGGTCGGCGTTGATTGCGATCGAGAAGGCGAGACGCATGACCATTCCCGTGGAGTACGTTTTCAACGGATCGTCGATGACCTCGCCCAGTCCGCTGAATGCGATCATGTCGTCGCGCTTGCGCGCAATTTGCTGCGCGCTCAGCCCCAGGAGGGCGCCGTTGAATCCGATATTGTCGTAGCCCGACAGCTCCGGATTGAAGCCGGTTCCAAGCTCCAGGAGGCCGGTGATCGATCCGCTCACCCGAGCGTGTCCCGAATCGGGCAGGGTCACGCCCGTGATCACCTTCAGCAAAGTGGATTTGCCGGCGCCGTTTCTGCCGATGATCCCCAAAATTTCGCCGCGGCCGATCTCGAAACTGACGTCGTCGAGCGCGATGCGCTCGTGATGAAGCGGCCGCCGCAGCGCCCATTCCCGCAAACGATCGATCGGGTGGCGATAGATGCGGTAGCGCTTGCTGACATGCTCGACGCTGACGACGCTCGAGGCGCTCACAGCAAGTCCCTGATCGTCTTTTCCAGGCGGCGGAGGATGGCGAAGGCGAGCAACAGAGCGAGACCGCCGAGCGCGAGAACGAGCGAAAAATACACCGGATCGAGCGGTTCGCCTTCGAACAGCACGCGCTGGTAGGAGTTCACCACCCAGTAGGCCGGATTGACGGCTTGCGCCTCGCGCAGGATCCGCGGCGCGATCGCCGGAACATAGACGATCGGCGTCAGCCAGAACCACAGCTGGAGGCCGAGCGACACTACCTCGCGCATGTCGCGAATCATGATCGCGCAGACCGCGCCGAGCGAGCCAAGCGCCAGCGCCAGGACTTGCTGGCCGACGACCAGGATCGGCAGCATGAACAGCGATTCAAGCCGCAGCTTGCCGATGGCGACCTCGATCAAGACGACGAGGACGAGCGTCACCAGCAGAATGATCCCCTCGCTCAGCGCCGTGCAAAGCGGGAACACCCAAAGCTTCACCGGAACCTTCGAGATGATCGCGCGCTTGTCGGTATAGATATTGGTGATGCGCACGATCGAGTTCGAGAAGGCCGCCCACGGCAGAATGCCCGCCACCAGAAACATCGCATAGTCGTATTCGGAGGCCTCGACGCCCAGCCTGGCGCTCAACAACCCGCCGAAAACCAGGGTGAATATGCCGACCTGCACCAGCGGTCCGAGAACCAGCCACAACTGGCCCAGCGTCGAGCCCGAATGGCGGTCGGTCAGGTCCTGGCGCGTAATCCGGTAGATCAGGTGGAGCATGGCATGCGT
>CAZLYV010000090.1:2801-5829 GCA_964563665.1 uncultured Acetobacteraceae bacterium
TTCATTGCTTTAGTTGACGGATTCCCCGCGCCGCTATCTTATAGGGCATGGCTTACGGTTTGTTCTCGCCCAAGAGGCGGGATCTATGATCGACCTGCCAAGCGGGCTGCGTCTCGTTGTCACGGGCGGCGCCGGGTTTATCGGTTCCGCGGTCGTGCGCGCCGCGCTGGCGGCGGGCGCCGAGCGCGTGGTCAATCTCGACAAGCTGACTTATGCCGGCACGCTCGCATCCGTCGCCGAGGCGGCGGGCGACCCGCGCTACGCCTTCGAACATATCGACATCTGCGACGCGAAGGCGGTTGCGCGCGTCTTTGAGCGCCACCGGCCCAATGCGATCATTCACCTTGCCGCCGAGACGCATGTCGATCGCTCGATCGACGATCCTTCCGTCTTCATCGAGACGAACGTGCGCGGCACCTTCGTGCTGCTCGAGGCGACGCGTCGATACCTGGTCGGGCTTGTTGCGGCCGAGCGCGAACGATTCCGCTTCCACCACGTTTCGACCGACGAGGTGTTCGGCAGTCTTGGTCCGTCGGGGGAATTCAACGAGGAGTCGCGCTACGACCCGCGTTCGCCCTATTCGGCGAGCAAGGCGTCGGCCGATCATCTGGTGCGCGCCTGGCATCAGACCCACGGCGTCGCGACGCTGATCACCAATTGCTCCAACAATTACGGTCCCTTCCAGTTCCCCGAGAAGCTGATCCCGCTCGTCATCGCCAACGCGCTCGCCGGCCGCAAGCTGCCCGTCTACGGCAAGGGCGAGAACGTGCGCGACTGGCTCTATGTCGAGGACCACGCGGCGGCGCTGTTGTTGGTGCTGGCCCGTGGACGCCCGGGTGAAACCTACAACATCGGCGGCCGCGCCGAGATCCGGAACATCGACCTGGTTCGCGACGTCTGCCGCGAGCTCGATCGCGTCGCGCCCGATCCTGCGGGGCCCTTCGAGCGGCTGATCGCCTTGGTGCCCGACCGGCCAGGCCACGATTTGCGCTACGCCATCGACTGCACGAAGCTTGAGCGCGAGCTCGGCTGGCGTGCGCAGGAGACCATCGAAAGCGGTTTGCGCAAAACCGTCGGCTGGTACGTCGAGAACCGCGCCTGGTGGCACGATCTTCGCCAGCGTGTCTACGACGGGCGGAGGCTCGGACGGGCGGCGGGAGTATGACGTCGTGACCAAGCCTCGGCTCCTTGTCGTTGGTGCGGGCGGTCAGGTCGGACACGAGGTCAAATCGGCGCCCGAGACCGCGGCATTCGAGCTCGTGGCGTTGGACCGTCGCGACCTCGATATCGTCGAGCGCGACGCGGTTTTTGCGGCGATGCGCCGCCTGCGTCCCGACGCAGTCGTCAACTGCGCCGGATTTACCGCGGTCGATCGGGCGGAGGGCGAATCCGACGCCGCCTTCTCAGCCAATGCGCAAGGTGCGGCCAACCTCGCCGAGGCTTGCCGCGAGCATGGCGCGGCGCTGGTGCATATTTCCACCGATTATGTCTTCGATGGCCGCAAGGCGGGGCCATATCGCGAAGACGACCCCATCGCACCGCTCAATGTTTACGGCGCGAGCAAGGCGGCGGGCGAGGCGGTGATCCAGGCGGCCGGCGGGCGGTATGCAATCTTGCGCACGTCGTGGGTTTACGGTCCGCACGGGCGCAATTTCGTGCGCATCGTGCTGCGCCTCGCCCGCGAGCGGGACTGTCTTCGCATCGTCGATGACCAACGCGGCGCGCCGACGGCGTCGCTCGACGTCGCGCGCGCGGTCCTCGCCATCATCGGTGCGTTTGTCCTCGAGGGCCGCGAGGTCACCGGCATCTACCACTTTGCGGCGCACGGCGAGACGACATGGTTCGGCTTCGCACGGGAAATTTTCGCCGCCGCCGCCGCCCATGGTCTCGCCGTTCCGCGCCTCGAGCCGATCGCCAGCGCCGATTACCCGTTGGCCGCGCGCCGGCCGCTCAATTCGGTGCTCGATTGCGCACGCTTCGAGCGAACCTTCGCGTTGGCACGACCGGCATGGCAGGAGCGCATTCCAGCGGTCGTCGCGGCGCTCCTCGCCGAGGTGGACGCATGAGCCAACGGCCGAGGAAGGGAATCGTGCTCGCCGGCGGCGCCAATACACGGCTCCACCCGGTGACGCTCGTCGTCAGCAAGCAGCTTCTTCCGGTTTACGACAAACCGATGATCTACTACCCGCTGTCGCTCCTGATGCTGGCGGGGATTCGCGACATCCTGGTGATCTCGACGCCGCACGACACGGCGAATTTCACCCGCCTGCTGGGCGACGGCGCGGAGCTCGGCCTCAAACTCTCCTATCTCGTGCAGTCGAAGCCCGAAGGCATCGCGCAGGCGCTCGTCCTCGGCCGCGATTTTCTCCGGGGCAGCCCGTGTGCGCTCGTGCTCGGCGACAACATTCTCTTCGGCCATGGACTAGGCGAGATACTCGTGAACGTCGCCCGACGGCGGCGCGGGGCGACCGTATTCGGTTACCAGGTGCAGGATCCGGAGCGCTACGGCGTGGTCGAATTCGACGGCGGCGGCCGCGCGTTGTCGATCGAGGAGAAGCCGAAGCGCCCACGCTCGCGCTGGGCCGTGATCGGCCTCTATTTCTACGACGACCGGGCGAGCGAAGCGGCGGCTTCGCTCAAACCCTCGGCGCGCGGCGAGCTCGAGATCACCGACCTCAATCGCTGGTATCTCGAGCGCAGCGAACTGACGGTCGAGCCGCTCGGCCGCGGATTTGCCTGGCTCGACGCCGGTACCTTCGATTCGCTGCAGGACGCTGCCGAATTCGTCCGCGTGATCCAGCTTCGCCAGGGCTTCCGCGTCGCCTGCATCGAGGAGATCGCCCTGCGCCGCGGTTATATCGATCGCGTGCAACTGCGTCGCCTCGGCGAGCGTGCGGCAACCAGCGAGTACGGGCGCTACCTGCTGGCGCTTGCCGCCGGCGAAGAATAGACACCCGCGGCGCCGGCGCGAGCCCGGCGCAAAAATCCGTCGCGACGCCTGTTTAAGCCCCCGCCACCGGAGGAATCG
>CAZLYV010000090.1:5929-9608 GCA_964563665.1 uncultured Acetobacteraceae bacterium
GCGGCGATCGTCCACATCAACGCGCCGTTGATTCCTCTTGCCTACCTGCGATTGCCCCGGCGCCTGGTGCGCCGCAGCCGGCTTGTCGGCTACTGGGCGTGGGAGCTGCCGATCGTGCCGAAAAACTGGCGAAACGCGTTCGCGTTCGTGCACGAGGTGTGGGTTCCAAGCCGGTTCGTCGCCGACGCGCTCGCCAAGGAGACCGACTTGCCGATCCGCGTCGTCGCCCATCCGGTCGCCGCGAACATTTCGGTCGGCGAGGCAATCGAGCGCCGACAACTCGACCTGCCGGAGGATGCGTTGCTCGTCCTCAGCGCCTTCAACGCGGCATCCGGCTTCGAGCGCAAAAACCCGCTGGCGGCCATCGAGGCGTTTCGGCGCGCCTTCGGCGCCTCTCCGCACCACCGGCTATTGATCAAGGCGATCAATCCGCACCATCAGCCGGGCGCCATGGCGCGTTTGCGCCGTGCTGTCGCCGATATGCCCAACGTGACGATGGTCGAGAGCGCATGCGGTCCAGGCGAAATGCGGAGCCTCATTGCCGCGGCCGACATCGTGCTGAGCCTTCACCGGTCGGAAGGGTTCGGGCTCGTCGCCGCCGAAGCCATGCTGCTGGGCAAGCCCGTGGTCGCGACCGGCTGGTCCGGAAACATGGATTTCATGAACGCGGAGAATTCGCGCCCGGTCAATTTCGATCTGGTACCGGCGCGCGATCCGGACGGCATCTACGACGTCCCCGGCGCCTGTTGGGCCGATCCCGACATCTCGCACGCCGCCGTTTGCCTGCAGGAGCTCGCCAGCAGCCGGGCGCTGCGCGACGCGCTCGGTCTTCGCGCCAAGGGCGAGGCTCGACTCCGCTTCGGATCCGACCGCTTCGTGCACGCGGCGCGGGCGGCGTTTGCGTTTTGAGCGCCGCGGGCTCGGACGGCACGGCGTGCATCGTGATGGGATTGCTCCGAAATGTTCGGCGATAGATTGAAAATTCTGGTCTGGCAGTGGGGCCGACGCGGCGGCGGGCCGCAATTCGGCGTCGAGGTCGCCCGCGCACTCTCCGCCCGCGCCGATTCGCGCGTGTACCTTTCGCTATCCCAGCAGGCCGAGGTCCTGCGGCGGATGGATCCCGAGCTTCGCGACTCGACATACCTGGTCAACACCTATCGCGGCGCGCCCTCGGCCATCCGGAAACTCTTCACCCTTCCGAGCCTCGCGCACGACGTTCGCTCGATGGTCGAGGAATGCCGGCCCGATATCGCCATCTGCGCGATGCCGGCGCTGCTCGATGTGGCGATGATCTCGGTCCTCGAGGAGCTCGAAATCCCGTTCGTCGCGATCATTCACGACGCCATTCTTCATCCCGGCGACGGGTATTGGCCGCAACTTCTCCTGCAGGACCGCTTGGCGCGCGCGGCGACCGGTTTGATTGCGCTGAGCGAGCACGTCGCGACCAATCTTCGCTTTCGCTTCGGTTCCGAAAAACCGATCGAGGTGATCTATCACGCGCCCTTCACCTTCGGACGAGTCGGCGGCGATCCGGCCAGGTACCCGAAAGGGCGGGATTTCCGGCTGCTGTTCTTCGGCCGGCTGCTTCGCTACAAAGGCCTCGACCTTCTCGCCGAGGCGATGCTCCTGCTGCAGGACAAGGTCAACGTCGAGCTGGCGATCCACGGCGCGGGCTCGATCGACCGGCGGACCCGCGAACGTCTGTCGCGGATTCGAAAATTATCGCTCAACGTCGGGTGGGTTGCCGAGGATCAGATCCCCGACCTGATTCTTTCCGCCGACGCCCTCGTGGCGCCCTACCGCGAAGCGAGTCAGTCGGGCGTCATTCCGATCGCCTATGCCTTCGGCCGTCCGGTCGTCGCCACTCCGGTCGGGGGCTTAAGCGAACAAGTGATTCACGAGGAAACCGGGCTTCTTGCCCCCGCCGTGACCGCGAGCGCGCTGGCAAGCACCTTGGAGCGGCTCATCACCGATGAGCGCCTTTACACGCATTGTGCCGAGGCCGCGGTGCGCCATGCGACCCAGCACTTGACCTGGGAAAACCTCGCATCGATGTTGTTTCGCTATTGTGCGTCGCTGGCCCAGGATGGCGCCGGCTCGCGGCGCAAGCACCGACAGCCAAGCCCCGGGCCGGCATTTGGCGCGCGGTGACGCGCCGGCTTGGATCATCGCCGCATAGGCGGGTTCCGGCACGCGCGCGGCTTGTCGCGCAAGCCCGCGTTATCTGCGTCGCAAAATGATGAATCGGGGGTCCCCCCGATCCGGCTCGACGGTATTGTCTGAACGCGCTAAAAGGAACGCCGTAAACGGAATATTCCGACGGCAATCCCGATGCGCAGTATTGCGGGCCCTGTCAACCGGCGCCGAGTTCGGCCGATCGCCGGTACAAGGGTGTTTCATAACCGGCCTTGCGGCAGCGACACGTCGTCGCGATGCGCGAACAGCCGCCATGTCGCGGAGCTTGTGGCCGTGTGCCGGGCGCTGCGCCGATGGTGGCGGGTGTGAGCGCGCGTCAGCTCAGCGTTCTCCATGTCATCACCGATCTCAATGTCGGTGGCGCCGAATCGATGCTGTCGGCCCTGGTGAGCGCCGGCAATACGCACGGGCTATCGCATCGCGTCGTCAGCATTCTGCCCGGCGGCGTCCTGGCGCCCCGCATCGCCGCGGCGGGGGTGCCGGTCTCTTCGATCGAGGGCGTTCCGCCGTATCGCGCCCCGGCGGCGGTGGTCCGGCTTGCTCAGCTCGTGCGCGAAATGCAGCCCGACGTGGTGCAAGGATGGCTCTACCACGGCGACCTCGCGGCGACCCTCGGCGTGCTGGCGTCGCTCCGCCGCGCGCGCACGCAGCTCGCCTGGGGCGTGCGCTGTTCGGAGATGGATCTTGCCCTCTACGGCATGGGCTTTCAGGCCGTCGTGCACGCATGTATCGCGCTTTCGCGCGTACCCGACGTGGTGATCGCGAACTCGCAAGCCGGCCGGGTCGCGCATGAGCGCCTTGGCTATCGGCCGCGACGGTGGGCGGTGGTGCACAACGGGATCGACGTCGCGCGATTCAAACCGGACGTCAGAATGCGCGCCGAAGTACGTGCCGAGTTCGGCCTTGGTCCGGAGGCGCCGGTCGTCGCACACGTGGCCCGCATCGATCCGATGAAGGACCACGACGGATTTCTGGCCGCGATGGCGCGGCTGCCCAAGGTGAGCGCGCTGCTGATCGGCGCTGGGACGGAGCGTCTGCCCGACCGGCCGAATTTACGCCGTCTCGGCCGACGCGAGGATGTGCCGCGCCTTCTCGCGGCGGCCGATCTTGTCGTCTCCAGCTCCGTTTTCGGCGAGGGGTTCTCCAACGTGCTCGCCGAAGGCATGGCCTGCGGCGTGCCCGCGGTCGCCACCGACGTGGGCGATGCGCGGATCATCCTCGGCGACGTCGGCCGCGTGGTTCCGCCACGCGATCCCGTGGCGCTCGCCGAAGCGGTCCACGCGATCCTCGCCGAGCCGCCCGAGAATCGCACGGCCCGCGGCCGCGCCGCGCGGGCGCGGATCCTGGAAAGGTTTTCGCTCGAACACGCCGCGCGTCATCTCGCCGATCTCTATCTGCAATTGATCGCGAAGCGCGATCAATCGAAGGCCGTCGATCCCGCGGCGGCGGCCTAAGAGCCTGATTCGAAAGTCCCATGGGTCGC
>CAZLYV010000091.1:0-9533 GCA_964563665.1 uncultured Acetobacteraceae bacterium
TTCCGCGTAGGCGCGGTCGAACTCGCGGCGGAAGATGCCCAGCACCGCCTCGGGCGGCGTGTACGGTCTGAGCGCCTGGAAGCGGTTCATGTTGAAATACACGGCATCGTCGCGGATCCATTCGACCGGCAGCTCCACCACGCCGGTCGGCTGACCGTTCTCCAGCAGTTCATAGGGGTCGTCGTCAGCCATCATCGACGAATCGTATAGCAGCCCCAGCTCGCGCTCGATCTTCAGGGTCGCCGGCGAGAAATCCCAAGATGGCGTGCGCATGCCGACCGGGCGGACGCCGGTAATTTTCTCCAGCGTGTCGGCGGCGCGAAAATGCAGTTCGCGCTCCTGTGGCTCGGGCAACATCGAGTTAAGCTCGTGGATCCAGCCATGCAGGCCGATCTCGTGGCCTTCCGCCACTACGCGGCGCTGTTCATCCGGATGCAACAAGGCGGACACGGCCGGCACGAAGAACGTCACCTTGGTGTCGGCTTCGGCAAGCAGCTTCAGGATACGTGGTACCGCGACCCGGGATCCATACTCGCCCTGCGACATACGACCGATCGATTGGCCGCCGTCGCGCAACTCGTTGGTCTCGTGGTCGCTGTCGAACGACAGCGCCACCGCGCAGCGCGCGCCGCCCGGCCATCCCTCAGGCCTGAGCGATTTTCCGGCACGTACCTGATCCACGCGGCGGCGCCACTCTTGCTCCGGCCATTGCCAAGGCTCCATCGGGTCACTCCTGTTACAGGCGGGTTGCGTCAGATTTCCGGCACCAGATGACAGGCAGCCCATTGCTGCGGGGCCGACAGGCGCAGACGCGGTGCTTCGGCCTTACAGCGCGGCTCGGCCATCGGGCAGCGCGGGTGGAAATGGCAGCCCGGCGGCGGCGCCAGCGGCGAGGGCAGTTCGCCGGCGATCGGCTTGAAATCGTGCCGCTGCTCGCGGTGGCGTTTCAGCCGCGGCACGCTGGCGAGGAGCGCCTGGGTGTAAGGGTGGCGCGGCGCCGAATAGATCGCGGCGGTCGGCCCCAGCTCGACGATGCGGCCCAGGTACATGATCGCCACCCGGTCGCTGACATGGCGCACCACGCCCAGGTCGTGGCTGATGAACAGGGCGGTGAGATTCAGTGCCCGACGCAAATCGAGGAACAGGTTCAGCACCTGGGCCTGGATCGATACGTCGAGCGAGGCGACCGGTTCGTCGCAGATCAACAAATCCGGCCGCATGGCCAGCGCGCGCGCCACCGCGATGCGTTGGCGCTGGCCGCCCGAGAACTGGTGTGGAAACCGGTCGGCGTAAGACTGGTCGAGACCCACGCGGCTCAACCAATCCGCCACATAGGCGCGGCTGCCGGCACGGTCCACTAGGCCATGCGCGATCGGTCCCTCGGCGATGGTGTCGCCGATCCGCCGTCGCGGATTGAGCGAGGCAAAGGGGTCCTGGAACACCGTCTGCACCCGCGTGGTCAGCTTGCGCGGATGCGCCCCGCGCGACATCACCGGCTCGCCGCCGAGCAGGGCCTCGCCCTCGGTCGGCGGCAGGATGCCCGCGGCGATGCGTCCGAGCGTCGACTTGCCGCAGCCCGATTCGCCGACCAGCCCCAGCGTCTCGCCGCGGGCGATGGCGAGGGACACGTTCTCCACCGCCCGCACTTCGCGCGTCTCGACTCTTGCGCCCAGTTTCGCGGCCAGCCGGTCGCCCAGCGACGGCGTCCGCCGGAAGCGCTTGGACACCGACCGCAATTCGAGCAATGGCGCGTTCATGCAGCCTCGAGCGGATGGACGCAGCGCACTGCGCGGCCCGGTCCGCAGGCGGCGATCTCCGGCATCGCCGCGCAGGCGCCGTCGGCGCGGACGCAGCGCGCGCGAAAGGCGCAGCCCGGCGGCAGGTCGATCAGGGCGGGAATGCTGCCCGGAATCTGCGCCAGCGCCGCGCCGGGCGCCACATCGCCGGGCACTGAGTCCAGCAGGCCGCGCGTGTAGGGATGGCGCGGCGCAAACAGAACCTCGTCGGCCGGGCCCTGCTCCACGATGCGGCCGGCGTACATCACCGCAATTTCGTGCGCCAGGCTGGAAACGACGGCCAGATCGTGCGTGATCCATATCAACGCCACGCCGGTCTCGGCGCTGAGGCGCTGCATCTCCTGTAGTATCTGGCCCTGGATCGATACGTCGAGCGCCGTGGTCGGTTCGTCGGCGATGATTACGGCGGGCCGGTGCAGCAAGGCGATTGCAATGGCGACGCGCTGGCGCATGCCGCCGGACAGTTGGTGCGGATAGGCGTCCAGGCACTGTTCGGGCGAGGGCAGACCGACGCGGCCAAGGGCATTGATCGAGCGCCGGCGCACCTCGCTGGCGCCGATTGGTTCGTGCGCCCGCAACGCCATGGAAAGCTGCGTGCCCACGCGCAGGACGGGGTTCAACGTCATCATCGGGTCTTGGAAGATCATCGAAATCTGGCGGCCGCGGACCTGCCGTAGCTCGTTTGACGCCAGGCCCGCTAGCTCGTGCCCATCCAGACGCACGGAACCCTCGACGACGCGGCCGGGCGGGTCGATCAGCCCGACGATGGAAAGTCCGGTGACGCTTTTGCCCGACCCGGACTCGCCCACCAGCCCCAGCACCTTGCCGCGCTCCAGCGACAGGTCGATGCCGTCCACCGCCTTGACCACGCCGTTGCGGGTGAAGAAGTGCGTGCGCAGTCCGCGCACTTCCAGCGCCGCCGTCATCGTTTTAGCCTAGGGTTCAGCTGGTCGCGGATCTGGTCGGCGACCAGGTTGATGGCGAGGATCAGGACGATCAGCGCCACACCAGGATAGATGGAAATCCAGTACCGCCCCGACAGCATGTACTGAAAGCCGTTGGCGATCAGCATGCCCAGCGACGGCTCGGTCACGGGCAGGCCGAGGCCCAGGAACGACAACGTTGCTTCGAGCGCGATCGAGTTGGCGACTTGCACCGTGGCGACGACGATCAGCGGCGGCAGGCAGTTCGGCAGTATGTGGCGGAACACCACCGCGGGCGCCGACAGCGGCGTGGAAAGCGCGGCCTCGATGTATTCCTTGGCGCGCTCGGAAGCGGCGGCGCCGTGGGCCGTGCGCGCGAAATAGGCGTATTGCGCGGCGACCAGCGCCGCGATGATCTGCCACTTGCCCTGACCCAATATCGCCGAAAGCACCAGCGCCAGCAGAATCGCCGGAAACGAAAGCTGCAGGTCGACGAACCGCATGATCAGCATTTCGATTCGCCCGCCGGCGAACGCGGCCGTCGCGCCCAGCGAGCCACCGACGGCGAACGCGATGACGCCCGCGGTGACGCCGATCTGGATCGATATGCGCAGGCCGTAGAGGATGGCGGACCACAGATCGCGCCCTTGCGCGTCGGTGCCCAGCCAGTGCACATAACCGCCCGCGCCCACGAAGCCCGGGGGCCGGCGCGCGTCGACCAGCACCAGTTTGCCGATGTCGTAGGGGTCTTGCGGCGTGATTACCGGCGCCAGTAGCGCCGTGCCGACCACCAGCACCACGACTACCAAGGCGCCGACCGCGAGGCGGTCCTCGCGGAACTCGTTCAAGAAGCGAACCAGGGGCGTTGCTTCACGCCGGGTCATGTGCGGCCCGGCCTGACCCGCGGATCGAGCGCGGCGTAGGCGATGTCGACGCAGAAATTGATCATGATGAACAGAAACGCCACCAGCATCAGGTACGCCACCATTACGGGACGATCGAGAGACTGGATTGAATCGATGATCAGCTTGCCAAGGCCAGGCCACGAGAAGATGGTCTCGGTCACCACGGCGAAGGCGAGCGTTGCGGCCAGTTCGAGGCCGAACACGGTAACCAGCGGAATCGAGATGTTCTTGAGAACGTGGCCGAAGATCACCTTGCTTTCCGACAAGCCCTGCGCGCGCGCGAAGCGCACATAGTCCGACAGCACTGCCTCGCGCATACCCGCCCACGCCAGCCGGACCATCAGCGCCATGCGGAACAGGGAAAGGGTCAGCGCGGGCAGGAGCAGGTGCTTCAAGCCGTTCAGCGTGAGGAAGCTCCACGCTACGCCCAGCACCTGTACGGTGTCGCCCCGGCTGCCGGCCGGCAGCCAGCCCAGATGAACCGCGAACACCATGATCAGAATCAGCCCTATCCAGAACGTCGGCACGGAAAATCCCAGCACCGATAGACCCATGATCAGACGCGAGGCCACGGTGTCGGGCCGGTAGCCGGCGAACATGCCCAGCGGTACGCCAATCAGCGTGGCGCCGAGCACGGCGGCCAACGTGAGCTCGAGCGTCGCCGGCAGGCGTGACAGAATCAGGTCGAGCACGGGCATGTTGAAGACGAAGGACCGGCCGAAATTGCCCTGGACCAGGCTGGTCAGGAACGACAGGTACTGGCGCCACAGCGGCTGGTCCAGGCCATAGCGCGCGATCGTGTCGAGGCGGATCTGCTGGGTGGCGTCAGGCGCGATCAGGACGTCGATCGGATTGCCGATCGCGAACACGCCGACGAACACGAGCGCCGAAATAACGATCATGACCACGACCGCCTGCAGAAGGCGCTGGATCAAGAAGCCGAGCATGTGGCGCTCTTCGCCCGGTCGGCGGCCGTGGTCAGGCGGCGGTCACGGCCAGCCGCGCTCGATGACGTCGCGCGTCTCTTCGACGGCGACGTTCCACAGCGCCAGCATTTCGTTGTCCGAGCGCTCGTAGCGACCGTGATAGTTGCCGTCGCCCACGATCCGCCGCACCTCGGCAGGGTTCGAAAGCTGCATGCGCTGCATGTCGACCAGGGGTTTCTCGATATTGGGCGGCGTCACGCCCTTGATCCGCGTCCACGGGAAATTCTCCATCCAGCTGGCATGCGACGCGGCGGGATCGATCTCCATTACCTTGGCCCAGGTCTTCGGCGCCTTCCACCACTCGTGGAACTTCACTCGCGCGTCCCGCCGCCGGCCCATCCATTCCTTCAGGAATCCCAGAACCGGGCCGTTGCCGCCATGGCCGTTCACCACGACGATGCGCCGGAACCCGCCGCGATAAAGGCTTTCCAGGATGTCCTCCATCAGCGCCACATAGGTCGCCACGCGTAACGTGATCGTTCCCGGAAAATCGGCGAAGTAGGGCGTGATGCCGAATGGCAGCGCGGGGTATACCGGCACCCCCAGCGGCTCGGCGGCGTCGGCTGCCACCTTTTCGGACAGGATCATGTCGACGCAAAGGCTTAGATAGGCGTGCTGCTCCACGCTTCCGATCGGCAAAACGCACCGGTCGTCGCGCTTCACGCGCTCTTCGACCTGCATCCAGTTCATCTCGGCAATTCGCATGGCCCCCCCCTGGCGTCGGCGTCGGAACACTTGACCAAGGGCGGCAAGTGTCGTCAAGTTCCATATGGAACCATCTATGCGGGGGGCATGGTCACGATGCCGGACACGGCGCAATTGAGCCGCACCCGGTCCACCGAAGCCGCGGCTTTCGCCAGCGCACCGCTCCATCCGCTGATCGCGGTGAAGCTGTGGGAGAACCCGTGCTGGCTCTCCTTCCGCATCAATTACCTTGGCCTGCGGTTCAACCTGCCGGTCTACGGCTGGATCGAGCAGCGCTACGGGCTGAAGCGCCCCGAGTATGTCGTACTCTATTCCCTTTATCTGCGTGATGGCATCGCTGCCAAGGACGTGTGCGCTTCTGCGGGCTTCCCCAAGAACACGATCAGTCGCGGCATCCAGAAGCTGTTGCGCCGCCGGCTGATCCGCCGCGCGCCCGCCGCGCACGACCGACGCAGCTATGTCCTGCGCTTTACCGCCCAAGGACGGCGCATTCTCGACGAGACCGTGCCGCCGATGGCGGCGCACGAGAAGCGCATGCTTTCCGCCCTAAGCCGCGACGAGCAGCAGACCCTGTCCGAGCTGCTGGCCAAGCTTGTCGCGGATTCGCCCTACTGGCCGACTCAACTGAACGGGGAGAAGCGATCATGAGCAACCTAGGACGTGGCATCGCCGGCGCGATCCTTGCCGGCGCGTTTTCGCTGGCCGCGGTAATGCCGTCGGCTGGGCAAACGCTGAACATCGGCGTGCGCGCGGGCCCAGAGTCGATCGATCCGCACTTCACCGCCACCGGCACGCATGCCGAGGCCCTGAAGCACGTGTTCGACACGCTGACCTGGTCGGGCGACGGGTTGGAGATACAGCCGCGCCTGGCGGAGAGCTGGAATGCGCTGGGTCCCACGACCTGGGAGTTCAAGCTGCGCAAGGGCGTTAAGTTCCACGACGGCACCGACTTCACAGCCGAGGACGTGAAGTTCTCGATCGAGCGCATCCCGGTAGTCACCGGCCCCAACCCGCTGACCATCTATGTGCGGCGCGTGCAGTCGACCAAGATCATCGATCCGCATACCATCCATATCATCACCGATGGCCCGGCGCCGAACCTGCCGAACGACTTCATCCGTTTGTTCATCGTTTCGCACAAGGCGGCGGCCGGCCTGAACAAGGACACGGCGAACGCCGCGTTCAACTCGGGCCAGGCGGCGATCGGCACGGGTCCATACAAGTTCGTGTCGTGGACGCCGAAGGACCAGCTCGTGCTCGAGCGGTTCGACGGTTTCTGGGGGCCGAAGGAGCCGTGGGCGCGCCACGTGCGCAAGGAGATCTCGAACGACGCCGCCCGTGTGGCGCAATTGAAGGCGGGACAGGTGGACCTGATCGTCCGCGTGCCGGCCTCCGACGTTCCGACGCTCGAGAAAGATCCCAAGCTGACGGTGGTCAAAGTCGACACGGTCTATGTGTTCAACATGGAACTGGACATGCGCGACAAGGCGCCGCAGGTCTCGGCCAAGGACGGATCGCCGCTGGCCAAGAATCCGATGCAGGACGGGAGGGTGCGCGAGGCCATCGATCTGTCGATCGACCGCAAGGCGCTGGCCGAAATCGCCATGGAAGGCCTGGGCAAGGCGCAGAACCAGCTCGTCACGCCCAGCATCTTCGGTTACAGCAAGAATTTGCCGGAGCGCAAATACGATCCCGCCGCGGCGAGAAAGCTGCTCGCGGACGCCGGTTATCCAAACGGCTTCAAGACCGTGTTCAGCTTCACCAGCGACCGCCTGCCCGGCGACCGCCAAGTGGGCACGTCGGTGGCGCAGATGCTGGCGGCCATCGGCATCGACGCCCAGGCCAACGCCCAGCCCGCCGCGGTGTTCTTCCCGGCGCGCTCGCGCGGCGAGTTCTCGCTGTCGATGTCGGGCTGGGGCACGCTGACCGGCGAGGCGCACTACACGCTGTCGTCGATCGCGCATTCGAACGACAAGGAAAAGAAGTTCGGCGCCTTCAATGTGCTGGGATACAGCAGCCCGGCGATGGACAAACTGATCCAGGACGCGGCGGTGGAAATGGACGAAGCCAAACGCCGCGCGTTTCTGGAACAGGCCAACGAACTGGTCGCCAGCGACCGGCCGCGCCTGCCGCTGGTGGCCGTGGGCTCGGCCTGGGCGATGCAGAAAGACAAGGTGAAGATCACGCCGCGCGTGGACGAGGACACGCTGGCGATGAACATCAAGCCGATCAAGTGATCGCGCCTGTTGCGTACAAGCCGGGGGCGCCGCGAACGGCGCCCCCTTTGCCGGCATGAAACCGATCGCCGTCGGCATTCATGGCGGCTGCGGCACGCTGGCGCCACACCTGCAGAGCGAGGCGGACTGGGCCGAGACCCGGGCGGATCTAGAGCGATCGCTGCGCGCGGCCTGGGCGGTCTTGGCGCGCGGCGAAGGCGCGGTGGAGGCGGTCGAGACCGCCGTCGCCGTGATGGAGGACAGCCCCCATTTCAACGCCGGGCACGGCGCGGCGCTGACCGAGGATGGCGGGCACGAACTCGACGCCTCGATTATGGACGGCGCCACGCTGGCGGCCGGCGCGGTGTGCGCGGTTCGCGCGATCCGCAATCCGGTGCGCGCGGCCCGCGCCGTAATGGAGAAGTCCGACTGCGTGCTGATCGCGGGCGCTCCCGCCGACGAATTCGCCCGGCGCGCGGGCCTGGAGATCGTCCCCAACGGATACTTCACGACCGAACGGCGCAAGCAGGCGTTGGTCTCGCTCAAGGCCCGCAAGGCGCGAGGCACCATAGCGGTGGCTAGCGAGGCGGAACGGCACGGCACGGTCGGCGCCGTTGCTCTGGACGAAAACGGCAACCTTGCCGCGGCCACCTCGACCGGCGGGTTCACTAACAAAGCGACCGGCCGCGTTGGCGATACGGCGATCGTCGGCGCGGGGACCTATGCCCGCAATGGCCTGTGTGCCGTGTCCTGCACCGGACAGGGCGAGGTGTTCATCCGCCGCGTCGCGGCTTACGACATCGCGGCCCGAATGCACTACGGCGGGCAGACGCTGGACCAGGCCGCCAGCGCAGCGATCGAGGTGCTGGGCTCGCACGCGATTGGGGCGGGCCTGGTGGCGGTCGACGCCCGGGGCCGCGTCTATGCGCCGTTCAACACGCTGGGCATGGCGCGGGGCTGGATCGGCGACGACCGTCTGGTGTACGTGGCAACGCACAAAGATATCCACACGGTCGGGCCGGCATGATTCCAAGGTTGCCGGAGCCGATCGTCATTTGGGGCGCAGGCGCGATCGGCGGCACGTTGGGCGCCTATTGGGCGCGCGCAGGGATTCCCGTCCTGCTGGTCGATATCGTGCGTGAGCATGTCGAGGCTTGTCGCGGCGCGGGGCTCAGCATCGAAGGGCCGATCGACAGCTTCACCCAGACCGTGCCGGCGGCGACGCCGGACGAGGTCGCGGGCATTTATCGGCGCATCGTGCTCGCGGTCAAAGCCCCGGCGACCGAGGCGGCGACGAACGGTTTGAAAAAGCACCTGGCGCCGGACGGGTTCGTGCTGTCCGCGCAAAACGGTCTCAACGAAATCGCCATCGCCCGGCTGGTGGGCGTCGAGCGCACGATGGGCTGCTTCGTCAATTTTGGCGCCGACTGGCTGGGACCAGGGCGCATCCTGTTCGGCAACCGCGCCGCGGTGGTGGTGGGCGAGATCGACGGCAAGATCCGCGAGCGGACGAACGAGATGCACGCGCTGCTCAGCGTGTTCGAGCCGGACGCCGTGCTCACCGACAACATCTGGGGTTATCTGTGGGGCAAGCTGGCCTATGGCGCCATGCTGTTCGCCACAGCCCTGACCGCCGATTCGATGGCCGACAATTTCGCCGATCCGGCACGCTTTCCGGCGTTCAACCGGCTGGCGCGCGAGGTAATGGCGGTGGCCGCGGCGCGTAACGTGAAGCCGGTGGGCTTTGACGGGTTCGAGCCGGCCGCCTTTGCGGCGGGCGCCGCCGAAGGCCGGTCGCGCGCCAGCATCGCCGCGCTCGCCGAATTCAATCGCCGCACCGCCAAGACCCATTCCGGCATCTATCGCGACCTGGCCGTGCGCAAGCGCAAGACCGAGATCGATCCGCAGATCGGCATCGTCGCCGAGCTCGGCCGCGAGGTGGGAGTGGACACGCCCGCGATCCGCACGCTGGTGGCGCTGATCCACGACATCGAGGACGGCC
>CAZLYV010000092.1:0-3224 GCA_964563665.1 uncultured Acetobacteraceae bacterium
ATCGATCCGGTAGTCAAGCGAAGCGGCAGTGGCGACGAAGCCCAACATGATCGAGGACGGGAAGGGCCATGGCTGCGAGGAGTGGTAGCGGATCTCGGTCAAGCGCAAGCCCGCCTCCTCCCACACCTCGCGGGCGACGGCTTCCTCGAGGCTCTCGCCCGGCTCGACGAATCCGGCAAGCGTCGAGCGCATGCCGGGCAGCCAGATTCGCTGGCGGGCGAGGAAACAGCGGTCCTCGAGCGTGACCAGCATGATGACTGCCGGGTCGGTGCGCGGGAAATGTTGGGCGCCGCACGAGGCGTTGGTGCATACGCGCAAATGTCCGGCCGCCTCGCTTCGGGTCGGCGCGCCGCATACGCCGCAAAAGCAATGCCGCCCATGCCAATGCACGAGCCCGCGGGCGTAGGCGAGCAGCGCCCCTTCCTGGCGATCGAGCACCGGCCCGACGCTGCGCAGATCGACGAAGGTCCCGCGGCCGTTCGCCCATTGCGGCAGCGCGTCCTCGCTCAAATGCGAAACATCGAGCGCGAAATACGCCGTCTCGCCGGCTTCGCCGAGAAAAACCGTCGTCTCGAGCGAGAAGGGAATCGCGTCCGGCGCCAGGAACACCGCCGCCGGCGCCGGCTCGCGCACGACGAAGTTTTTCGCCTGCCAGACGGGAACCAGCCGGGCGGTCGCGTCGTTGACGCGCCGTTTGAGCCAATCGGGATCGCGCCGGATCTCGGCCCGGCGGTCGAGACCAAGTCCGGCATAGAAATTCGGCTCGCGCATGATACCGGCGAGGATGCCTGTTTGCCGGCGCTCCGGCAATAACCCTCACGGGTCCGGCACGGCCGCCGCACTGATTGCGTAAGTTACTGAAAAGTCGCCACGTTTCCGATCGGTTGGGGGCTTGCCTCGGGCCTCGGGAATCCTGATATAGTGCGCTCGGGAGGTTGGCGGCGGACGGTCCCCTCGCCAATCCGGTCAGGTCCGGAAGGAAGCAGCCGTAACGAGTTTCGGACCGGGTCGTTGTCCAGCCTCCCACCCGCTCCGCGTTCGACAACGCGCCAATCGCTGGAGCCGCTCCCGTCCCACGCATGCCCGCCGCCGCACCGCCCACGGCAACCTCGCCCTATCGCGTGCTCGCCCGGAAATACCGGCCGGTGCGCTTCGCCGACCTCATCGGACAGGCGGCGATGGTGCGCACGCTCACCAACGCGATCGCCGCCGGGCGGCTGGCCCATGCCTTCGTGCTCACCGGGGTGCGGGGCGTCGGCAAGACGACGACGGCGCGCATCATCGCCCGCGCGCTCAATTGCATCGGCGCCGACGGCAAGGGCGGCCCCACCGCCGATCCCTGCGGCGTGTGCGAGCACTGCGTGGCGATCGCCGAAGATCGCCACATGGACGTGATCGAGATGGACGCGGCGAGCCGCACCGGCGTCGAGGACATCCGCGAACTGATCGACGGCGTGCGCTACCGCCCGGTGTCGGCGCGCTACAAGGTCTACATCGTCGACGAAGTTCACATGCTGTCGAAGAACGCCTTCAACGCGCTTTTGAAGACGCTCGAGGAGCCGCCCGAGCACGTAAAATTCGTCTTCGCGACGACCGAAATCCGCAAGGTACCGATCACCGTCTTGTCGCGCTGCCAGCGCTTCGACTTGCGGCGGGTCGATCAGACGGTGCTGGCGGCGCATCTTGCCGACATCGCGCGCCGGGAAGGCCGGGCAATCTCGCCCGCGGCGGCGGCGTTGCTTGCGCGGGCGGCCGATGGCTCGGTGCGCGATGGGCTCTCGCTGCTCGACCGCGCGCTCGCCCACGTCGATCAAAGCGAAAACGGCGGAGAGGTCGGCGAGACGGCGACGCGCGGGCTGCTCGGGCTTGCTGACCGGACGCAGATCTTCGACCTGTTCGCAAGCCTGATGAAGGGCGAGGCCGGCGCGGCGCTCGGTCTGCTGGGCGAGCTCTATCGCTCGGGCGCCGATCCGCTGGTGGTGGCGCAAGACCTGCTCGAGCTTGCCTACTGGGTCGCCCGGCTCAAGATCACGCCGGACCTTGGCGAAGATCCGACGGTGCCGGAGGCCGAGCGCGCGCGCGGGCTAGGCTTCGCCAAGCGCCTGTCGATGCCGGTGCTTGCCCGGACGTGGCAGATGCTGCTCAAGGGACTGGGCGAAGCGCAGGTCGCGCCCTCGCCGCTGGCGGCACTCGAGATGCTGATGATCCGGCTCTGCTATGCGGCGGAACTGCCGACGCCCGGCGAGCTGATCGACGCAAGCGGGGCGGGCGCGCCCGGCGCGCATTCGTCGCGCGGCCCCGGAGGCGCCGCGCCACGCAGCGAGCCGGCCGGTGTGACGATGGCGGCGGCGACATCGGCCCGCGGCACACCTTCCGGCGGCGGTCCGATCCAGGCACGCCGGCTCGAGCCCGATGCGATGCTGGCCGGCGAGATGGCGGCGGAATCAGCGCCGCGCCCGGACCCCCGGAGCTTTCTGGAGGTGGTGGCGCTATTCGCCGAACGGCGCGAAGGCATACTTCACGCGCACTTGCTCAACAACGTTCACCTCGTCGGCTTCGAGCCCGGCCGCATCGAGTTTCGCCCCGGCGAGCATGCGCCGCGCGACCTCGCGACCCGGATCATGGAGCTGTTGCAGCGCTGGACCGGCCGGCGCTGGGTGGTCGCGATCTCGCGCGAGGCCGGCGAGCCGACCTTGGGCGAGCAGGAAGCCCGCGCCCGCGCCCAAGCCAAGGCGGCGGCGGCCAGCCATCCGTTGGTCCAAGCGGTGCTCGAAATCTTCCCGGGCGCCTCGATCGAGGTGGTGCGCGGGCCGGCGCCGGAGTCTCCGGCCGGCGCGGCCGACGACGCGGAGGCCGAAATCGAATCAACCAGCGAGCCGCTCAACCTCGAGGACCAGTAGATGAATAATCTTGGCGCTCTGATAAAGCAGGCGCAGGAAATGCAGGCCAGGATGGCCGAGATGCAGGAAAAACTTGCGTCGATCGAAGTGACCGGGGCATCGGGCGGCGGGATGGTGCGGGCGACGGTCACGGCCAAGGGTGCGGTGCGGCAGGTCAAAATCGACCCATCGCTCGTCAACCCCGCCGAGATCGAAGTGCTCGAGGACCTGATCGTCGCCGCCCTCAATGAGGCGCGGACCAAAGCCGACGCGCTCGCGTCGGAGGAAATGCAGAAGCTTACCGGCGGCCTCGATTTACCCGCGGGCTTGAAACTGCCGTTTTGA
>CAZLYV010000092.1:3324-9468 GCA_964563665.1 uncultured Acetobacteraceae bacterium
CCGAAATCGAACGCCTGATCCAGTATCTCGCCAAGCTGCCCGGACTTGGGCCGCGCTCGGCCCGCCGTGCGGCGCTTCACCTCCTCAAGCGCCGCGAGGCGCTTCTCTTGCCGCTGGCCGAATCGCTCAAGACGGCGGCGGACAACATCAAGATTTGCCTCATCTGCGGCAATCTCGACACGCGCGACCCGTGCGCCATCTGCGCCGACGACAAGCGCGACCCCTCGATCATCTGCGTCGTCGAGGAGGTGGGCGATCTGTGGGCGATCGAGCGCGCGAGCGCGTTTCGCGGCCGCTACCACGTGCTGGGCGGGGTGCTTTCGGCGCTCGATGGGGTGGGCCCCGAGGATCTCAGCATTTCCCGCCTGGTCGAGCGCGCCGGCGGACCGGAGGTGAAGGAGATTATCCTCGCGACGAACGCGACCGTCGACGGTCAGACGACCGCGCACTACATCGCCGACCGCCTCGCCGGCTCGCACGTCACGGTATCGCGGCTGGCGCATGGCTTGCCGGTCGGAGGCGAACTCGATTACCTCGACGATGGCACGCTGACCGCGGCACTTCGCGCGCGTCGCACGGTTTGAAGCATCGCTCGGCGCCGGCGCATCACGTCTTGTCTCGACACAATCTAGTGATCGCACGGTGGCACGATGCAAGTTTATCTTGCGCCCGATGCCATCGACCCACCGCCCAAGCGCGCACGCGACACCGCTTGAATCGTCCCGCGCCATGGCGAGGGTGAAGGGCGGCCCGATCCTCGCCGCGGCACTCGCCGTGCTGCTCTGGGGCGCCACGCCGGCTTTCACCAAGCTCGCCGTCACCGCGCTCGATCCGCTGCTTGTCGGGATCATGCGGACGGTCGTCGCGGCCGTTATCGTCGCGCCGGTCGTGTTCGTTTTGCGCATGCCCCTGCCGTCGTCGCTTGGCGATCGGGCGGCGCTCGTAGTGTCGTCGGGGTGCGGTTTCGTCGCCTTCCCGATCCTGTTCTCGATCGGCCAACGCGCCACATCGGTGACGCACGCGGCGCTCATCCTTGCAAGCGTACCGTTGTTCACCGGGTGCATCGCCGCCGCGTTCGAGCGGCGGTGGCCGACGGTCAAGTTCTGGATCGGCGCCGCGGTCGCGCTCGGCGGCGAGTTGGTCCTGATCGTCGCGCGCATCGAAGATACCGGGCGCTCGGCCAGCCCTGCGGGCGATGCGATCGTGCTCATCTCCGGGCTTTGCGCGGCGCTCGGCTATGTCGCCGGCGGCCGCCTGGCCGAGCGCGGCTACGATAGCTGGGGGACCACCTTCTGGGGCGTCATCGTCGCCGGAATTTGTCTGCTGCCCGTATTGCCGTTGGTCATCGGCGCGATCGTCTGGGAGCCGGTCGGCTGGATCGGCATTGCTTACCTCGCGGTCGGCTCGACCATCGTCGGCTATGTCGCCTGGTTGTGGGCGCTGGGGGCGGGCGGAATCGCGCGCATCGGGCTCCTACAATTTTTCCAGCCGGTGGTCGGCGTGATATTGGCGGTGGCGTGGCTCGACGAGCCATTGACGCTCCCGCTCGTCCTGGCGATGGGCGTGATCCTCGCCGGCGTCACGCTCGCGAGGCGGGGCTGAACCTTCGAATTTATGTCGCCGCCGGAGGCCCGAGCGGTTTCTTTTCTTCGTCCTCGTCGAGCTCGACGTCGCGGATCTTCTCGCCCTTTTGAGCGATGCGCTCGGCCGATATACGCAGTTTGCGCACGTCCTCCTCAGCCTGCCCGAAATGCTTCTGGAGCTTCTCGGCGCGATCGTCGAGCAGACGAACGTCGTTCAACAGCGCCTCGACCTCGAGCTGGATGCGTCCCGCCTGCTCGCGCATCCGCGCATCCTTGAGAATGGCGCGCATGGTGTTGAGCACCGCCCACAGCGTGGTCGGCGAGACGATGAAGACGCGGCGCCGCCGCGCCTGGTCGGCGATCTCGCCGGCGCTGGCGTAGATCTCGGCGTAGACCGCCTCGGAGGGGACGAACATCAGCGCCGCCTCGGCGGTCTCGCCGGGGATGACGTATTTGTCGGCGATCGCCTTGACGTGATTGGCGATCGCGGTCGCGAACGCCTTGGCGGCTTGCGTGCGCGCGCCCTCGTCGGCGCCCGCTTCGCGCAGGCCGTCCCACGACTCGCGCGGGAACTTGGCGTCGATGCCGAGCGGCCCCAGCGGCGGGGGTAACTTGATCAGGCAATCGACGCGCGTGCCGTTCGACAACGTTTCCTGGAACGCGTAGTGCGCCGGCGGGAGTTGATCGCGGACGATCGCCTCGAGCTGTTCCTCGCCAAAGGCGCCGCGCGCCTGCTTGTTCGACAGGATATCCTGCAGGCTCACGACATGGTGCGACAGCTCGGCGATGCTCTTTTGCGCTTCGTCGATCTTGACCAGCCGCTCGCGAAGATCGGTGATGGTGGCGGTCGTCGTCTGGGTCGATTTCTCGAGTCCTTCGACGAGCCGCTTGTCGACCGCGGTCAGCCGATCCTCGAGCACTTTGGCCAGCGTGCGCTCCTGGGCCTGCAGGCGCTCGGCCGTCTGATTCTGCGCCGCCGACGCCTGTTCCGCCATCTGCGCGAGCCGGCCGGCGAGCTCGCTTTGGCTCTGGGCGAAGCGCGCCAGATTCTCGTCGCTCCCGCCGCCACGGCCGCGCACGATCACGGCGACGACCAGCGCGATGATCGCGGCGAGCGCGATAACGCCCAAGACGGCGAGAAATCCCATGTCGGTCATCATCGTGGCGGGGGTCACGGGCGGCGGACTATACAAGCCGGTGGAGCCGCCGGTCGAGGGCGAGCAGGACTGCGTTGGCGAGTGCGGCGAAGACGAACAGCATCAGGGTCACGGCCATCATCGTCGGCACGTCGTCGAGGCCGATCGCGTTGATGATCATGAAGCCGAGACCGCGTTTGGAAGCAAACATCTCGCCGATCAGCACGCCGAGCAAGGTGAGCGAGAAGCCGACGCGCAGGCCCGAGACGACTTCCGGCACCGCCGCCGGCAGCAGAACCGTGCGCGCGGTCTCGAGCGCCGAAAGCCGCATCGTGCGCGCGGTCTTGGCATAAACCGGGCGAAGATTGCGGATCGCGTTCATGGTGAAGATGGCGACCGGGATGACGCCATGAATTGCGCCGAAGGCGACCTTCGCCGAGAGGCCCAGCCCGAAGACGAGCAGAATGAGCGGATAGAGCGTTACCTTGGGGAGCGAATAGAGCGCCACCAAAATCGGCTCGGCCACGACGCCCGAGAGCCGGTGGGCGCCAAGCCAGACACCCAGCCCGACTCCGCCCACCGAGGATATGACCAGCGCATAAGCAAAGGCGACGCCGGTTTCCGTAATGTGGCCCCACACGCGCGCCTGGCCGAGGAGGTCGATCGCATGGACGAGGGTGGGCCACGGGCCCGACATCGCCGCTTCGCCGGCAAAGGCGTAGAGCGCCTGCCACAGCGCGGTGAATGCGGCGAGCACGAGAAGAGTGTCGAGGTGACGCCGGACGGTCATGTCAGGCTAGCCCCTGGCGGCGGCGCAATAGCCGCTGCTCCCAGACGTGGAGCGTCATGTTGACCAGCGTCACCACGATCATGACGAACAGCATCAACCCGTACATGCGACGATTGTCGAAGTTGTTGTAGGCGTAAGCGATCGCATAGCCGAGCCCGGCGGCGGCCATGATGAACTCGCTCGCGATCACGCCGATGAAGGAGTAAGCGACGGCGAGCTTTACCCCGGTGAAGAGATGGGGCGCCGCCGCCGGCAGCTCGAGCCTGAGGGCGGTCTCGAGTCGCCCCATGCGGTGCACCCGCGCCACCTTGCCGAGCACGCGCGGGATGCGGTCGAGGCCGTTCAGCGTGTTGATGATCATGGCCACGATCGCGAACAGGAAGCCGATGAAAATCACCGGCCACGCCGTCAACCCGAACAGCGCGACCAGCACGGGATAGAAGACGAAGAACGGCACCGCGTAGTAGGTGGCGAAAAACGGATCGAGCGCACGGCGGAGCCGCGGCTTTGCGTGAATCGCGACGCCAGCCACGAAGCCGAACACGATCGAGAGCACCAGCGCCGCGATGACGCAAGCTAGCGTGCGGACGATATCGGCGGTGGCGCTGCCCGAGACGAGGATGTCCCATAACGCGCCGGCCATCTCCGAGGGCGCGATCATGGTCAAGCGCTTGATCACGCCCGACCGGCAAAGCGCTTCGAGCACGGCGACGAACCCGATGATCAAGCCGAGGCGATAGAGGCCGAGGCGTCTCATGGCGCCACCCCTCTTTGCGCGTGGCCGAGCGCTTTGAGCGACTCGGCGCGCAGGCTGGACCACAGCCGGGCGGTGATCGCACCGAAGCCGGCGTCGGCGACGATCCGGCTGTCGCGCGCGCGGGGCCAGCCGGTCTCCACGAGGTCGATGAACCGGCCGGGCCGCGCCGACATGGCGCCGACCCGGTCGGAGAGCATCGCCGCCTCGTCGAGCGCGTGGGTGATCAAGAGGACGGTCGCGCCGGTTTCGCGCCACAGCCGCAACAATTCGTCGCCCATCAGCAGGCGCGTCTGCTGATCGAGCGCGCCGAACGGCTCATCGAGCAGGATGAGCCGCGGCTCCATGACGAGCGTGCGCGCGATGCAGACCCGCTGGCGCATGCCGCCGGAAAGCTGCGCCGGATACGCTCTCGCGAAATCGCTGAGCCCCATGAATGCGATCGCGTGATCGACGCGGCGCTGAATATCGCCGCCATCCATACCCGCCCGGGCGAGCCCGAAGGCGACATTGTCCCAAACCGTCAGCCAGGGAAAACTTGCGTCCTCCTGGAAAACGACGCCGATTCCATCGGGTACGTGGCCTGCAACCGGCCGGCCCTCGAACGTGATCGTACCGGATGTCGGCGCCAAGAGACCGGCGATGGCTTCGAGCAGGGTCGATTTGCCGCAGCCCGACGGGCCCACGACGGCGAAGAACTCGCCCCGCGCGAGCTCAAGGTCGACGGGTCCAAGCGCGTGCACCTCCCCCTGGCCAGCCGCCGCGGGGTAAATACGGGTGACGCCGGTAAGCTCG
The DNA here is from genome assembly GCA_964563665.1 of uncultured Acetobacteraceae bacterium. Classification (GTDB taxonomy): domain Bacteria; phylum Pseudomonadota; class Alphaproteobacteria; order CACIAM-22H2; family CACIAM-22H2; genus CAZLYV01. Next base: position 8,383 of record CAZLYV010000092.1, read on the forward strand.
ACGTGAATCGCGCTCACGTCCGGGGGCAAGGTGTCATGAGCTGCCGCGCAGATCCGTCGGCAGGAATTGTCGATCGATCAGCTTGTCCCAGTCGATCTCGCCCGTCACCTCGCCGAGGATCTTGAGGCCGCGGATCATTTCGTTCATTCCCTTGACGTCGAAATCGCCGCGGCTCCAGTACCTGATGTCGACCATGTTCTGCACGGCGACCACCGCCACGGGTTCGGGGATGCTGTAAGCCTTGGCGAGAATCGCACCCGCCTCCTTGGGCTTGGCGTAGATGAAATCGACCCCGGCGCGCCGTCCGGCGATGATCGCGCGCACCTTCTCCGGGCTCTTCCTGGCGAATTCGGTGGTGACGATGCCGACGACCTGGGTCATCGGCGGCAGCACGTCCTTGATCTGCACGAGCGGCCGGTACTTGGCTTTACGCGCGCTCCAGATCGGCTCGAGGATCGGCGCCGCCTGCACCGCGCCGCTCTCGAGCGCGGTCAGGCCGGTGCCGATGCCGCCGAGCGCCGGCCGCTCGACCTTGTCGAGCGCCACTCCGGACGCCTCGAGCGCCATGATCGACAGCATGTCGGTCACCGATTTCGGGCTGGTGATCGCCATCTTCTTGCCGACGAGGTCCTTGATCGTCTTGATCTCGGAGTCGGGCATGGTGACCCACAGGACGTCGGCGACCGTCTGCACCGCCGAATTGACGATCTTGATTTCGATGCCTTCGCGTGACGCCGCGACCGCGGCCGACAACGCGACCTCGCCATAGGGAAGCCCGCCGGCCAGCACGTTGCGAACCGTCGTGCCGCCGCCTTTCGAGGTGAGGATGCCGGTGATGTCGACCCCCGCCTGCTTGAACAAGCCCTTCTCCATCGCCACGGCGTAAGGCGTTCCATACATCAGAGCGCCCCAGTGGGTGACCGAGATTTCCTCGGCCTGGGCAGGCACGCCGGCGGCGACGAGCGCGGCGCACAGCGTGAATGCACCCAATCGCGATTTCAGATATGCAGACATGGCGGCGGTTTCCTCCCGGTGGTTTCTCGCGTTGGCTTGACTTTAGGCCGACAGTCGGACGGCTGGCAACTC
>CAZLYV010000093.1:0-7561 GCA_964563665.1 uncultured Acetobacteraceae bacterium
CCGATTGCGCGGCGCTGGTCGGCTGCTCTGGCCCCGCCGCGCCGGGCGCCCGACGACGGGTTGGCCAAGGGCCCGCAGGCGAATGGCGGAATCATGAATCGGCAATGCAACCGAGACAAAAATGCAAACTGCGGCGCCTGCGATCCCCGCGCCCAAACGGGGCAACCCCGAAACGTCGTCGTAAATGAAGGAGATCCTTCGATCATGAACCCATTCATCAGGCGGATCGTCCAAATGGTCGCGGCGATTGGCGTCGTGTCGTGCCTTATCGCCTCCGGTGCCGGGGCCGCCGATATCGCCGGAGCCGGCGCCACATTTCCCTATCCGATCTACGCCAAGTGGGCCGAAGCCTACAAAGCGAAGACCGGAGTGGCGGTCAATTATCAGTCGATCGGCTCGGGCGGCGGGATCAAGCAGATCAAGAGCAAGACGATCGATTTCGGCGCATCGGACATGCCGCTCGAACCGCAGGAGTTGCAGCAGGCGGGCCTGTTGCAGTTCCCGACTCTTATGGGCGGCGTCGTCCCGGTGGTCAATCTGCCGGGAGTCAAGTCGGGCGAGATCAAGCTCACCGGCGCCGTGCTCGCCGACATTTTCCTCGGCAAGATCGCCAAGTGGGACGACCAGGCGATCGCAAGTTTGAATCCGGGTCTGAAACTGCCGGGGCAGGCGATTGCCGTGGTTCATCGTTCCGACGGATCGGGAACGACGTTCATTTTCGCGCACTATCTGGCGAAGGTGAGCCCGGAATGGGCGGCGAAGGTCGGCGTCAACTCCGCGCTGCAGTGGCCGACCGGGCTTGGCGGCAAGGGAAACGAGGGTGTCGCCGCGATCACGGCCCGCACCAGCGGCGCGATCGGCTACGTCGAATATGCCTATGCCAAACAGAACAAGATGACCACCACCGAGCTCGCCAACAAGGACGGCCAGTTCGTGGCGCCGATGAGCGAGACGTTCCAGTCGGCGGCGGCCAACGCCGACTGGGCGCGCGCGCCGGGATATTACCTGCTGCTGACCGATCAGCTCGGCAAGATGAGCTGGCCAATCACCGGCGCGACGTTCATCTTGATGTACGCCAAGCAGGAAAAGCCCGATGTCGCCAAGCAGGTGCTCGACTTCTTCGACTGGGGCTATCGCAGCGGCGGCAAGCTGGCCGAAGAGCTCGATTACGTGCCGATGCCGAGCGGCGTCGTGCGCCTGGTCGAGGAGACGTGGACGAAAATGACCGGTCCGAGCGGGCAACCGGTTTGGGCGAAGCCGACGAATTAGCAGGTTTGAACGTTGATCGCCGCGAAGGGAAGACCCGGCGACGGGTGTTCCGCTCGCGCTTGAGGCGGGAGGCACCGATCGAACGATGATGGCGACCGCGACCCGGACGATGGCGAGAAATCACCGGAGCGACCCGGTCGATCCGTTGTTTCGCTATCTCACCGGGTTTTTCGCGTTCGCGGTTCTGGTTCTGTTGGGCGCGATCATCGTCGCGCTGATCGACGGATCATGGCTGGCGCTCCGGCACTTCGGATGGCGATTTCTCTTCACCGAAGCCTGGAACCCGGTGACCGAGAAATTCGGCGCCGCGGCGCCGATCTATGGCACGCTGGCGACCGCGTCGATTGCAATGTTTTTTGGCGTGCCGATCAGCTTCGGCATCGCGGTATTCATCACCGAGCTGTGTCCGGCATGGCTCAAGCGTCCGATCGGCGTTTGCATCGAGCTGCTCGCCGGAATTCCCAGCATCATTTACGGAATTTGGGGCTTGTTCGTCTTCGCGCCCGTGCTCCAGTCGACGCTTCAGCCGGCGCTGATCGACACTCTGGGTGCGCTCCCGGGCGTCGGCTTCCTCTTCGCCGGCCCGCCGCTCGGCATCGGCATCTTCACCGCCGGACTGATCCTCGGCATCATGGTGCTGCCGTTCGTCACCGCGATCATGCGCGACGTGTTCGAGGCGGTGCCGCCGATGCTGCGCGAGTCCGCCTACGGCCTTGGCGCCACGACATGGGAAGTCGTCTGGAACATCGTTCTGCCCTACACGCGCTCCGGCGTGGTCGGGGGCGTGATGCTGGGGCTCGGCCGCGCGCTTGGTGAAACGATGGCCGTCACCTTCGTCATCGGCAACGCGCATCAGATCGGCAAATCATTGCTGGCGCCGGGAACGACGATCTCGGCGGCGCTCGCCAACGAATTCACCGAGGCGATCGGGGACATTTATCTCTCTTCCCTGATCGCGCTCGGCCTGATCCTCTTCGTGATCACCTTTCTGGTTCTTGCCCTGGCGAAGCTCATGCTGATTCGCCTCGAGCGGAAGACCGGGAGCTGAGCCGGTCATGACCCTTTACGCAAGGCGCCGCGCGCGCAACCTCCTAGCGCTCGCGCTATCGCTGGTGGCAACGGGGCTTGGGCTTTTCTGGCTGGTGGCGATCCTGTGGACGCTGCTCGCCAACGGCCTCGGCGCGATCGGTCCCGCCATATTCACCGAGATGACGCCGCCGCCGGGGAGCAAAGGGGGGTTGCTCAACGCGATCTACGGCAGCGCGGTGATGACGGCGATCGCCGTGCTCGTGGGCGCGCCGGTCGGCCTGATGGCCGGCACGTTTCTCGCCGAATACGGCAAGACCGCCCGTATCTCCAATGTCATCCGGTTCGTCAACGATATCCTGCTGAGCGCTCCGTCGATCATCATTGGATTGTTCGTCTATGAGACAGTGGTCCTGCGCATGGGCCATTTTTCCGCCTGGGCGGGAGCCACCGCGCTTGCCGTCATCGTCATCCCGGTCGTCGTGCGGACGACGGAAAACATGCTGAACCTGGTCCCGAACAGCTTGCGCGAGGCGGCCGCGGCGCTCGGCACGCCGCGCTGGAAGACGATCGTTTCGGTGCTCTACCGCGCCATCATCCAGGGCATCGTCACCGGCGTGATGCTGGCCATCGCGCGGGTCAGCGGCGAGACGGCGCCATTGCTTTTCACCGCGCTCAACAATCAGTTCTGGAGCGCCGACCTCGATGCCCCGATGGCGAACCTGCCGGTGGTCATCTTCCAGTTTGCGTTGAGCCCGTATGCCGACTGGCAGGCGCTGGCATGGGGCGGCGCGCTCATGATCACTTCGGTCATTCTCGTCCTCAATATCGCCGCGCGCCTCGTCGCAAGCTGGAGTAGCGTGCAGAAATGAGCACCGACCCCGCTCTTTTCTCGGCCAGTGGCGCCGTTTCCGTGCGATCGGTTGTCGTTCCGGCTGCGCGCGATCGTTGGACCGATGCCGAGCGGACGGGCGCCTCGATTGCCGCGGCCGGCGAGCAGGCATCGGTGAAGATCGAGATTCGGGACCTGCATTTCTTCTACAAGGATTTCGAGGCGCTCAAAGGCGTCAGCCTGCCGCTTCACGACAAATGCGTGAGCGCCCTCATCGGCCCGTCCGGCTGCGGCAAATCGACCTTTCTCAGAGTCCTCAACCGCATCTACGAGCTCTACCCCGACCAGCGGGCGACTGGCGAGGTGCTGCTCGACGGCGAAAACCTGCTCGATGCGCGCCAGGACCTGAATCGATTGCGCGCGAAGATCGGCATGGTTTTTCAGAAGCCGACGCCGTTTCCGATGTCGATCTACGACAACATCGCGTTCGGCATCCGCCTCTATGAGAAGCTGCCGGCGAGCGAGCTCGACCAGCGCGTGGAATCGGCGCTGCGGCGCGCGGCGTTGTGGGACGAGGTCAAACACAAGCTCCGTCAGAGCGGGCTCAGCCTGTCCGGCGGCCAGCAGCAGCGGCTGTGCATCGCGCGCGCGATCGCGGTCAAACCAGAGGTGTTGCTGCTCGATGAGCCCGCATCGGCGCTGGATCCGCTGTCGACCGCCAAGATCGAGGAGCTGATCAGCGAGCTCAAATCCGACTACTGCATCGTCATCGTCACCCACAACATGCAGCAGGCGGCGCGCAGCGCCGATTACACCGCCTTCATGTATCTGGGCGAACTCGTGGAGTTCGACCGAACCGAGATGATCTTCACCCAGCCGAAGGACAAGCGGACCGAAGATTACGTCACCGGCCGGTTCGGCTGAGTCGCAGCGGCCCCGGTAAATCGGAGAGCGACGCCATGGTTTCCGAACATATTCTGAAATCCTACGACGAGGAGCTCAATCGCCTCGTCGACTGCATCGCGCGGATGGGCGGCATGGCCGAATCGCAGCTCGCCAGCGCGATCCAGGCGATGGGGCGGCGCGACAGCAACTCCGCCGCCGAGATCGTCAAAGCCGACGCCAAGGTCGACGAGATCGAGCGCGAGGTGGATAGCCTCGCGGTGCGCGTGCTGGCGCTCCGCCAGCCGGTGGCGAGCGATCTGCGCAACGTGCTCGCCGCCTTGCGTATCGCCAGCGACCTCGAGCGCATCGCCGATTACGCGGCCAACGTCGCCAAGCGGTCGATCGCGCTCAATCAGGTGCCGGCGGTGCGCCCCACCGGGCAGATTCCGCGCATGGGCCGCGTGGTTCAGGAGATGATCAAGGATGTTCTCGATGCCTATATGCACCGGGACGTGCAAAAGGCGATCGCAGTTTGGAACCGGGACGAAGAGATCGACGAGATGTACTCGGGCCTGTTCCGCGAGCTTCTTACCTACATGATGGAGGATCCGCGCAACATCACGGCATCCACCCACCTGCTGTTCATCGCCAAGAACATCGAGCGGATCGGCGACCACGTGACCAATATCGCCGAGACGATCCATTTTCTCGTCGTCGGCACGCCGCTGCAGGCGACGCGCCCCAAGGGCGACGAATCGAGCTTCACCGTCGTCAGGCCGGGCGGCGGCGGCGGGACCGTCGAGTCATGAAGCCGCACGTTCTCGTCGTCGAGGACGAGCCGGCGCTGGTCACCCTTCTGCGCTACAACCTCGAGCGGGAAGGGTTCCGGGTGTCGAGCGCGTCCGACGGCGAGGAGGCGCTTTCGCTGCTCGCCGAGTCGACGCCCGACCTCGTTATCCTCGATTGGATGCTGCCGCATGTTTCGGGGCTCGAAGTGTGCCGCCAGATCCGCCGCAAGGCCGAGACCAGCGAGCTGCCGGTCATCATGTTGACCGCGCGGGGCGAGGAAACCGACCGGGTGCGCGGCCTCGAGGGCGGCGCCGACGATTACATCACCAAACCGTTCAGCCCGAGCGAGCTTGTGGCGCGAATCCGCGCCGTGCTCCGCCGCGCCCAACCCGCCAGCGGCAAGGATCTTCTCACCTATGCCGGCGTGGTGATCGACCTTGCCTCGCATCGCGTTCTGCGCAATGGCCGGCCAGTGCACCTTGGACCGACCGAGTTCCGCCTGCTCCGCCACCTCATGGAGCGGCCGGGCCGGGTCTATAGCCGCGAGCAACTGCTCGACGCGGTATGGGGCCGCGACATCTATGTCGAGCCGCGCACGGTGGATGTGCATATCCGCCGCCTGCGCAAAGCGCTGAACGGCCCCAGCGATCCTGATATCATCCGCACCGTGCGCTCCGCCGGCTACGCCCTCGACGAGCTGGCGCGTTGAGCCGTAGGATCGCGCGTCCCCCGTAGGCTTTACCCACGCACCAGCGAGGATCTCCGGCCATGACGATCGACAACAGTGGCACCCCTTGGGCCCGCGGCGAGGCCCCCGAAGATATCGGCGTGAATCAATCGTCGGCGCCCTCGCTCGACGACGTGATCGCCGCCCGGCTGACGCGCCGGGGCGTGCTTGGCGGGCTCGCCGCGGCAAGCCTGGGCGCAGCCCTGCCGCTGAATTGGGCGGGGTCGGCGGCGGCGCAAGCGAAAGCCGGCGCCTCCAGCCTCGCCTTCACGGAGGTTCCGCATGGCCTCGACGAGACGATCCACGTCGCGCCTGGCTATAGCGCGCGCGTGCTCATCCGCTGGGGCGACAGGGTCGTGGCCGGCGCGCCGGAATTCGACCTTCGCCGGCAAAGCGGCGCCGCGCAGGCGGGTCAGTTCGGTTACAACAACGACTTCATGGCCTATATGCCGCTGCCGCGGGGTTCGCAGAACTCGGCGCGCGGCCTGCTTTGCGTGAACCACGAGTACACCAACACCGAGTTGATGTTCGAGGGACTCAGCGAGCCCAACAATGGCGTCAAAGGGCTGACGCGCGAGCAGTCCGAGGCCGACATGGCGGCGCACGGGCTTTCGGTGATCGAGGTCAAGAAATCGGCCGGACGCTGGTCGGTGGTGGGCGACAGCAAGCGAAATCGCCGCTTCACGCTCCAGGAAACCGGATACCGCCTGAGCGGGCCCGCCGCCGGTCATCCGCGTCTTCGCACCTCGGCCGATCCCGCCGGCCGGCGGGTCATGGGCACGCTCAACAACTGCGCGGGCGGCGTCACCCCGTGGGGCACGGTTCTTTCGGGCGAGGAGAATTTCAACGGTTTCTTCAACGGCGATGCGCAGAAGACGCCGGAAGCCGCGAACTATAAGCGTTACGGCGTCCAGCCGTGGATGAACGCCCCGTGGGGCAATTATTTCACCCGCTTCAACGTCGAGAAGGAGCCGAACGAACCGAATCGCTTCGGCTGGATCGTCGAATACGATCCCTACGATCCGGCCTCGACGCCGGTAAAGCATACGGCGCTCGGCCGCTTCAAGCACGAGGGCGCCACGACCGTGGTGAGCCGCGATGGCCGGGTCGCGGTCTATTCGGGCGACGACGAGCGGTACGAGTATGTCTATCGATTCGTCACCAAGGGCCGATACGACCCCAAGAACCGCGCCGCCAATATGACCCTGCTCGACGAGGGCACGCTGTCGGTGGCCCGCTTCAACGCCGACGGCACGCTCACCTGGCTGAAGCTGGTCCACGGCACGGGACCGCTCACCGCCGCCAACGGATTTGCCGGTCAGGCCGACGTGTTGATCGAGGCGCGCCGAGCCGCCGATCTCGTCGGCGCGACGCCGATGGACCGGCCGGAGGACGTCAAGCCCAATCCCCGGACCGGACGCGTCTATGTCGTGATGACTTACAACGATCGCCGCAAAAAGGCGGACGATGCCGATGTGCGTCAGCGCGCCGACGCGGCGAACCCGCGGCCCGGCAACAAATGGGGCCACATCATCGAGCTGATCGCGCCCGGCGGCGACGGACCCAAGGCCGACCATGCGTCCGACACGTTCCGCTGGGAGATTTTCCTCCTCGCCGGAAACCCGGCGAATCCGGCCGAGGGGACGAAATACGGCGCGGGTGTCACAAAGGACGGCTGGCTTGCCGCTCCCGATAATGTCGCCTTCGATCGCCACGGCCGGATCTGGATTGCGACCGACGGCATGCCGACGCAAGCCACGCCGCCGACGGCCGACGGGCTCTATGGCGCGGATACGAGCGGCATCGGCCGCGCCGTCACCAAGCGCTTCTTCGCCGTGCCGCGCGGCGCCGAGCTGTGCGGGCCATGTTTCACCCCCGATGCGAAAACATTATTCGTCGCCGTGCAGCATCCGGGCGAGGAGAAGGGCTCGATCTACGCCAAACCGTCGACGCGCTGGCCCGATTTCTCGCCCGACATGCCGCCGCGCCCGGCGGTGGTGATCATCACCAAGGATGACGGCGGCGAGATCGGC
>CAZLYV010000093.1:7661-9407 GCA_964563665.1 uncultured Acetobacteraceae bacterium
GCCTCACAGCCGCAAAGTCGCGCGGAGGATCGCCGCCGATTCCGGCAGCTCGGCGATCGAGAAACCGAGATCGCTGCAAAGCTGCCGCATCGCCACGTTCTCGGCGAGGATGTCGCCGAAAATCTCGCTGACACCGCGGCGGCGTCCATAGGCGATGATCCGCTCCAGGAGCAACGTGCCCAGCCCCTGCCCCTTGACATCCGAGCGCACGATGACCGCGAACTCCGCCCGTTTGCCGTCGGGATCGGCGGCGAGCCGCGCGACGCCCAGGATCTCGCCGGGTCCCTCGGCCGCGGGGCGCTCGAGCACCAGCGCCATTTCGCGGTCGTAATCGATCTGGGTGAGACGCGCCGCCATCTCGTGGCTGAGCGCCTTCAACGGCGCGAAGAACCGCATCCGGATGTCCTCGGGCGTGAGCCTGGCGAAGGCGGCGTGAAACGCCGGTTCGTCCTCGGGCCGCACGGGGCGCAGTCGCAACTCGCCAAGCTCGGCGAGCATCACCGTCTCTTCGAGCTCGCGCGGATAGGGGCGGATCGCGAGGCGCGCGGTCGGTGGCGCACCCGAGGGCGCGCGCACGCGCACGCGCGCATCGAGCGCGATCACTCCTTGCGGGCTTGCCAGCAATGGGTTGATGTCGAGCTCGACCACTTCGCCCAGATCGCAGGCGAGCTGCGAGATCTGGATCAGCGTCCCGGCGATCGCATCGAGCGCCGCCGGCGGGTGATCGCGATAGCCTTGCAGCAGCCGGTAGACCCGGGTGCGCGACATGAGCTCGCGGGCGAGCTGCATGTTGAGCGGCGGCAGCGCTAACGCCTTGTCGCCGATCACTTCAACCGCCGTGCCGCCCTCGCCAAACAGGATCACCGGCCCGAACTGTGGATCTTCGGCGAGGCCGAGGATGAGTTCGTGCGCGCCGCCCCGCGGCACCATTTCCTGAACCGTGAACCCGGCGATCCGCGCCCCGACTTTGCGCTCCTTGACGCGGGCCATGATCGCCATCGCCGCCGTCTTTGCCTCCTGCGGTCCGGCGAGATCGAGCACCACGCCGCCGACGTCGGATTTGTGGCTGATGTCGGGCGACAGGATTTTGACCGCGATCTTGCCCCCGAGCCTGGCGGCGCATGCGGCCGCCTCGTCGGGCGTGCCTGCGATCAACGTGCGGGCGACCGGTACACCGTAAAGCGCAAGCAGGTCCTTGGCCTCGGGCTCGCTCAACAGCTCGCGGCCGTCGCTGAGCGCGTGGGCGACGATCCGCCGCGCGGCGTCCACATCGAGCGCCGCCGCGCTGGGTGCGGCGGGCGGCGTCTCCATGAGCATCGCCTGGTTCCGCCGGTAGCGCACCAGATGCATGAAGCCGCGCACCGCGGCGCCGGGCGTGTCGAAGGTCGGAATGCGGCGCGCCGTGAACAATTTGCGCGCCTCGCCGGCCGCCGTATCGCCGAGCCAGCTTGTGAGCACGGGATGACGTTTCGTACCGAGCGCGGTGACGACGGCTTGCGCGGCCTCGAGACTCGAGGTGATCGCGGTCGGGCAATTGAGGATCAGGATCGCGTCCACCTCGTCCGCCTGCAGCAGGATCTCGAGCGCCGCCACATAACGAGAGCCCGGCGCATCGCCGATGATGTCGACCGGGTTGCCGTGCGACCAGGTCGGCGGCAGGACCGCGTTCAGACGTTCGATGGTGGCCGGTGTGAGCTCGGCGAGCCGGCCGCCCTGGTCGATCAGCGTATCGGTCGCCAGCACGCC
>CAZLYV010000094.1:0-9398 GCA_964563665.1 uncultured Acetobacteraceae bacterium
GAAAAGCCGCCCCACGTCACGCACCGGAGCGTGCGCCGCCTGAGCAAGCATCTAGGCATCAGCCACGGTTCCGTGCAGCGCATCTGGCGGGCGCACGGGCCATCCGCGACTATCTCGAGACCCACAACGCCGCTCCCATACCGTTCCCGTGGACAGCTCCCGCCAACCCCATCATCGACAAAGTCAACCGCGGGAAACATCTGCTAGAGTCGCTCCACCAGGTTGGGATTCATGAACTTGACACCCTCGGCTCGGTCCTCTTCGCGCGTCGAGCGCCGCCCGAGCCGTGCTGTCTGGATCGGCGGCGTCAAGGTCGGCGGCGGCGCGCCGGTTGCCGTCGACGGCTGGGCGCCTTTCGACCCCGACAGGCCGGACGCCATTTCGGCTGCAGTGAGGACGGTCCAGGCGCTTGAGGCCGGAGGGGCGGATCTTGTCAGCCTGCCTTGCGCATCCGTCCACGTGGCGCGGAGACTCGCCGACATCGTGCCCGCCTGCCCGGTGCCATTGTTAGCGGACATCGGTGGCGGGAGCCCCGCGGTTGCCGCAGCTGCCGCGGAATCCGGTGCCCGCGGGCTTTGGCTGGCTCCGGGCGACTACGACGACGCCGGTCTGCGAGAGATCGCTGCGGTCGCCCTCGATTTCGACTGTGCCCTTGGGCTTGTCCTGCGTGAGCCGGTCGTGGAGCACGGGGCGACTTCTCTTTCGGCGCCCGTCGCTCTCGCGCAGGCGGCGGCGCGGGAGGGCAGACGCCTCGAGGCTCTCGGTTGCCGTGACATCCTGATCGCGCTTCGCGTCAACGATCCGGTCCTGACGGTAGCGGCGGTCCGGGCGCTGGCACGCGCTTGCGACTGGCCCGTTGCCTTAGCTCCTGGACCCTCGACGCCATCCGGGCCGCCGAGCGTGTCGTCGGCCCTGGCGCTCGGCTTGCCGCTGACGTCGGGAATCGGCGACCTCGTGCGGCTGCCTCCGGCTGCCGATCCTGTCGCAGAGGTCAGAGCCGCGGTGATTGCCGTGAAATCGCTCGGCCTGCGCCCGCAGGGGGTGAGCGTCGCCGCCGATGGCGGCTTCCTGCGCGCCAGGCGCGATGCCGATCGGATCATCGCGGCGCTTGAGGATCGTCTCGCGCATATCGTTCATTCCACCATTGTTGTGACGCTCAGCGCCGACCCATCGACAGATCAGAAGGAATTATCGGCGGAACTGGACGAGCCTGCTCCAGGTTCCGCCAGCATAGCTGCGACCTACCGGCTGCGGGTAGCCTGTACCGCCGGCCAGCACCTGACGGAAGTCGAGTTGGTGGAAAATCTTGCCGCCCTGGTTGAGGACGCGGCCGCAGCGATACATGCGCGGCACCTTCATCATCTGGTTCATGACTTACGACGCCGTCATGACATCCCGGCCTCCCGAGGTCCTGCCTCGCCGTTGTGGATTGAAGCGGCTGTGGCGCTTTACACCGTCTTTCGCGGACGCCCAGCCAAGATCGTCTGGGGCTCGGCTACCGGTGCCGCGGCTTATCAGCATCTCACAGGGCGTCGCCTGCCGTGGCAGGTGCCGCGCAGTCGTACGCGCGGCGACACCGAGGGGGCGGACCGTACGGCGGGCGCGACGGCAGTATCGATCGCGCTCGGCCTGGCAGTCGCTACCCGGCAATCCAACGTCACGGAAGACGTCATCGCGGTTATCAATCCTTCAGCCCTTGAAAGTGGCGCGACGCTCGAAGCGATCCGAGCCGCGCGCTCCCTGCGGTCGCGCCTGTTGATTGTGTTGCTCGACCCAGCCCAGGCGGATGAGGGTCTGACCGCCAGCCTCGCGGCTCAGTTTTCGCGTCTCGTTTCCTCCCGGCCTTACTTTACGATCAGGGATCTCGGAAAGCAGATCGTCCGAAACCTGCCGGACCCCGGTTATGCCCTTGCGAAGCGATTAGAGGAGTTTGCTCGCGGCATCGCGACCGGTGGGCTGTTTTACGAGGAACTCGGCGTTTATTACGTCGGCCCTATTTCCGGCCGACGTTTCGACCAATTGCTGCCGGTTCTGCGGAATCTCCGCGATACGCCGCGTGATCATCCGGCGCTCGTACATGTCATGGGCTCGGCTGAATCCGCAAAGGATACAGAGACCGCGCCCGTCGAGAATGCTCTGCGTGACGAGCTGGTGAAGAGTCTCGTTGCGGCGGTCGAAGCTGATCCAAGGGTGGTTGTGATCCTCCAGGGCAGCGGGGTCGTGGCGGCTGCCTTTTCAGCCGTCGAACGAGCCTTTCCCACTCGCTGCATTCGGGCGAGCGAAGCGGAACGACATGGGCTTGGGTTCGCGCGCGGCCTTGCTGCCGGAGGTGTCCGCCCTCTCGTTCTGCTCGACCGTCGATCCTTCTGGCTTGGCGCGGGCGAGACAGCGCGCGAATGGATGCGGCTACGGCTGCCGGTGACTCTTCTGGTCGATCTTGCCGAAGGGCAGGCGGACGAGCCCTGGCTGGACGCGCCGCCGCTCGATCTGACGGCGGTACCCGGGTTTGTCGTGATGCTGGCGGCCGACGCGTACGATCTGCCGAAGATGCTGAAGACCGCGCATGAGGTGGGCGATCAACCCGTCCTGATCGGATACCAGAGCATCAAGCTTGCGAGCCTGCCGGGCGTCGGCGAGACGGTAGAAATAGGCCGCGGCCGTGTCATTCGGCGCGGCAGAGATGTGGCGATAATCGCGGTGGGCCGCGGCGTCCAGATGGCCGTCGCCGCGGCCGAGGCCTTGGTCGAGAAAGGCGTTGAAGTCACGGTCGCCGACGCAGTGTTTGCACAGCCGTTCGATATGCAATTGCTCTCGAAATTGTTTCGCGAGCACCGCGCCTTGCTCGTGGTTGACGATCCCGGAATGGCGGCCGGAATCGGAGGAATTGTGCTGCAATCCTTGTCGGCCGAAATCGAAAACGCGCGTGCGGCTCGAATCAGGAGCGTGCGGGTAAGCAAGCGGGCGGTGCGCGACCTTGTTGCCGCGGCCATGGAACTGAGTGGACGGACGAAGGACAGCTGAGGCGGAGAGAAAAGAAGGTGCGCATTCTGATCAGTAATGACGACGGGATTGAGTCGACCGGCCTGGCGGCTCTCGCGGCCGTCGCGCGTCTGGTAACGGAGGACGTCTGGATCATTGCGCCGGACAGCAACCAAAGCGGCGTTGGCCATGGCATCTCGCTGCGTCAACCGATCACGCTCACCCGCGTAGGCGACCGCCGGTTTAGCTGTTCCGGCACACCGGCCGATTGTGTCATAGCCGCCCTTACCTGGAAGTTCGTCGATGCGCCCCGGCCAGATCTTGTTCTGGCGGGGATAAACGAGGGCCTGAATGTGGCGGAGGATGTTGCTTACTCAGGCACGATGGCCATCGCGCGGGAAGCAGCGTTCTGGGGGATACCCGTCATCTCGATCTCCCGACCAAAGGGTCTCGGGCCCTACGACCGCGGCCAGTCTCAATGGCTCGCCGGTCTTCTAAGCTCCTTTTGGAATCGCCGCGACCAATGGTCCGGCGATGGTCATTGGCTCAACCTCAACCTGCCAAAGGAAATACCTGCCGAGGTGCGGCACGCGCGTATCGGCCGCGACAAGATTGCGCACCGCAGCCGGGTCATTTCCACGGACGAGGCACGGACTCGCATCCAGATCATCGGCGATCGCGCCGGGACGTTTACCGATGGTGACGAGAATCATTTCATTGTCAGCGGATATGCGTCTGTCACGAATCTCGCATGGCACGGCTTCAGAGCGCTGCCGGACCGGTTCTGCGAGGAGTGGCCCGATCCATCCGCCGGAATCCGGCCCAAACAGTGTGACTAGAGCGCCAGCTCCGGAGACTCCACGAGGGTTCGCAGGTCGCGCATGAAGCGCGCGGCCGCTGCGCCGTCGACGATCCGGTGATCGGCGGACAGTGTCACGGTGGCGATGGGTCGCAGGGCGACCTGTCCCTTGTGTGCGACGGGGGTGTCGACGATGCGACCAACGGCGAGAATTCCCGCCTCGCCAGGATTGATGATGGCGGTAAAGCTGTCGACCCCGAACATCCCGAGATTGCTGAGCGTGAACGTGCTGCCGCGCAGCTCCGACGGTTGAATCGAACGGTTCCGTGCTGCGCGCCGCAACCGATCGAGCTCGGCGGCGATCTCCGAGAGCCGCAGTGCTTGGGCGTTCCTGATGACGGGGACGAGAAGATCCCCATCACGGTCCATCGCGATTCCGATATGGACGCCCGAGTGCATCTGCATGGCGTCGCCGTCGACGGAGGCGTTGAGGCACGGATGCTCAGGGAGGAGAGTGCCCAGCAGACGCACCACAACGGCGGTGACGCTGGGCCTCGCCTTGTCGGGTGTGCGCGCCCCGATCTGCTCGCGCAACTCCACCACGGCCGACATATCAAGGTTGGCGCTCATGTAGAAATGAGGCGCCGTCTGAACGCTCTGCAGCATCCGCTGAGCAACGATCTTGCGGGTCGGGTTGAACGCGACGCGCTGCGGTTTCATTTCGCCGGCCGGAACTTCGGCTGCCCTTGTGGCCGGGGACGACGATCTATCCTTCAGCAGGGCATCGACGTCGGCGCGCCCGATCCGGCCTTTCGGGCCGGAGCCATGCGCTGCGGCGAGTTCGATGCCGTGGAGCTGTGCGAGGCGACGGGCGAGCGGCGTTGCCCGTATCTTGGTTGTAGGCACGCCGGGTGCCCGAGACGACGCCGTCGTGGCAGGTCCATGGGCAGTTTCGCCAGGGGTGGCAGTCGAGCCGACGCTGCTCGGCGATGCCGGCCTGGCCAATTGTTCGCCCGGAGCGAGGATCTGCGCCACCACGGTGCCAACCGGCACCTCTATTCCTGCCGGCACCAGAATACCACCGATCCGGCCGCTGGTCGGTGCGTCGACCTCCATCGTCGCCTTGTCGGTATTGATCTCGAACAGCAGCGCGCCTTCCTGGACCGCGTCCCCCTCCTTCACCTTCCAGGCGAGGATGGTTCCTTTCTCCATAGTCATGTCCACGCGGGGCATGATGACGTCGACCGGCATCTCAGCCTCCGGCGACGAGGGCGCGTAGGACGGTGGCGATATCGTCGGTCTGGGGCACGGCTGCCTTTTCGAGAATCGGGTTGTACGGCAGCGGCGTGTCCCGCCCGCCGAGCCGGCGGATCGGCGCATCAAGAAAATCGAAAGCTTCGCTCTCGGCGATGATCGCCGATATCTCGGCGCCGATGCCCAGCGTCTGGACACCCTCGTAGACGACAAGCAGACGGCCGGTCTTCTGGACGCTTTCGATCAGGGTCGGCTTGTCGATCGGCCGCAGCGAGCGCAGGTCGATCACTTCGACATCTATTCCTTCACCGGCCAGCGCGTCGGCCGCGGCGAGCGCCCGGATCACCATGATCGACGTCGCGACCACGGTCACGGCGCTTCCCAGGCGGCGGACCACTGCCGACCCGAGCGGCACGCGGTACGGTTCCGCGGGGACGATGCCTTTCGTTTTGTAGAGCAGCTTATGTTCGAAAACGAGCACCGGGTTGGGATCATCGATTGCGGCGAGTAAGAGACCCTTGGCGTCGTACGGCGTCGCCGGCTGAACAACCTTAAGTCCGGGCACGTGCGCGAACCACGCTTCCAGGCTCTGTGAGTGCTGGGCCGCAGCACCCGTTCCGGAGCCTCCCGGCATTCGAACGACCATCGGCACCGTCGCCTTGCCGCCGAACATGAAGCGGATCTTCGCCGCCTGATTGACGATCTGCTCCATGGCGAGCGTGATGAAGTCGGAAAACTGGAACTCGAGCACCGGCCGCATGCCCGTTATGGCGGCGCCGACAGCAGTTCCCGCAATGCCAAGCTCGCTGATGGGCGTGTCGATGACGCGCTCCGGCCCGAAGCGATGATAGAGATCGCCGGTGACGCCGAATGCACCGCCGTAGACCCCAATATCCTCACCCAGCAGGAAAACGCGCTCGTCTGCTTCCATCGCCTGAGCCAGCGCCTCGCGGATTGCTTCCGCATAGGTGATCTCGCGCTCGGCGGTCTGCGCGTCAGGCATAGACGCCCCGCTCCAGTTGCGCGGGATCCGGATGCGGACTGTTGCGGGCGAACTCGACCGCAGCATCGATCTCACGGGCCGCTTCGGCCTCGATCGCGTTGCAAGCGTCGGGCGTTAAACACCCGAGCGAGGTCAGCTCCTCGCGAAAGCGAGCGATCGGATCCCGACGGCGCCATTCTTCTATTTCTTCCTTGGTTCGATAGAGATTGCGGTCACTCTTCGAATGCCCACGCAGCCGATACGTCTTGCACTCCAGCAAAGTTGGCCCCTCGCCGCGGCGTGCCCTTTCGGTGGCCTCATGCGCAGCTTCAAACACCGCGAGCAGGTCGTTACCGTCGACGATGACGCCTGGCATCCCATACGCGGCTGCTCGGTCGGCGACATTCGGCACTGCCATGGCCCGAGCCACCGGCATCGACATGCCGTACTGGTTGTTCTCGCAGACGAACACGATCGCAAGCCGCCAAATCGAGGCAAGATTGAGCGCTTCGTGGAAGGCGCCCTCATTGGCGGCGCCGTCCCCGAAAAACGAGACGCATACCTCTCCCGATCGCCGCATCTTGGAGCTCAGGCCGACGCCGACAGCAATCGGAAGGCCGCCGCCAACAATGCCATTCGCGCCCAGGTTGCCGCCGGCGACATCCGCGATATGCATCGAGCCGCCGCGACCGCCGCAATACCCGGTATCTTTTCCAAAGAACTCGGCGAACATCAGCTTCGGGTCGGCGCCTTTCGCGATGCAGTGGCCGTGCCCGCGGTGCGTCGAGAGGATGTAGTCGGTAGGGCGCAATGGGGTCACTGCGCCCACGGCGCTAGCCTCCTGGCCGATCGACAGGTGCATGGTCCCGTGAATGAGGCCGCGGATATAGCTGGCTTCCGCGGCTTCCTCGAACTTGCGGATTAGATACATCTTCCGCAGGCAAAGCCGCAGGTCCTCGTCACTGAGCAGTGCAAGGGCGGGCCGCTGGTTCCGTCGCCGCTGGGACGCGCTGTTCTTAGGCAACCGACACCCTCGCGGACTGGTCGGCGGTTTCTTCGAGCATTCGATCCTGCAGGCGCCGGAGTTGCACGATCTTCAGCGTGTCGTCGACGCGGCAGTTGTCATAGGTTAGGTATTCTCCCGCCTTGATTGCGGCCGTCGTCACCGCGCCTTGCGCCAGCCCAAGGGGCACGGCTCGAATCTGCTGCGCGCGCTCCCGCGTAACTGCCCATCCCCGGTAGCAGTACTCGCCGATGGCATCGAGCTTAGTGCTGACCGGCAAATCCTTCTTGGCCAGCGCCGCGCATTCCGCCACAGGTCGCTCGAGCGGACGCATATGACTCTGGCGGAACAGTACCGCCGCGGCTGCTGAAAGAGGGACCTCAAGACTGGTAAGATGATACGGCCGGAAGAAGGTGTAGTAGGGCCCTTCTCCCAGATGCAGGTCGTTCATGCGCTCTCGGAGCCGCGGATGGCGCATTTCAGCCACTACGAATACGCCAGGCGCGACGCCCTTGGCGACGGTGAAGTCGACGACGCCCTTGCGACCGAGGATGCCGCCATCCTCGCGCGGGCAAAGGACCTTATGGAGTGTCACGAGCGGAGCGTCCGGTCCGTGCATGCCGGGCTTGTCCGGCACAAGACCTGTCGCATTCGCGATGGCGGTCATCTCGATCATTGTCTTGGAGCCGTCGACGAATTCGACGAGCATTCGCGGGTTCATGTTGCGCCGCGTAGCCTCAGCCCGGTATTCGTCGGGGGTAGCTGTGATCTTGAAGGCGTTATTCTTGCCCTTGCCGGCCGCGACGATCGGGTAGCCGAGGCTCTGGACGAAGTTGATCAGTTCCATGGCAGAACTGGGTTCGTCCCCGGCGCCCAGCGTGTAGACGACGCCGGCCTTTTCAGCCATGCGCCGGAGATAGGCCCCGATGGTGACGTCGGCCTCGACGTTCATCATCACGATGTGCTTTCCAGACGCCATCGCCTGCATCGCGACCTGCGCGCCAACATTCGGATTGCCTGTCGCATCAATCACGACGTCGATCAACTCGCACCCGCAGACGAGTTCCGCCGACGGTGTTACCGCAGCGTGGCCTGACTTGATCGCTTGCTCGACCTGCCGTGCGTTCTCGCACACGACGCCGGCATCCTTGGCCCCGGCGATATCGAATGCTTTCAGCGCCTGGTCGATGCGGACCTCGGCCAAAGCTGCGATCTCGATGCCGGGCATGAGGCCAACCTGGGTGACGATGTCGGTGCCCATCTCGCCCGCCCCGATCAGTCCGACGCGCACCGGCCTGCCCTCGGCGGCCCGTTTGCGCAGTCCCTCCGCAATATTCATAGCGTCGATCCCATGGCAGCTCGGTTCGGAAGGCCTTGAGGGTATTGAACAAAGTTTACTTGGTCAATACATATGTTCTATCTTGATGCTGCGGGCGGGGCCGCGCCGCCTATGGTAGATGGACTACGCCGTCAACAAGGGGGCCGGGTGTGATTTCGAAAGACGTGTCGGCGCGACCGGAAGATCAGCTGAGCACGCGGATCGCGTGGCTCTATTACGTCGAGGGCCTGACCCAGGAGCAGATCGCGCGCCGGCTACACCAGAACCGGGTCAAGGTGCTGCGG
This sequence comes from uncultured Acetobacteraceae bacterium, assembly GCA_964563665.1. Taxonomy (GTDB): domain Bacteria; phylum Pseudomonadota; class Alphaproteobacteria; order CACIAM-22H2; family CACIAM-22H2; genus CAZLYV01. The sequence goes on from CAZLYV010000094.1 coordinate 8,641, forward strand.
ACGTTGGCGGCCTGTCGTCAGAACGGCACGGTCCAGATCCGCATCAATTCTAAACTCGCGGAGTGCTTGGCGCTCGAGCGGAAGCTCGAGAAGACCTTTGGACTCACCGAAGCGGTCGTCGTACCGACTCCTGCAAATCCCAAACAGGTTTCGGCGATCGTCGGCAACGCGTTGGGCGCATGGTTGTCCGATCGTTTGCAGAGTCGTCAGACCATAGGCGTCGGTTGGGGTCGAACGCTGCAGGCGTCGCTGAGCGCGATCGACAAGCGGCCATGGAAGGGACAGACCGTGGTGTCATTGCTCGGCGGACTGACCCGGGCCCACGCGATGAGCCCTTTCGAGTTCGCCTGGCGATTCTCGAACATTATCGGGGCCGACTGTTACTACGTATCCGCACCTGTCTACACCAGCGATCCGGCGACCCGTGATTCGCTAATGGCGCAAAAAGGCCTGCGGGAGCTCTTCGAGAAGGCCGCCACGGCGGACATTGCAGTTGTCAGCGTCGGAGCCTTGACCGATGACTCGACCATACCGGACCTTGGTCTGGTCGAACGGGAAGACCTCGATGCACTCCGCGCGTCAGGCGCGGTCGGTGACGTGCTCGGCCACTATCTGAAGGCTGATGGGAGTCTCGTCGATCATCCGCTTAACCGCTGCGTGATGGCCTTCGAGCCAAGGCGCTTGCGCAGGATCCGGAACGTCGTGCTGGCCTCGGGAGGAATGGAGAAGGTGCTGATTCTGAAGGCGGCGCTTGCCAC
>CAZLYV010000095.1:0-1428 GCA_964563665.1 uncultured Acetobacteraceae bacterium
CACGCAAGACATTTGCCGAGCGCCAAAATGGGCATGGGCAGGCCGGATAATTTTGGGAATGCCGAAGAAATTCGTCGGATAAAATCAGCTTTACCAGGTGTCGGTTGGCCCGCGATCCCCGATCCCTCGGCGGCCTCCGCGCTGGCCCTGCAGTATCAGCTGGGCGAAACGCAATGGTGGCCGACGGAGAAATTGCTTGAAATGCAATTACGTCAACTCGACGAGCTCTTGCGGCACGCAGTTCAGAATATTCCTTTCTATCGCGAATCGCTCATCGGGGCGGGCTACGACCCGAATAGCCCGCTCTCCATGTCAGCCTGGCGTCGGCTGCCTATCCTTGATCGACGCCGAGTTCAAGCGCTGGGCGAGGCGCTCATCTCGACGGTTCTTCCAAAAGCCCACTATCCGTTGCACAAAGATGCGACCTCCGGATCTACCGGAACGCCCCTGCACGTCACCAAGACGGCTGTATTCAGACTCTTTTGGGAAGCATTCGCGCTTCGCGACCATATCTGGCATCGAAGAGTCTTCAGCCGGAAGCAGGCGGCGATCCGGCGCGATCGCAATGGGCGCGCCCTTTATCCCCACGGCACCGAAGCGCCGGCCTGGGGTGGAGTGACAAGCCGTGTCTTCCAAACTGGCCCCGCTGTGCTGCTCGACATCCGCGCCAGCATCTGGCAGCAAGTCGAATGGCTGACCAGGCAGGCGCCCGCCTACCTGCTCACCATGCCTTCGAATCTCGACCTCATCTTACGTCACTGCGATGAGAAAAAGATTTGCATTCCCGGATTAGAGGAAATTCGAACGTTTGGCGAGGTTCTGTCGCCCGACCTCCGCGAGACGTGTCGGAATATCCTCGGCGTCCCGATCGTCGACGTCTACAGCGCCGTGGAGCTGGGTTATATCGCCTTGCAGTGTCCGGAGTCGGAAAACCTTCACATCCAGTCCGAGGGGACTCTTATCGAGGTGCTCGACGAGGCCAATCAGCCGTGTGGACCCAACACAGTTGGGCGCGTCGTTGTAACGTCCTTACATAACTTTGCCATGCCGCTGATTCGCTATGCAAACGGCGACTACGCGGAAACCGGGGAAGCATGTTCTTGCGGGCGTACGCTGCCGGTGCTGCGGCGGATCATCGGCCGAGTAAGAAGCTTTGTGACATACCCGTCGGGCGAAAAACGATTCGCAAATTTTGGCTCAAAGTTCATCAACAAGTTTACCGCGATCGGACAGTATCAGATAATTCAAAGAACTCTGCACCTGCTCGAGGTCAAGATCGTGGCGCGCAGACCGCTGAGCGCAGAGGATGAACGCGGCCTGAAGGAGACGATTATCACAGCGCTTGGATATCCGTTTAATATCAACATCACGTATCACGAGTCGATTCCTCGTAGCGCCGGCGGGAAATTCGAAGAATTCATGTCCGAG
>CAZLYV010000095.1:1528-9349 GCA_964563665.1 uncultured Acetobacteraceae bacterium
AGATCGACCGTATCCGCGCCCTCGGCGAACCAGCCGTAAACCTTGGAAAGAGAGTCACGCGCTTGTTGTCCGTGACCGCGTTGGATCTCGAGCCGCGCGAACGACAGGGCCGATCGAAGCTCGAGCGACTTCGCATGCTGTCGTCGCGATATATCGATCGCGTCATTGAACAGCGTCGCCGATTCCGATTCCGGACCGCCGCGACGCAAGTGCAGTTCGCCGGTCACCCTCCGCGCTTCGGCATCATAGAAGCGAACCTCGTTATCCGCATCCAGGCCGGGTGCTGACAGCATCTCGAGCGCTCGGTCAACCTCACCCGCACGGCCCCAGGCTTCCGCCAGGAGAACGAGCGCATAGGGACGAATCTGGTTGGCGCCCGTGGCCCGGTACGATTCAAGACCATCCTGCAGACGCCTGATTCCGCCATCCATGTCGCCGAGCACGGTTGCCGCCCAGCCGCCAAGGATCTGCGCCCACGCCGCCCAATAGGGAAATCCCTGCTCTTGGCCGAGCGCCAGCAACGCCTCGGCTCGGTTCGCCGCTTCAAGCGGCTCGCCGCGGAGCTGATGAATGAAGCCGCATATGCCGAGGGCATAGGCATGGCTCAGTGGGTGGGCGCGCGCTTGAGCGATGGCGAGGGCTCCTTCGCTTCGACGAAGCGCCTGGTCCGGATAACCCAGGAACCATTCGAGCCAGGCAAGATTGCTTAAGCCCAAGACCTCGGGATCGTTTCCGTATGACACGGGGTCAATTTGCAGATCAGGCGTGATGCGCACGAGCGCTTCATTGTAGTGCGACTGCGCGGCCTGGAATTCACCGCGGAAAAACAGGCATAACCCGAGCCGTCGGTGCGCCTCGACGAGGTGGCCCTGGTCCGACATCCGCTGTGCGACACGAAGCAGCTGCTCGCCGAGTTCATGCGCGACGGCGATTCTTCCCCGCACGACATAAAATGACTGCAGCCCTTTGAGCGCCCGGAACAGTTGTCGCGTTTCGCCGACGTGCCGACAGAGTTCGCGCGCCTGCGCAAACGTGCTCTCCACCTCGGGCGCGGCGTAACCCTTTGCCGCCATCAGGCATGCGCCGAGTTCGATCTGCAACGCAAGTTCTCGCCTTGGCCGTTCCTGGCTGTTCGGGGTCGACCGCAACAGCTCCAATGCTTTGCCGAAATGGGCGATGGCCTCGACGTTCGCCGACCGGGAGCTGGCCCTGAGCCCCGCCTGTTGCCAATACTCGATCGCTTCATCCGTTTGACCTGCGAGCGTCAGGTGGTGTGCGATCAACTCGGGATTTTTGGCCACGATGTCGGAACTGTTGTCGACATAGGCGCGGGCGATCCGCCGGTGAAACTCCTGCCGTCGACTGATCAAGAGCGACTGATATGCCGCGTCCTGGATGAGCGCATGTCGGAACGCGTATTGCGCGTTTGGCGGAATCCCCGTCTGGGACAATACCTCGCCTCGCACGAGCTGCTCGAGCTGCGCCCGCAGATCGGCCTCGCTCATGGGCGCAATGGATCGCAGCAGCCAGTAAGGAAATGTCTGGCCGAGAATGGCGCCGAGCTGGGCGACGACCTTCGCAGCCTTCAGCCGGTCGAGGCGAGCCATCAGCGAGTCGCGAAGCGTTGCCGGAATGGCGTCCGGCGGTCGCGTGCCGGAAATCTCCAGCCGGTCGCCGCGGCTGCTAAGGAAACCGGACTCCAGCAGCGCCTTGGTCAGCTCTTCCACGAACAGCGGAACGCCGCCGGTCTTTTCGACGACGTGTTCGAACACCGAGGCAGGCAGCGCCCTGCCGTGCGTGACGCGGTCTATCATTCCGGCGATATCGCTTCGCCCAAGCCGATCTATCTCCAGGGCAATCACGTGGGCGTCGATCTGCCATTGCGGCGTGAGGTCGGAGCGAAACGTCAGGAGCACCATGGCCTTGTTGGTTTCGACGCGTTGGATAAGCAGACCGATCAGGTCGCGGGTCGATGCATCGGCCCAATGGACATCTTCGACCACGAAGACCAGCGGCTGGCCCAGACTCTGGCGAAGAATCCAGGATGCGACGATATCCAGAGTCCGTCGCCGTTGTGCTTGCGGCGAAAGCTTGAGCGGCAGAAACCGTTCCGGCAGGGGAATCGAGAAAAGCTGGGCAAACAAGGCCACGGCGTCGGGATGCGTCCTCGAAAGAGGCAGAAGCGCCACCTCCAGCCTGTTCACCCGCTCCTCCAGCGGGTCGTCCGGATTGATACGAAGCAGTCGCTGCATCTGCGAAACGATCGGGTGCAGCGCGCTATTGCTGAAATAGGGAGAGCAGGCGAAAACCACCCAGCGGCACATTTCGCCCAATAGTGACTGACGGAACGCACGCACAAGCTCGGACTTTCCGATCCCCGGCTCGCCGCTGATCAGAACCACCTGTCCCTGTCCGTTTTTCGCGATCTGCCATCGTTCTATAAGTATTGCCTGCTCGCGTTCGCGATCGACGATCGGCGGCGATGCATCGACGGCCGGCGCTTCCAATCGCGGACCACGATCGGCATCCGCGATCACTTGATATACGTCGATCGGACGGGGCATCCCCTTGAGCCGTCGCTCGCCCAACAAGCGGCAAGCAACCGATCTTTCGACCAGGCGGTGGGTCAAAGGCCCGATGACCAGCGAATCCCGGTCGGCGATCTCTTGCAGCCGGGCGGCGACATTCGGCGTCTCGCCGATCACCGCCATCGGCTCTCGCGATTCCCCGGTGCCCAGATCGCCGGCGACGACGAGCCCGGTATCGACGCCGATTCGAACCGCAAGCTCAACGTCGTCATAGGGGATCTGGGAGGAGGCGTTTAGCAGCCGAATCCCCGAAATGATGTCCAGGCCGGCACGCACGGCTCGCAGCGCATCATCCTCGTGAGCCGTCGGAAAGCCGAAATAAGCCATCACTCCGTCGCCGAGATATCGGTAAATCAAACCACCGAATGACGCGACCGCCGCGGCGCAGACGCGCCGATAACCCTCGATCACGTCTCGCAGCGCTTCCGGGTCGAGCCTCGTCGACATTTCGGTCGACCCGACGAGATCGCAGAACAGCACTGTGATTTGCCGACGCTCGGGCTCGGCCGAAACGACGCGTCTGGTTGTCCCTCTTCGATTGCGCGAAGTCTTTGACGAAGCCGGCGCATGAGCCGTCAGCGCCGCGCCGCACTCGCCGCAAAACTTGAAATTGGCTGGATTGGCAAATCCGCAAGCCGAGCACGCTCTCAGCAGGGCGACGCCGCAGCCCTTGCAAACGCCGGCGCTCTCGGGATTCTCGACCCCACAACTAGGGCATCGCATATCCAGCCTCGGCGCGCGCTAATCGATGATTCGCAGGTTCTCTCAACCGAGCCCCCCGATCCGTGGCCACCGGCTGCACGCGCTCAGCATCTATCGGGCGATCCTGCGTCATAACGCAGGTATGACATGGAGAGTATCCTTAGCCAAAGATCAATCGCCGATATGTAACCGCAATGTGGACAGATTTTCGGATGAACTGTACCATTCGGCGGAATATCGGGGTACGGGAGGCAATCTGGTCCATGCAGTCGGTCCTTGAGTCGCCCCTGAAATTGACGATTTCGATCACCAACGCCTGTAATCTCCGCTGCGCGGTTTGCTACGGAGATTGCGCGGCCACGCCGTCGAGCGAGGAGCTATCGACCGAGGAATGGTTGGCATTTATCGAGTATCTCGTGCGAAATGATGTGATCGCGGTCTTCCTTGAAGGCGGCGAACCGCTGCTTCGCCCCGATCTCATGACCATACTGCGGGCCTGTTCGGGCCGTCTGATGACTTGGCTTCGAACCAATGGGACCCTGGTGACGGCCGATACGGCCCGCGAGTTGAAGAATATCGGGGTGGGAACCGTTTGCGTCGATGTACTGGGTGCGCGCCGGCGGACCCACGATGCATTGACCAACACTCCTGGAAGTTTCGAACGTAGCATTGCGGGCGTCCGCAATCTCAAGGCGGCCGGGCTGAAGACGATCATGCTGATCATTCTCACCCGCCTCAACGTTGGCGAGCTGCCGGAATACCTGCGTTTGGCACGGAGCTTGGGAGTGCCGAAGGTTGGCGTGCTGCGGCTTTATCCGTTGGGGCGAGCGAAGGCGCGCTGGTCGGAGATCGCGTTGTCGCTCGATGAGATGACTGATGCGATCGAACGCTTGAAGCCGCTTTCCGGCGTGCGCGTGATGCAATCATGGCACCCGCGAAACGGGAATTGCTGCTGGGAAAACGCCGCGGTGATGGCCGACGGCGCTTCGGTTGGATGCCCCTATCTTCGCGAATACGTAAATTACGGCAACATCCGCAAGACGCCGTTTCTCGAGACATGGCAGCATCCCCTTTACCAGCGCCTGCGTGGCGGCCCAAAGCGTTCCAAAGCGCATTGTTCGAGCTGCAGTTCGACCCAAGGCACGCAAGGCGGATGCCGCTCGACCGCCTACGCGTTTCATCACGACTGGGACGCGCCAGATCCGTTCTGCAAGACCATGAATCGGGGGGTAGATCTTCGTGTTCTTCCTCAGTGGTTGGTACCGGAAAAAACCGGGGATTAAGGTTCGGCCGGTCAACGAGTGGCGATCTTGCGTCGTTTTCACGCCCGATCAACCGAATCTCTATCTGTTGAATCTGAACGCCTGGCTGATTCTTGAGCTTTGCGACGGGAAAACGGCGGAGGATCTTGAGCTGACATACCGCCAAGCGGTGCGCCAGCAATTGTCGGCTGGAGAAACAAGGCTCCATCTGATGCAAGGCCTGAACGAGCTCGAGAAATGCGGCATCATCGAGCGTTGCGCTCGTCGACACGAACCGAATGGCGATCCGACGGCAAAGGGGACGACAAATGACCACCGAGAGCGTTCGACAGATCAAGCAGTTCTTACGCGGTCGTAACACGCTTGAAGCGCCTGCGGTCGAGTTGATCGACCCCGAGGTGCGAACCGACATGAATTTTCGGGTCGGCAAGAGCGGAGCGACCAACGTGCGTGCGCGCATACGGGCCGGAGCGCACGTCGGCATGTTCATCGTCGAGTGGGGCTACGACGTCGTCGCCGACCAGCGCGACGCATTTCACAAATGGCTTGCCAAGAACGAAAATCGGCTGGCCAGTTCGCCTCCGCGGGGCGTTCACTACAAGGGAACCTTTGTCGTGTTCATGTCGAGCGAGATGACGAGCGGCAGGTATCGCACCCTTTGGGCATTCGACTCGCTTGGCGACATGGAGCGGCTCGGCAGCGGGTCCAAGAAATTCATGCGACTCCTGCAAGAACTGACCTCCTTCCGCGACCAGTCGAGGGAGGCCGGTTTCAAGCAGGAGATCTATCAGACCGCCGCCGGGACCAAGGGTTACTGACACCGATCGCGGTCGTACCGGTCGAGGGATCGTCGGACCGTTCGGCTGGCGCGGCGGACTAAAGCTTGAGCCCGCGCCATTTGAAACACCGTCTGATCGTATCCTGATGCGCGCCATCGCCGTCACCGATCGCGCGGTCGGCGTGCAGCAGGCTTCGTCCGACCTTGACGAAGGTCAGCTTGTCGGGCGGCAGGGTGCTCCAGGTGCGCGCCAGCAGCTTGCCCAGATAATCGCGCGCCCGGCCAAGCTCGCGGGCGAATGGTCTTTTTCTTCCCTTGAAGGCGCGATTAAACGCCCTCTGAACCTCGGGCGGCGCGCCATCCTTGCTGAATCGACGGTTCGCCTGGTTTGCAAGGTTCTGGCTGATCAGCGATGCCTCTAAGAGATTTTTCTGGAACACCTCGACCAGAATATCGAACACGGCGCCGGTGAGCGGCAGGGACAGCTCATGAGGTATGTGGCGGTGACGATGCACTGACGACATTTTCTTGTCATTGAACGCGTTCCGGATCTGATAACTCTCGCTGAGCTCGCCGACCCGGCTCAACTCATTGTTGGTGAATAGATTTCCTCGCGTTTCTTCGAGAAGGTGATTGGTCACCGAGCGGAAATGCAATGACGAGACGATCGCCACGAGGTCGGCCGAGGATTCGTGAAACGCGCGAAATTCCGGCGTGCCGATCTTCAGCCATTCGTCGCGGCGCTTCGTTCCGCGCGGAAAGCGCATCTTGGCGTACAAAAGCATGTGGCCGGTTTCATGCGCGACCACATCGAAGTTCCTCCAGAACGGACTTACGTATGTGAACCTGCCGCCGGGCATCCCATAGCCGAATTCGACAAATCCGAATCCGGCGTGTGCGTTGGCATCGTTGATCTGCGGAACAATCTCGAGGCGGGCAAATTTCGGTTTGAAGTGCCACTTGATGGCCTTACGAAAATAGCGCTGCCAGATGTCCAGAACTCGTCGCACCGACGCATAGCTCGCGGCTGCCGCGAAGCCGGGAGTCCCCGGCTCAAGATGATCGTAGTGACCGTTCGGGCCCGGCGGCGGCGGCGGAGCGCGAAAACCGCTCCACTCGCGGCCGTCGAACGGCGTGTAAACCTGCGGAGATCGCGACCGATATGGCAGCTTGTTGGGTACGTCGAGGACGTAGATTTGATCGTCGGCCGGTCCGGGCTGAACCCTATCGGGCGGGAGCGAGATTCGAATCCTCACCGGGTTTTTGAATGACGGCAGGCTGGGCGACTGCGCAAAAACGAGAAATCGCGTGCCGTCTCGGGGTGAAAGAGAAATGTTTCGCTTCTCGGGCATCGTACCTCTCCATCGATCGCGGGCGCCGTTGCGGTTTCAGGGGGCGGTCAGTTGTCGTCGCCCGTGGATTGACTGTCGGATATCTGGCGCAGTTTTTCGATGTTCTTTATGACGACGGACCCCTTGTCCAGGGCAAGAAGGCCATTCTTCTGCCAAATTCGCAGCTGCTTGTTGATGCTCTCGCGTGTCATGCCGACCATGTTTCCGAGTTCGCGCTGCGACAGCTTGAGATCGATTCGCGTTCCGCCGGTGATGGGACGGCCATCGGTGGCGGCCAGACTCAGGAGGATTTTTGCCAGATGCGCCGGCAGATCGAGAAAGAGCAGGTCCTCGACCTGCTGGCTGGTGCGCCGGAGTCGTTCGCACAGGACGCCCATCAAGCGGACGCAGACGTCCAGGTGGCGTTCGAGGAACGGAATGAAATCGCGCCGATCGAGGACGAGAACCTCGCAGTCCGTCATCGCAACCGCGTCCGCGGTACGGTCCTTGCCGTCAAGCAACGCGATCTCGCCGAATACCTGTCCCGGGCTGATCACATTAAGGACAACCTCCCGTCCATCGAGCGAGGTCGTGCTGATTTTTATCCGCCCCGTTAGCACCGCCATCATACCATCGCCGGGTGCGCCCTTGACGAAGATGGTCGCTTTCGCCGGATACCGTTTGATCCGGGTGTAGATCATCAACCGGCCTATCTCGTCCGGCGTGAGTTGCCCGAAAAGCGGGTGCTTGCGGAATATCTCGTGCTTATCGAGAAGTTTATCGGTGGTCATCCCACACCACGCTACCCTTGCCGGCGTCGACGCCGGAAATGGTTCTTTTTTCGCCAGGGCCGGGCGCCATCAAGGCACATCATAACTTGGCGAGGCTCCCAGCAACAAAACGCTTTGGCTGGTTCGCAGCTCCTTGTTTGAGACAAGGGCGGTAATCCGGGCCGATTGGGTCACCTGTGATGTGGTTCATAGGTTCGGGGATCGTGGCGGCGTTATCGTGAGCCAGTGAGTGAGCCGCAAAAAGGTCTTGTTTTCGACAGCGGCAGGTACTTGCAAGCGAGGAGCCAAATGTCACCGAATCCAATTCCTTCATCGATCGCGACACTCATAATCTGGGCGCTGGCTTTGATCCCGTTGCTGTTCATGGGT
>CAZLYV010000096.1:0-9063 GCA_964563665.1 uncultured Acetobacteraceae bacterium
GCCGCGGTGATGGGGCTGAGGGCGAGAAAAACGGTGACTCGTGTCGGCGTTGCGTGGTTCAGCGCCCACAGCCAGACGTAATAACCGATACCGCTGCTGACCCCGATGAACACGATCGCCGCCCAGCCACCGGCGGTGAAATGCGGAACGGCGTCGAAAAACCCTTCGACGGCGGCGAGCACGGCCAGAAAAGCGACCGACGCCAGCATGGCAAGAGCGCTCACCGGCAGCGTCGGATATCTCCGCAAGTAGGGTCGATACAAGACGCTGCACGCGGCGCCGACGAGGGCGCTGGCGAATACGGCAAGGGCGCCGGTCCATTCACTAATCCCACCATCGCTGTGCAGCGCCTCCTCGCCGAGCGCGAGTCCGACGCCGAGGATGGTCAGCACCACACCCGCGCTCTTCGCCGGCGTCAGCCGTTCGTGCCCCAAGGCGGCGGCAAATATCATCGTCAGCAAGGGAAAAGTCGCGAAAATCAGCGCGCCGCGGGCGGCGGGGATGAACTGCAGCCCATAATTGAGCAACGCGATCAGAACGCCGAATTGGGCGATGCCCAAAATTGCGATGGGCAGCAAATCGCGTCGCTCGAAACGGACGCGCGCCGACAACAGCAACGGCGGCAGCAGGCAGCAGAACCCGATCGCATAGCGGAGCATCGCCAGCGCGCCGGGGGTCGTCTGATCGATGACGAAGCGCGTGGCAACGATCGCCGTGCCCACCTGAATCCCGATTGCGGCTGCGGCGGTGGCGGGAAGAAGCCTCATTACTGCGCGGTCCATCATCGCCACGGGGGCTCAGCGCCGCCGCGGCGCACCGACCATAAAAAGATGATTCCAGATGAATGCGACAAGGATTACAGCTCCAGCTCCCAATTCTGGCCGACGAGATCATGCCCGAAGTTGCGATGTCGCTCCTCCTTGACCAGGCGAAATCCGGCCTGTTCATAAATACGGCGAGCGGCATGCAGTATGTCGTTGGTCCACAACGTCAGCGTTCGGTAGCCTATCTGCCGGGCGCAATGGATGCACTCCTCGACGAGCCGACGCCCGATGCCGAGCCCGCGCGCGGCTGGCTCGACCAAGAGCAGGCGAAGTTTGGCGATCTCGTCCGATTCCTTGACCAGGAAGACCGAGCCGACGATCTCGCCATTTCGTTCGGCGATCCAGCAACGTTCGCGCTTGGGATCGAAGTTCCGGATGAACTTCGCCGCGATCTCGGCCACGAGTGCTTCGAACTGCTCGTCCCATTTGTATTCCTGGGTATAGAGCGCGGCGTGGCGGTGAATCACCCAACCGATGTCGCCAGGCCGGTGAGGACGGAGAAGGAATGGCGCCTGCGGCTCGGGTGACCTTGCGAGAAGCTTCTCGATTTCGCGCATCGCCTCGACCAGGCGACGTTGCGTTTTCGTCGACAGGTCGCCCAGCATTGTCGCAATCTCGTCGTGCGAGCGCCGATTGAGCGTGGCGAAGGCCTGCCGGCCCTTCATCGTCAATGAGAGATGGCTTTGGCGGCCGTCGCTGACCGATGCTCGCTTGGCGACGAGGCGCTTCTTGGCGAAGCCTCGCAGGATGCGGCTCAGATACCCCGCATCCAGCCCAAGATCCTTGACGAGTTCGCTCGCCGTGGGGTCCTGGCGATGCGCCAGCTCGTAAAGCACGCGCGACTCTGCGAGCGAGAACGGGCTGTGCAGCAGCCCTTCGTGAAGCACGCCGATCTTTTGCGTATAAAAGCGGTTGAAGCGCCGCATGGCGGCCACGCGCTGATCGAGACCCGTTTCTGGCACGGCTGATCCCCGTCCGGTGAGAGCAGCTATTATATGATAAAGTCAATCAGTTATTTGACTTTGTCAAGTTTCAAGCGGACCGTCAGCCGCAGGCGGACCCTCCGCGGCGTCGCCCCGTCGGCGTCGGCAGAGTCAGCCCTTGCCCAGTTCGCTGCGTACGATCGCCGCTCCGGCGGCGAGCGCCTTGAGCTTGCCGTAGGCAAGCTCGCGCGACAGCGGCGCCATGCCGCAATTGGTGCAAGGGTAAAGACGCGCGGCCGGAACGTATTCGAGCGCGCGGCGGATCGTCGCCGCGACCTCGTCGGGCGTTTCGACCAGGTTGCTCGCCACGTCGATCGCGCCGACCAGAACGTCCTTGCCGGCAAGCAGGCCCATCAGCGCGGCCGGTACGCGCGAGTTGGCGCATTCGAGCGATATCTGGTCGATGCGGCTCTTGGCGAGATGCGGGAAGGTGAGCTCGTACTGTCGCCACTCGGAACCCAGCGTCAGCTTCCACTCGATGTTCGCCTTGATTCCGTAGCCGTAGCAGATATGGACGGCCGTCTTGCAGCCAAGACCGTCGATCGCGCGATGCAACGCCTCGATCCCCCAATCGCGGACCTGGTCCATATAGACATTGAATGCCGGCTCATCGAACTGGATCACGTCGACGCCGGCGGCGGCGAGGTCGCGCGCTTCCTGATTGAGCGCCGCGGCAAAGGCGAACGCCGCCTTTACGCGATCGCGATAGTACTCATCGGCCAGCGTATCGACGATCGTCATCGGGCCGGGAAGCGTGAATTTCAGCTTCCGGCGCGTATGCGCGCGGGCGAATCGCACGTCCTCGAGGTGCACCGGCTTCTTGCGCGCGATCGGGCCGGTGACGGTCGGCACCTCGGCCTTGTAGCGGTCGGCGCGAATCCCGATCACCGAGCGCTTGGCGAAATCGATTCCTTCCAGACCGGCGAGAAACCCGTGCACGAAATGCTGCCGGGTCTGTTCGCCGTCGCTGACGATGTCGATGCCCGCCGATTCCTGCGCGTTGAGGGCGATCATCACCGCATCGCGCTTGCCCTCGCGAAGCGCCTCGCCGTCGAGCCGCCACGGCGCCCACAGGATCTGCGGCTCGGCGAGCCAGCTCGGCTTGGGCAGGCTGCCGGCGATCGTCGTTTCAAGCATGGTCGCGGACTCCCGTGAACTTCGTGGGACGGCTCGGGGGGTGAGATTGGCATGGACGGAATACCCGGACAAACGACGGATCATCGGACAATTTCATCACATATTATTGTCCTTGTGTTTTGACCGTGTTCTCGGATAATCGCGCCCGACAGGCGAAGGTGGGCTCCGCTGGGACCAGCGGCAAACGATCCGAAGTAGGCGGCCGACATGGCGCTTGGCTTGTTGAAGGGGCGCGTCGGCGAAAAGGGATACCTCCCCTCGCTGCTCCACCGAGCCCTCACTCCGCGGCGGATCACCGGCAACGCGATCAACGGCCTTGGCGAGACGACGTTCCGGCGACCGCGGCCGATCTATCACACCTTCGACCATTTCGTGCCGCACTTCTTGCTGCAGCCGACGTTCTACTTGCGCTGCATGCAGGTGCCGCGCGCGCTGGCCGCGGTCATCGCCGTCGAGCTGATGAAACTGCGCAGGCCGACACCGATCGCACCGGATCGGGTGCGCGACACGCCGGAAAACTGGTCGAGACGAGTCAAGGAATTTGCGCTTGCCAACGGCGCCGACGTGGTCGGCATAACCCGGTTCGATCCGAAGTGGACATTCGAGGGGTTCCATTTCGACTACCCGTGGATAATCGTGTTGGGCCAAGCGATGCGACCGCCGCAGTTCGCGACCGCGCCCGACCGGCATTGGCTGATCGAGACGATGCGCGTCTATCTCCGCGGCCACCGAACCGCGGGAAACCTCGCCAACTGGCTGCGCACCCAGGGTTGGCGGGCCGAAGGCAGCGGCAAACCGATGCTGAACGGCGTGGCAATAATCCCGGCGGCGATCGCCGCCGGCCTGGGCGAGCTCGGCAAGCACGGCTCACTGATCAACCGCAAACACGGCTCGATGCTGCGCTTGGCGATGGTCTTGACCGACCTGCCGTTGGTCGACGACGGCTATCAGACGATCGGCGTCGACGAATTTTGCGCGAGCTGCCAGCTTTGCTCGACCGAATGTCCGCCGCGCGCCATCTTCGAGGACAAGCAGTGGGTGCGGGGCGAGCGCAAATGGTACGTCGACTTCGACAAATGCGTCCCATACTTTAATGAGGCGCGTGGCTGCGGCATCTGTCTCGCCGTCTGTCCATGGTCGAAACCCGGCGTGTCCGAAAAACTGGCGATCAAGATGCTCCGCATGCGCGAGCGTGCGGAAAACCGCGCCACCTGATCGCAGCCGGCGCGCTTGCGTCAATGGCGCGCGTCCGGCGGCCAGTAGCGCCTGGCGGCGGCGAAGATCTGGTCCGCCGTTCGATCGTAGCCGACGGTGTAAATCGCCAAGCCGTTGCGGCGTGCCTTGAGGCGCACGACATTATCGCCGAGAAAGCGCTGCCCCAGCTTGAGCCGCGCCACGACCTCGGGCGCCACCTCGGCCTCGACCCGCGGCCCGCCAAACAGGCGACGACCCGCTTCGAGCCGCCAGATGTACGACCACGGGATCGGGTCCGGCGATGCGGTGGCCAGCCGCAGGCCGGTCGCGTCGATCACGACTTGCGGACCCCGATCGCAAACCATTTGATACGTATGCCACAGGTAAACGCCCGCAATAGCGACAATCAGGAGCGAGGGCAGGAAGGCGCCACGCGATTCGAGCTGGTCCCAAAAATTGGTCAACGCGAGCGCCGCGAGGAACACGCCTAACACAAGGTTGATCAACGAGTGAAGGCGCGAGCGATAGACCACGAACGCGCCCGCTATGGGCGAGGTAGTGTCGTTCATGAGGCTGTCAGCCGCACTGTGCTTTGTGACGGAGCAGGTGGTCGGCGAGCACGCATGCCATCATCGATTCACCCACCGGGACAGCGCGGATGCCGACGCAAGGGTCGTGACGGCCCTTGGTCGAAATTTCCGTTTCCTCGCCCGCAATGGTGACCGTCCGGCGCGGCGAGAGAATGGACGAGGTCGGTTTGACCGCGAAGCGGACGACGATATCCTGCCCGGTCGAAATTCCGCCAAGAATGCCGCCGGCGTGGTTGGACAGGAACGCCACCTTGCCGGCGCGCATGCGCATTTCATCGGAGTTTTCCTCGCCCGACAATTCCGCGGCGTGGAATCCGGCGCCGATTTCGACCCCCTTGACCGCGTTGATCCCCATCATCGCCGCGGCGAGATCGGCGTCGAGCTTGCCGTAGATCGGCGCGCCGAGGCCGGCCGGCACGCCGCTGGCGACGATTTCGATCACCGCGCCCGCCGAAGAGCCCGCCTTGCGCACGCCGTCGAGATATCCCTCCCAGCCTTGCACGACCTCGCGGTCCGGGCACCAGAAGGGGTTCTCCTCGACCGCCGACCAGTCCCAGTGCGCACGCTTGATCCGGTGCGGCCCGAGCTGGACGACCGCGCCGCGGATCGCCACGCTGGCCCCAAGAATCTTGCGCGCGACCGCGCCGGCCGCGACCCGCATCGCCGTCTCGCGCGCCGAGGAGCGGCCGCCGCCGCGATAGTCGCGAATGCCGTACTTGATCCAGTACGTGTAGTCGGCGTGTCCGGGACGGAATTTGTCCTTGATGTCCTCGTAGTCCTTCGCGCGCGCATCCTCGTTGTGGATCAACAACGCGATCGGCGTGCCGGTGGTCAACCCGTCGAACACGCCCGAGAGGATGGTCACCGTGTCGCTCTCGCGGCGCTGCGTGGTGAAGCGCGACTGGCCCGGCCGCCGGCGGTCCAGCCAATGCTGGATATCCGCCGCGGCAAGCGCCAGACGCGGCGGGGCGCCGTCGACGACGCAGCCGATCGCCGGTCCGTGGCTCTCGCCCCAGGTGGTGACGCGGAACAGCACGCCGAAGCTGTTGCCCGACATGCTATGCCCTCCCCCCTAAGCCTCAGGAACGCGGCTTGAAGTTGGCCAACATTTCGGCGACTTGCTGCGCCGCGTCTGCGGCCAGCATGCCGACCGTATGGTAACCGGAATCGACATGATGGACCTCACCGGTCACGCCGCTGCTGAGGTCGCTCAACAGATACAGGCCGGCGCTGCCGACCTCCTCGATCGTCACGTTGCGCTTGAGCGGCGCGTTGAGCTCGTTCCACTTCAAGATGTAGCGAAAATCGCCGATACCCGAAGCCGCGAGCGTCTTGATCGGGCCGGCCGAGATTGCGTTCACCCGGATCCGGAGCCCGCCGAGATCGACCGCCAGATATCGCACGCTCGCCTCGAGCGCCGCCTTGGCGACGCCCATGACGTTGTAATGCGGCACGACCCGTTCTGCGCCGATATAGGAGAGCGTGAGGAGACTGCCGCCATTCTTCATCAACGCGGCCGCACGGCGGCAGACGTCGGTGAAGGAGTAGCAGGAGATGTCCATCGTCATCAGAAAATTGGCCCGCGTCGTCTCGACGTATTGTCCCTTGAGCTCATCCTTGTCCGAGTAGGCGATCGCGTGGACGACGAAATCCAGCCCCTCCCAGTCATCGGCGAGCGACTTGAACACCGCGTCCAGGCTCGCGGCATCGGTCACGTCGCAGGGAAGAACAAGCGTCGAGCCGACCTCGCTCGCCAGAGGTCGGACGCGTTTTTCAAGCGCCTCGCCCTGGTAGGTGAAGGCGAGTTCCGCGCCATGCGCGGCGGCGATCTTGGCGATACCCCAGGCGATCGACCGTTCGTTGGCCACGCCCATCACCAGACCCCGCTTGCCGGCCATCAACGGACCTGGTTCGGACATAGCGAAATTGCGCTCCTGCTCCAGAGATTACGAAATTGGCTGCGCATCCTACACGAAAGACCCGATGGATCAAACGACAGGGCCGGGCCGCGCGAGAGCGATTATTCTTGCAAGAACAAAGGGCGACGGTTGACCGCCGCCCTTTCTCTGGACCCGGAGGCCGAGGCCTCCGATGGTCAATTGACGATCTTCCAGGATCCGTCCGGCTGCCGGCAGGCAGTTCCGAAAGCGGGTTCGGTCTTGCCCTGCACGGTGACCGTCGTCTGGTATTCGCGGCAATAGTTTCCGGTCGCGTCGCGTCCGTCGCGGGTCGGCGTGATGGTCCCGGAGTTGCCGCTTTCGGGATTGCGCCACACGATCCGCTCGCCGACCGGGGCGGTGTGCGCACGCTCTTGCGCCGCGTGCGCCGCGGCGATGTCGGCGCGATCGAGCGAGCGTCCAACTTCTCGACCGACAAAGGCGCCAATCAGCGTTCCGGCCGCGACCCCGACGAGTTGCCCGCTACCCTTTCCAAACTGCGCCCCGATCACCGCGCCGCTTACGCCGCCGATGACCGTGCCCACGTTCTCCTTCGGGCCGGCGTCGGCGCAAGCCGCCAGCGACAGGGCCACGAGGGGGATAATCGAATATTTGATGATTCTCATACGCGTCTTCCTTCCGCTGGGACTTGATGTTTTCGATATCGGGTCAGCGATCGAGCCGGGTCAACGCCCCAACACCCCGGCCGTATCGTCTTCGGCCACCTTATAGATTGGTCGCGGGGGCGGCCAAGCGCAAGTCCGCCGGCCTCGCGCCGGCCTGGAAAAACTCGTATATAACGAACACGGGGTCCGAATATTCCATAACCCTCTCGGGTAAAGGGCGATGAACGAAAGCGAATCCGTGCTTGAGGCCGCCGTCCAGGACCCCTTGGCGAAATTCCGTGACTGGCTTGCCGAGGCTTCGAAGCGCGAGCCGAACGACCCCACTGCGATGGCCCTGGCGACGACCGATGCAAGCGGCCAGCCGTCGCTGCGCATGGTCCTGCTCAAGGACGCTGATGCCCGAGGTTTCGTCTTCTTCACCAACGTCGAGAGCCGCAAGGGTCGCGAACTGGATGAAAATCCGCGCGCGGCCCTGCTGTTCCACTGGAAGTCCTTGCGCCGTCAGGTCCGTGTCGAGGGACCGCTGGAGCGGGTAAAGAATGACGAGGCCGACGCCTATTTCGCCACGCGGCCGCGTCTCAGCCAGATTGGGGCGTGGGCGTCCCGGCAGTCGCGGCCGCTTGCTTCGCGGTTTGAACTCGAGAAACGGGTCGCCGAATACACCGCGAAATTCGGCATCGGGACCGTACCACGACCCGATTTCTGGACCGGTTACAGGCTGATCGCGGAGCGGATCGAATTTTGGCAAGACCGCCCGTTTCGGCTCCACGATCGGCTGGTCTATCATCGCGACGGGACGGGCTGGCGTACCGAGAAGCTGTTTCCCTGAACCGGACGACGCGAATGGCGACGACCTCCGCTGCGGCTGCAAGCATCGATCAGGCTGGCGCCGCCCGGCTGATGAAGCGAGCGACCTACGCCTCGGTAGGCGTGGCGGCGGTGCTTATCATCGTCAAGGTCTTTGCTTGGGGACTCACGGATTCGGTCGCGGTTCTCTCCAGCCTGCTCGATTCGCTGCTCGACGCGGCGGCCTCGCTGGTGAACCTGTTCGCGGTTCGCCACGCGTTGACCCCGGCCGACCGCGAGCACCGCTTTGGCCATGGCAAGGCCGAGCCGCTCGCCGGTCTCGCACAGTCCGCCTTTATCGCCGGATCGGCGCTGTTGCTGCTGTCGGAGGCGATCCGTCGCCTCGTCGCGCCCCAACCGGTGAGCCACGAATTCATCGGCATCGCGGTGATGCTGTTTGCGATCGTTGCAACGATCGGCCTGGTTCTGTTTCAACGGCGAGTGGTAACGCGCACCGGGTCGGTCGCGATCAGCGCCGACTCGCTCCATTACCGCGGCGACGTGGCTCTCAACGGCAGCGTGATCGCCTCGATCGTGCTTTCGGCCTGGCTCGGCTGGAGCTGGATCGATCCGGCATTCGGGCTCGCGATCGGAGCGTACATCCTGATCAACGCCTGGCAGATCACTCGGATCTCGCTCAACCTGCTGATGGACCGGGAATTGCCGGACGTCGATCGCAATCGCATCCGGCAAATCGCACTGGCGCATCCCGAAATCCGAAACCTGCACGATTTGCGGACACGCTCGGCCGGACAAGATATCTTCATCCAGCTCCATCTCGAGATGAACGGCGACATGACGTTGCGGCACGCGCACGAAGTCTCGGATCAGGTGGAAGGCGAGATTCTCCTCGCCTATCCGAACGCCGAGGTGATCATCCACCAGGATCCCGAGGGCGTGGTCGAGCGACGGAAGAACTTTGGTCA
>CAZLYV010000097.1:0-9050 GCA_964563665.1 uncultured Acetobacteraceae bacterium
GCGATCGTAGCGTTCCGACCATAGCTGGCGTCCGGTGGTCGTATCGACGAGCTCGGCGGTGATCCGCGCGCGTTCGCCAGCGACACGCACGCTGCCCTCGACCACGTATTGCACGCCGAGCTCCTGGCCGACCTGCACCGGGCTTACGGTGCGGCCCTTGTAGGTCTGGACCACATTGCGGGCGACCACGGAAAGACCGTTGATCTTGGAGAGGTCGGTGATCAGATCCTCCGCGATGCCATCGGCGAGATACGCCTGGCGCGGGTCCTCGCTCATGCTGGCGAACGGCAGGACGGCAAGCGCAATCTTGCCCGGCGATGGCGGCGGCGGGATCGGAACGAGCGCCGTCGGTGCTGGCGCGGCACTGGTCGCGGGAGCCGACACGGCCGGCGATTCGGCGGTGTGTCGCATGGCGGATGCCGGCGCCTCTGGCGGAGTCTCGCGCTCATCGAGAAGCGTCGGCCAGTAGTTCGCGGCCAGGAAGACCACCATGATCGCCGCCAGCGCAGCCCCGGCCAAAACCAGCGGGCGGAGGCGCTGGGCGCGCGCACCCTCCGCTGGCGTCGTCTCGCCATCGAAGCGAACGGCGAAGACATACACCGGCCGAGGCAGATTCTTGACCTCGCGCGGGCCAAGATCGTCGAGCACGTAGGGACGCTTGTCGCGCACCTGGTCGCGCACCGTGCGCGATATGCAGATGCCGCCGGTGTCGGCCAGACCCTGGAGGCGAACGGCAAGGTTCACGCCGTCGCCAAAAACGTCGCCTTCATCGATAATCACGTCGCCGAGATTGATGCCGATACGGAACGAAAGCCGTTGCGCGGGCGGCATTTCGGCGTTTCGCACCCGCATCAGGCGCTGGATGCCGACGCCGCAATCGACCGCATCGAGCACGCTCGCGAAGTCGGCGAGGAACCCGTCGCCAAGCGTCTTGAAAATGCGCCCGTTATGGGCCGTGACCAGCGGCTCCACCGCCGACATATGCGCCTTGACGGCGGCAACCGTCCCCGGCTCGTCCTCGGCGATGAGTCGGCTGTAGCCTTCGAAATCGGCCGACAGAATGGCGGCGAGCTTTCGCTCGACTGCGGGTGAATCCATGGCGCACCGAGATTAATGCCGATCGCCGGCGCGAGGCCAGCTTTCACGACGCCACCGGTCGATCACGATCGACAACCCCCGCCTGGGGCGACCGTCGATTAGGTTCGCAAGGTCGCTCCGGTCGCCTTGGCGACGGCGGCGATGACTTTCTTGCCGACGGCGTCGATTTCGGCCTCGGTCAACGTGCGATCGTTGGGTTGCAGACGTATCGAGATCGCCAGCGACTTCTTGCCGTCGGCAACGCCCTTTCCCTGATAGACGTCGAACACGCCGACGGCGACGATCAGATTGCGGTCGGCCGACTTTGCCGCGCGAACCACCTGCTCGGCCGGCACGCCCGCATCGAGGACGAAGGCGAAGTCGCGCTCGACCGGCTGGAAGGGAGATGGCTTCAAAAGCGGCCGCGCCCGCGAGCCTTTGGCCTTGGGCGCCGGCAGCGCGTCGAGATACACCTCGAATGCCGCCATCGGACCCTTGGCGCCGAGCTTCGCCAGAATGCCGGGGTGCAGCTCGCCGAAATGTCCCAGCACCGTCTTGGGTCCTAGTCTGAGGGCGCCCGAGCGCCCGGGGTGGTACCAGGCGGGGGCATCGGCGCTCACCTGGATGCTGTCCGCGGCCAGCCCAAGCGCCGCAAGCAAGGTGAACGCGTCGCCCTTGGCGTCGAAGACGTCGGCGCCGCGGGAACTCGCCGCCCAGTGACGCGGCGCGGCGAGGCCGGCGCGCAAGCCCGCGCCAACCGCCGGTTGACCCGCGGGCGTATCGTCGCGGTAGATCGGTCCGACCTCGAACAATCCGCAATCCGGATAGCCGCGATCGGCGTTGCGTTTGGCGGCGAGAATCAAGTTCGGAAGGATCGACGGCCGCATCATGTCGAGATCGGCCGAAATCGGATTGACCAGCCGGAGCGCCGGATTGTCGCCGCCGAAATGCGCCGCCTGGGCCGACGACATGAAGGAAAATGTCACCGCTTCGAGCAGGCCCGCGCCGGCGAGCGCGCGTCGCGCCTCGCGAACCCGGCGCTGGGCCGGGTTCACGGCCGGCCGCGGCAGCGCGCTCTCGAGCTGCATCGGCAACGGCGGGATGCGGTCGTAGCCGAAGATCCGCGTCACCTCCTCGACCAGGTCGGCTTCGCCCTCGATGTCGCCGCGCCATGACGGCGGCTCGACCGCGAGCCCGTCCTCGCCCGACCTCGCCTTGAAGCCGAGAGCGACCAGGATGCGCTCGGCCTCGGCCCGCGGTATCTCGAGGCCACCCAGGCCGTGGATCCGTTCGGGCCGGAGCGTGCAGGTGCGGCGCCATTCCGGCGCTTCGCCGGTGACGACCAGCTCGCTCGGCTCGCCGCCGCACAGATCGATGATTAGTTGCGTCGCCGCCTCCATGCCTTCGATCACCGCCGCGGGATCGACGCCGCGCTCGAAGCGGTAGCGCGCATCCGATACGATGGCGTGTCGACGCCCCGTCGCGGCCGTGCGCAGCGGATCGAACAACGCCGCTTCGACGAAGACATTCGCCGTCTTCTCGGTGCAACCGGACGGTTCGCCGCCGATCACGCCGCCAAGCGCCAACGCGCCGTCGTCGTCGGCGATCACCGTCTCGGCGCCGCCAAGCTCGTACTCCTTTCCATTCAGCGCCAGTACGCGCTCGCCGGCCCGCGCCAATCGCACGGTGATCGAGCCGGCGAGCGTGTCGGCGTCGAAGACGTGAAGCGGCCGGCTCACGTCGAGCGTAAAGAAATTGGTCACGTCGACCAGCGCCGAGATCGGCCTGAGGCCGATCGCCGCCAGACGATCGTGCAGCCATTTCGGCGAGGCGAGATTGCGCACGCCGCGAATATAACGACCGACGAAATACGGGCAGGCGTTCGCCGTATCAGCGGAGAAATCGAACCGCACGCCGAGCGGGCTCGCGAACCGGCCGGGCACTGGCGCAATGGCGCGCGGGCGAAGCCGCCCGAGGCCGGCCGCCGCGAGGTCACGGGCGATCCCGCGCACGCCAAGACAATCGGCGCGATTGGGCGTGACCGCGATGTCGATCACCGGATCGTCGAGCCCCAGCACCGGCGCGAACGGCTTTCCCACCGGGGCGTCCGCCGGCAGCTCGATGATGCCTTCGTGTTCCTCGCTCAATCCCATTTCGCGCTCGGAGCACAGCATCCCGCTCGACTCCTGGCCGCGGATGGCGCCCGCCTTGAGAAGCAGCCCGGTGCCCGGGATGGTCGTGCCGAGGGAAGCGAACACGCCCTTGATGCCCGTCCGTGCGTTGGGCGCGCCGCAAACGACCTGGACCTTGTCGCGCCCGGTGTCGACCAGACAGACCTTGAGCCGGTCGGCGTCGGGATGGGGACGCGCCTCGACGACGTAGCCGACGATGAAAGGCGCCAGCCGGCTGGCACGATCCTCGACGCTGTCGAGTTCGAGGCCGAGCATGGTGAGCTTTTCGCTGATCTCGCCGAGCGAAGCGTCGGTTTCGAGATGCTGCTTGAGCCAGCCCAGGGTGAACTTCATCGCGCCAGCCCCCCGGTCATGCTCGGCACGTCGAGCGCCAGAAATCCGTAATGCCTGAGCCAGCGGATGTCGGCCTCGTAAAACGTGCGCAGGTCGGGGATACCGTATTTGAGCATCGCCGCGCGTTCGATTCCCATGCCGAAGGCGAACCCCTGGTACTCCTGGGGATCGATGCCGCAATTGGCGAGAACCTTGGGATGGACCATCCCGCAGCCGAGAATTTCGAGCCAGTCGCCGCCCGCCCCGATCTTGAGCTCGCCGCCGGCCCGCGAACAGCCGATGTCCATTTCGGCCGACGGCTCGGTGAACGGGAAATAGCTCGGCCGGAAACGTACCGGCAGGTCCGCCACGTCGAAAAATGCCCGCGCGAACTCGATCAGGCATCCCTTGAGGTGCCCCATGTGCGTCGTTCGGTCGATCACCAGTCCTTCGATCTGATGAAAATTCGGCGAGTGCGTCGCGTCGTCGTCGCAGCGATAGGTGCGGCCCGGCACGATGATCCGGATGGGCGGTTTTTGGGACATCATGGTGCGGATCTGCACCGGCGAGGTGTGGGTGCGCAGGACCTTGGGTTGGTTCTCCGCTCCGGCGGCAAAATCAGGGTCGGCCGGGCGGCTGGTTTTATCGCCGGCCAAGTAAAACGTATCATGCGCCTGGCGGGCCGGGTGCTCGGGCGGAATGTTGAGGGCGGTGAAGTTGTGGAAGTCGTCCTCGATGTCGGGTCCCTCGGCGACGACGAAACCCATCTCGCCGAAGATCGCCGTCATCTCGTCGATCGTCTGGCTGATCGGATGAATACGGCCGTCCAAAGCGGGGCGCGGCGGCAGGGTCACGTCGACCCGGTCGGCTTCCAGGCGGCGGCGAAGTCCGGTTTCTTCGAGCTCTCGCTGCCGATTCTCGATCGCCGCGGAGATTTGTTGCTTCGCGTCGTTAAGCTTCTCGCCAAAATCGCGGCGCCGGTCGGCGGGAAGGCTCTTCATGTCCATAAAGAGCTGCGTGATCTTTCCCTTCTTGCCAAGCGCACTGATGCGCACTTGCTCGAGCGCCTCGGGCGTCGACGCCGCGGCGGAGGCTTTTAGGTAGTGCGCGATGATCTCGTCAGGATCTTGTTTGGTGCTCATCGGCGAATTTTGCTCAAAAAACAAGAAAGGGAGCCCGACCGTCTGGCCAGGCTCCCTTCCGGTTCGATGTGCCCGGCGCTAGCGTGCGCTCAGGCGGGCGTTCCGAGGGCGGCCTTGGCCTGGACCACGAGCGCCTTAAAGGCATCGGGATCGCTCAGCGCGAGATCGGCAAGCACCTTGCGGTCGAGCGCGACGCCGGCCTTCTTCATGCCGTTCACGAACTTGGCGTAGTTGAGGCCGTGCGTCCGCGTGGCGGCGTTTATGCGCTGGATCCACAACGCCCGGAACTCGCGCTTCTTCACGCGGCGGTCGCGGTAGGCGTAGCGAAGCGCCTTTTCGACCCGCTCGAGGGCCGGACGAAACGTATTGGACGAGCGCCCGACATAGCCCGAGGCCAGCCGCAGAATTTTCTTGTGACGGGCGTGCTGTGTCACGCCCCGTTTGACGCGTGCCATGGTTCAAATTTCTCCGCCGAAAGCGAGCGTGCGATCAGACGTGCAGATAGTGCTTCTTGATCTTCGCCGAATCGCCGGGTGTCAGCTCGACGAGGCCCCGCGCCTTGCGCTTCATCTTCTTGGGACGCTTGCGCAGGTTGTGCCGCTTGTAGGCGACCGAAGCCATCACCTTGCCGGTGCCGGTGATCTTGAAGCGCTTTTTCGCGCTCGATTTGGTCTTGAGCTTGGGCATTTTTAATCTCCTTGCCGCTCATCAAAACGGGCCCACGAGGATCGCGGACCCGCGCCTGCGAGCGGTTGGGCATGCCCGTGACAACGGACCCACCAGAAGGGGCCCAAGGCCGTGGCCGCTCGCGAAGGCGAGGGTTATACAAAGCACCGCGCCATAAGGCAAGCCGCGCGGCAGGGGCGCGCCAAAGCATGCCGCGCCATCCGCCACGGCACCTGGAATGAACCTACAAGGCTTTGAGCTAACGCTATATTCTACCAATTTGGGCGAGCGCGCCGACGCCCGATACTTGGCCGACAGCCGACGCTTGTTCGAGACGCCTCAGCGGCGCTCGGCGCCATTCCCGCAAGCCCGTCGAATAAACCCGCCGGACGCGAAAGCCTATTTTCTGGGGCGGGTGGCGCGCGGCTCGGCGACCGAGCGGATGACGCCGAGGATTCGCTTGCGCACCTTCGGGTCCGGGATCTGGTAATAGGCCCTGACCAGCTTGACGGTTTCGCTCGCCGCCATCGGATCGGCCACCGCAGCGCCGCGCCCTTCGCGCGCCGCCGCAGCGCTCGAATGCCGGCGATCGCCCGGCGCATCCTCGAAGAACCACGACACCGGCACGCCCAGGAACTTGGTGAGCGCATAGAGCCGGCTCGCCGAGACGCGGTTGGTCCCGCGCTCGTATTTCTGCAATTGCTGGAACGAAACGCCGACCGCCTGGGCGAGCTTTTCCTGGCTCAAGCCGAGGAACAGACGGCGCATTCTGACCCGGCCGCCGACATGGATATCGACTGGCTCTGGATCATCCGACAGGTGCATATCGCGACGTGCGCGACCGGTACGCGGCATTGTCATGCCTCCCCTGGTTTCTCTCCTGCATCCGGGCGTTGGCGGGAAACGCCATCCCGATAACTGTAATTACGGCATATCGAGGCTCAATTTCAAGCTGTATTTATAGAATAGCTTAAATTTGATACCGTAAAACTTCCGGCTGGTCGCAGCGGCCCGACCGCCATTCAAGGTGGCGGCAGGCCAACAGCGCCGGTCCGGGACGCGCGCTATTTGGGCGCCACCACCATCGTCATCTGCCGGCCTTCGAGGCGGGGCGACTGTTCGACCTTCGCGCGTTCGCCGAGCTCGGTCCGGATGCGCTCGAGCAGCTGGACGCCGAGCTCGGCGTGAACCATCTCGCGGCCGCGAAAGCGGAGCGTCACCTTGACCTTGTCGCCATCGTCAAGAAAACGCGTCATCGAGCGCATCTTCACGTTGTAATCGTGATCGTCGATGCCCGGACGCATCTTGATTTCCTTGATGTCGATGACTTTCTGCTTCTTTCGGGCTTCGTTCTGCTTCTTCTGCAGTTCGTATTTGTATTTCCCGAAATCGAGCAGCTTGCAAACCGGTGGATCGGCGTTGGGCGAGATCTCGACGAGATCTACGTTGGCCTCGTAGGCCATCTGCAGACCCTCGTGGAGACCGACGACTCCCACCATTTCGCCGCGTTCGTCGATCAGCCGAATGGTGGGGGAGTCGATCTGGTCGTTGACGCGCGGACCGTCCTTTGTCGGCGCGGACTCAGATGAATAGCGAGCGATCGAGCCTTCTCCTTCGTTACGTGAGCCGCTCCCGTCTCCCAGCAACAAGCGCCGCGCGCGAGGGCGGGCGCGGGTCCTGGGAGTGTCCCGTCAGGAACGGTCGGTTGTGGTCAAGCGCCAGGGACCTTGGCTTCGGCGCTAAATCTAGCGATGGCATCGTCGAGCGCAAGGGATTCTTGCAATGGCGAGCCAAGCCGGCGCAGCGACACTGTCTTGGTCTCCGTCTCGCGGCGGCCGACGGCATAAAACAACGGCACCTTGGCAAGCGCGTGCTCGCGCACCTTGTAGCCGATTTTCTCGTTGCGCAGGTCGAGCTCGACGCGAAGCCCTTGGCCGGCCATCGCCGCCATGACATCGCGCGCATAGACGTCGGCATCCGATGTGATCGTTGCGATCGTCGCCTGGACGGGCGAAAGCCATAGCGGCAGCTTGCCCGCATAGTGCTCGATCATCACGCCCAAAAATCGTTCGAACGATCCCAGCATCGCGCGGTGGAGCATCACCGGCCGGTGCTTACCCCCGTCCTCGCCGATGAAGGTCGCGTCGAGCCGGTCGGGCAGCACGAAATCGACCTGCAGCGTGCCGCATTGCCACTCGCGGCCGATCGCGTCGCGCAGCACGAAATCGAGCTTGGGGCCGTAGAACGCACCGTCGCCCGGGTTGCGGACAAGGTCGATACCGGCCGCAATCGACGCATCTTCGAGCGCCCGTTCGGCCCGGTCCCAGATCGCG
The DNA here is from genome assembly GCA_964563665.1 of uncultured Acetobacteraceae bacterium. Lineage (GTDB taxonomy): Bacteria > Pseudomonadota > Alphaproteobacteria > CACIAM-22H2 > CACIAM-22H2 > CAZLYV01. Next base: position 7,723 of record CAZLYV010000097.1, read on the forward strand.
TCGCTGCCCGCGCGCACGGCCGGGCGATCGGAGAATTTGACCACGATGTCGGTGAAGCCGAGATCGCGGTACACCGAGCGCAGCAGGTCGCAGAAGCGGATGCTCTCGGCGGTGATTTGCTCCTCGGTGCAGAAGATGTGCGCGTCGTCCTGGGTGAAAGCACGCACGCGCATGATGCCATGCAGCGCGCCAGACGGCTCGTAGCGATGGCAGGCGCCGAACTCGGCCATGCGGATCGGCAGGTCGCGGTAGCTCTTGAGGCCCTGCTTGAATATCTGCACGGCGCCGGGGCAGTTCATCGGCTTGATCGCGTAGACGTGGTTGCCCTCCGACTCCTTCGCGCCCTCGGCGCGCGGCGTGGCGAGGAACATGGCGTCCTTGAACTTGTCCCAATGGCCCGACGCCTCCCACAGCTTGCGGTCGATCAGCTGCGGCGTCTTCACCTCGACATAGCCGTCGCGCTCCAGCCGCATGCGCACATAGGCCTCGAGCGTGCGGAACAGCGTCCAACCCTTGGGGTGCCAGAAAACCGAACCCACCGCTTCGTCCTGAACGTGGAACAGACCCATCTCGCGGCCCAAGCGGCGGTGATCGCGCCGTTCGGCCTCCTCGAGCCGGGTGAGATGGGCCGCGAGCTCCGCTTCGCTCGGCCACGCGGTACCATAGATGCGCTGCAGCTGGGCGTTACGCTGGTCGCCGCGCCAATAGGCGCCGGAGATCTTCATCAGCTTGAACGCCTTGCCAAGCTTGCCGGTCGAGGGCAGATGCGGCCCGCTACAGAGATCGAGCCAGTTGCCCTGGCGATAGACCGTGATCTCCTCGTCCACCGGCATCTGTTCGATCCACTCCGCCTTGTACGTCTCGCCCCTGTCCTTGAAGAAGCGGATCGCCTGCCCGCGCTGCCATGCCTCGCGCATAATCGGCTCGTCGCGCTCGACGATCTCGCGCATCCGTGCTTCGATTTTCGGCAGATCCTCGGGAGTGAACGGATCGTCGCGCGCAAAATCGTAATAAAACCCGTCCTCGGTCGCCGGGCCGAAGGTCACCTGCGCCCCCGGATAAAGCTCCTGCACCGCCTCGGCCATCACGTGCGCCGCGTCGTGGCGAAGCAGCGCCGGCGCATCGGCGTGCTTGGCGGTGACGATTTCAACCGTGGCGTCCTTGGAGATGGTCGATTTGAGATCGACCAGCTGACCTGCGACCTTCATCGCCAAAGCCGCCTTGGCGAGCCCAGGGCCGATCGCCTGGGCAAGCTCGACCCCGGTCAGCGGGCCGGGAAAGTCCTTCACGCTGCCATCGGGCAGGCGGATCGCGACCATTATTCGTCC
>CAZLYV010000098.1:0-1560 GCA_964563665.1 uncultured Acetobacteraceae bacterium
GAGGGCAGATCGACCCCTCCCGGCGGCCGGTGGGAAATACGGCTTAATATTTCTTCACGGGCGCAGTATGTGTCTTGTGCGGCGCGCCGTCGTTCCCGCGGCGGCTCAATCGGCCAACGTCATGACCCTTCAGGATTGGGGCGAGGCAAATATTTGGAATGAGTCAGGCACCGGAAACGATATTCGTCGGCGGAGCGATCCGCACGGGCACGACGTTATTGCAGAGCATCATCTGTTCGTCGCCCGACACCCACGCGCTGATTCACGAATGCGTGTATTTGGCCGAGCAGATGCAACTTTATGCGAGGTGGCGGAACAACAATTCGCCGCTGATCACCAATTATTTTGGGACCCTCGGTAACTTTCACCGGTTCACGAAGAACCTCGTCGAACAATTATTGTTGATCGCCGGCGAACAATTGCGCCCGCGCAAGGCGATCGTGCTGAAGAATCCCATTCTGACCTATTACTTCGGCGATTTGGCGGAGATGCTACCCGACGCACGGTTTATTCTTTGCATCCGCGACCCGCGCGACGCCATCGCCTCGATGCTTGATGTCGCGGAGCGTCAAAAAAGGAAACACGAGAAGAGCCATTTGGTCGAGTTTGGACACGACATGGATGCGTTTTGCCGATTCTACAAGCAGTTCTACGTGCCGGTCTTGAGCGCACTCGGAAGCGACCGCCACGGTCTCGCGGGCCGGGTGTGCTTCATCAAGTACGAGGACCTAACCCGCAATACTGAGTCCGTCGTCCAGAATGTCGCGAAATTTTGCCGCATATCGCTGGCCGATTTCACGAAGGACCGGCAATGGAACGCGATGCCCGATTACGCTGCGTCGGTCGCCAAGGATAATGTTTGGCAGACAGCCCTTTACGGTCGGGGCGTATCGGACGAGAGCGTCGGCCGCCACAAGAACGCTCTTTCGGCAGACGACATCCGCGCCATTGATCGCCTATGTGCCGATTTTTATCGGATGTTCGGCTACCAACCGGCGGCACAAACGGCAGGTGTGGCCCCGGGCTAATTAAAGTCGCCACTCGTGGGCACGTCGACCCGAACGTGGAACGAATCCGCAAGCACCCGCCCGATAGCGTATTCACGAACTCCCGCAAGTGCCGCCGCACCGGGCGCGCAAGCGCATTTGATTTAATTGGTGAGCCCGGAGGGGATCGAACCCTCGACCCTCTGATTAAAAGTCAGATGCTCTACCGCTGAGCTACGGGCTCGACCGTATGGCGCCGGCGGTACCGTGTGGTCACCGCCAAGTTGGCCGCGAAATTAGGGCCCTTGGCGCGCCGGGTCAACTTGGGCGATTACGAGCCGCCTGCGGCAGGTCGACCCACGGCCGCGGCGGCCACGTCGCTGGCGCGCTTGACGACGATCCAGCGGTTGCGGAAGCCCTGCCGGAACTCGGCGGGATCGGGGCTGGGCGCGGCGCGCGCGCGCGGTTCGAAGTCGACCACCACGCCCTCGGGGTGGGCCTTGATGAACGCGGCGAGTTCGTCCGCCGACTCGATTTCATCGACCGGCCGTTTAAGCCGGCCGAGAAAATGGAA
>CAZLYV010000098.1:1660-9028 GCA_964563665.1 uncultured Acetobacteraceae bacterium
ACGAACAGCGCGCCCATCCAAAGGCTGATCGAATCCAACCAGAACGGCGGTGCACGCATCACGCGGACAAGCGTCGCCTCGGGCAGGCCCGCAATGGCGATCTGGACGAGGCCCAGCAGTGCGACCAGCATCGCCGTTGGCAGAACTTCGAACCGTCCGGCGCGGCCCGGTCCGACTTCGCCGGGATCGATCGCGCGGGCGATCAGCAGCATCGCGCCCGGAATCAGCGGCAGCAGATAATGCGGCTGTTTGCCGCTGATGAGGGAGAAGACGACGAACGGCACGACGATCCAGACGGCGCAAAAGCGCACGCCCTCATCCGCTCGCCACAACGGGCGCATGCCGGCGAGCATCCGCCAGGCGCGCGGCCAGATGAGCCACGGCAAAAGCATCGCCGCCGCCACCGGCAGGTACCACCAGAAAGGCCGCGCGTGCGCGAATGATTCGGCGACGCGTCCGGCGGTCTGGCCCCAAAAAATCGCCGCGCGATATTCAGGACCGCCGAGCACGGCCGCCGGGATCGCCCAGCCGAGCGCGATCGCGAACCCGACCAGGACGCCTAAGCCGATCCCGCCGTAATGACGGCGCCAACCGCCAAGCGGCTTCCCCTCGCCCCACAGCGGGGCAAGCAACGCAACGGGAAGAAGGTGAAGCAGGATCACCGGTCCCTTGGCGAGCCCGCCGAGGCCGATCGCCGCCCCATAGACGAGCCACGACGACCAGGCGCGTTCGCCCCGTCGCTGGGCGCGCCAAGCGTCGATCGCGCCGATCAAACCAAGGAGCGTCGCCGCGCTCACCAGCGTGTCGAAATAGGTGAGCGTGGCATAGAGCGCGAAACCGCCGCCGCCGGCGAGCAACAACGGCGCGAACCCGCGCGCGGCCAGCTGCTCGGGCCACAAACGCCGCGCGAGGCCGGCGGCGAGGCCGATCGAAACGAGTCCGGCGAGCGGCGAGACGAGCCGCGCCCAGGTCTCGGACACGCCGAATACCGCCCAGCCGAGATGGATGAGCCAGAACAGCAGCGGCGGCTTGTGGCTGTAAGGATCGCCGTTCAAGGTCGGGACGACGAAATTTCCGTTGCTCCACATCTCCCAGGCGACCGAAAGATAACGCAGCTCGTCGGGCGGAAGCGCCGGCCGCAACGCCAGCGCCACGGCCACCATTCCCGCCCAGATGAGGACCGCGAGCGCCAGCAACGCCGCGTTCGACCGCGCCTCGATTGAGGACCCGACCGGCACGTCAATCATCCGTGCGCTCGATCAGCGGCCGCATCAACCGCCGCTTGAGCCACATGACTCCGATGAGATCGCCGATACCGACCCACAGGCGATCGAGCGTGCCGTATTTCGAGCGGCCGCGGGTGCGCGGGCGATGGTTGACATCCACCAGGACGATCCGGCCCTGGCTGCCCATCAGCGCCGGCAAAAATCGGTGCATGTGATCGAAACGCGGGAGCACAAGATAATCCCGGCGTCGAAACAACTTGAGCCCGCAAGCGGTGTCGGGCACGCGGTCGCCGAGCAGCCGGCCGCGCACCGCATTGGCGATGCGCGAGGATATCCGCTTGATGAATGAATCGCGCCGCTGCCGCCTGACCCCTGTCACCAGCACGATGTCGCGCGCATCGCCGCCTTGCACTTCCGCATAAAGACGCCGGATGTCGGCCGGATCGTTCTGCCCGTCGCCGTCAAGCGTGGCGATCCAGGCGCCGCGCGCCTCGCTGATTCCGCTCCACAGCGCCGTACTCTGTCCGCAGCGCATCTGGTGGCGGACGACGCGAAGCCGGCCGATCGCCCGCTTTGCCTCGGCAAGGCGCTCGGGCGTTTGATCGCGGCTGCCGTCATCGACGACGACGATCTCGCTCGAGAGCTCGCTTAGCGGCAGACTGGTCAGCGCCGCCTCCACCTCGCCAAGCAGCGGCAATACGTTCTCCGCCTCGTCCAACATCGGGATGACGACGGAAAGATCGCGAGCGGCGATGGCGTGGTCGCGCCCCAAATCGCCCGCGCTCGGCAAAGGCTGCGGCAGAGCCATGGTTCGGTCCTGGCCGGGTGGCTGTGGTGGGATCGTACGCCGATTCCGGATCTGGTGCGGCCCGAGAGGCGCCTAAAGCGGCGTCTTGACGCCCAATGTCGGTATGGTCGTGCGCGGAGAGTCATCGGCGGCTACGGCCGTGCCGCGCGCCAGCACGTCGGCCACGCGGGCGGCGACGCGCGGGCTCAAGAAATGCGTCACGTCGCCGCCGAGCCGCGCGATCTCCTTGACGAAGCGCGAGGAGATGAACTGGTTGGATTCCGACGCCATCAAGAACACCGTCTCGACCGAGGGATTGAGGCGCTTGTTCATGCCGGCCATCTGGAACTCGTATTCGAAATCGGAAACCGCGCGCAATCCCCGGACGACCACGCTGGCGCCCACGCTCTTGGCGAATTTCATCAGCAACGTGTCGAATGGACGCACCTCGACCCGATCGCCGATGCGGTGATTATTTGACTTGAGTTCCTCGCGCAACAGGGCGGTGCGCTCGTCGAGCGTAAACAGCGGCCCTTTGCCGGCATTGACCGCGACCGCGACGATCAGCCGGTCGGCCAGCGTGGCGGCGCGCAGGATGATATCCATGTGCCCATTGGTCACCGGATCGAAGGTGCCGGGATAGACGGCGATACGCGGCTCGGCCATGGCGCCTCTCCTCAATCGCTCCCCGCCCCGCCGGGAATTCCATCGCCCGTCCCCTCGCCGCCGGCCGCACTCCCGGCCGGCTCGACCCCATTCGTCTCGGCTCCCGCCGCCTCGTTCTCGTCGCCGAGCCGGGTGACCGACATCACGCGCTCGCGCTCGCCGACCTTGAACAGAACCACGCCCTGAGTCTTCCGCCCGGCGATGCGAATGTCGTCGACCGGCGTGCGAATGAGTTGCCCGCCGTTGGTGACCAGCATGATCTGGTCATTCTGGCGCACCGGGAACGAGGCGACCACATTGCCGTTGCGCTCGGTCGTTTCGATGTTGGCGATGCCCTGGCCGCCGCGGCCGGTGACGCGATACTCGTAGGCCGAGGTCCGCTTGCCGAAGCCATTCGAAGTGACGGAGAGGATGAACTCCTCCTGCTCGGCGAAGGCCGCGAACCGCTCCTCGCTCAGCGTAACCTGTGGCGCGCCCGCCATCGCCACGGCTTCGGCCTCGGCGCCGCCCGCTTCCGGCGCCTCGGGTTCGCCATTGCCGCGGCCGCGCGCCTTCGCCATGCGCGAATAGGCGTCGCGCTCCTCGACGGCGAATTCGGCGTGGCGGAGCATCGACATCGAGATGACCTCGTCGCCCTCGGCGAGCCTGATGCCGCGCACGCCGGTCGAGGTCCGGCCGCTGAAGACGCGAACCTTGGAAACGGCGAAGCGGATGCACTTGCCGCCGCGCGTGGCGATGAGCGCGTCCTCGCGCTCGCTGCATGGCTGGACGCCGATCAGGCGCTCGCCCTCTTCCTCGAGCTTCATGGCGATCTTGCCGTTCGCCTTGATGTTGAGGAAGTCGGTGAGCGCGTTGCGCCGCACATTGCCCTTCGAGGTCGCGAAGATCAGGTTGAGCTCGCTCCATTTGCGTTCGTCCTGCGGCAGCGGCATGACGGTCGAGATGGTCTCGCCCTCGGCGAGCGGCAGCAGATTGTTCATCGCCTTGCCGCGGGCCTGCGGCGTGCCGAGCGGCAGCCGGTAGACCTTGAGCTGATAAACGATGCCGCGCGAGGTGAAAAACAGCACCGGAACGTGCGTGTTGGCGACGAACACCTCGGACAGGAAATCCTCCTCGCGCGTCGCCATGCCGGATCGCCCGCGCCCGCCGCGCCGCTGGGCGCGATAGGTCGATAGCGGCACGCGCTTGATGTAGCCGCCATGGGTGACCGTGACCACCATGTCCTCGGGCTGGATCAGGTCCTCGATGTCCTGATCGACACCGCCCTCCTCGAGCGTGGTGCGGCGCTTGTCCTGGAACTCCTCCTTCATCGCCGTGAGCTCGCGCCGCATGATGTCGTAGAGCCGCTTGCGCGAGCCGAGAATGTCGACGAGGTCGGAGATCTGCGCCACCAGATCCTTCAGGTCCTGTCCGATCTTGTCGCGCTCGAGCCCGGTCAGGCGTTGGAGCCGCAAATCGAGGATCGCCTTCGCCTGCTCCTCGGATAGCCGATAAGCGCTCTCGACGATCCCTCGCCCCGGCTCGTTGATGAGTTCGATGAACGCGCCGATATCCTTGACCGACCAGGGCGTCTCCATCAGTCGCGCCCGTGCGATCGCCGGATCGGGCGCCTCGCGGATGATCTTGATCACCGGATCGAGATTGACCACGGCGAGCGCCAGGCCGACCAAGAGATGCGCCCGCTCGCGCGCCTTGTGCAGCTCGAAGCGGGTACGCTTGGTGATCACCTCCTCGCGGAAGGCGACGAAGGCGACGATCACGTCCTTGAGCCCCATCAGCTCCGGCCGACCGCCGTTGAGCGCCAGCATGTTGACGCCGAAACTGGTCTGCAGCGGCGTGTAACGGTAAAGCTGATTGAGGACCACCTCGGGATTGGCGTCGCGCTTTAGCTCGATGACCACGCGCACGCCATCGCGATCGCTCTCGTCGCGAAGGTCGGCGATGCCGTCGATGATCTTCTCCTGGGCGACCTCGGCCATGCGCTCGATCAGCCGCGACTTGTTGACCTGGAACGGGATCTCGCTGACGATGATCGCCATGCGGTCCTTGCGCAGCTCCTCGATTGCCGCGCGGCCCCGGATGACGATCGACCCGCGGCCGGTGCGGTATATCTCGCGCAAGCCGGCCTTGCCGAGCACGATGCCGCCGGTCGGGAAATCGGGCCCCGGTATCAGCGCCAGAAGATCGTCGATCGAAATCTCGGGGTTGTCGATGAAGGCGCAGCAGGCATCGATCACCTCGCCAAGATTGTGGGTCGGGATGTTGGTCGCCATGCCGACCGCGATTCCGTTGGCGCCGTTCACCAGCAAGTTCGGAAACTGCGCCGGCAATACGGTCGGCTCTTGCGAGGAGTCGTCGTAATTCGGCTGGTAATCGACGGTTTCCTTGTCGATGTCGACGAGCAGCGCCGCCGCCGCCTTGTCGATCCGCGCTTCGGTGTAGCGCATGGCTGCCGGCGGGTCGCCGTCCATCGAGCCGAAATTGCCCTGCCCGTCGATTAGCGGCAGCCGCATCGAGAAATCCTGCGCCATCCGCACCATTGCGTCGTAAATCGCCGCGTCGCCGTGGGGGTGGTATTTGCCCATGACGTCGCCCACCACGCGCGCCGATTTGCGGTATGGACGGTTCCAGTCATAACCGGCTTCGTTCATGGCGAAGAGGATGCGCCGGTGAACCGGCTTCAGCCCGTCGCGCACGTCGGGGAGCGCGCGCGCCACGATCACGCTCATCGCGTAATCGAGGTAGGAGCGCTTCATCTCCTCTTCGATGGTGATCGGCGTGATGTCGTAGGGCTTGGGTGACGAAGCCTGGGTCAACGTGATGATTTCCGCGGTTCAGAACCCCGGGCGGCCGACGCCGGAAAATGGGGGCAAAAGGGAGTATTAACGCGGGCGCAATCTAGCAGTTGGCGCAAGCGCGAACAACGTCGACCAAAGCGCTAAAAATAGCCCTGTCGAAAAACTTACAATTTACATTATACAATCAATTTTTATATCGTTATATCAATACGCTAAGACAATATATTTATATTAGACACAAACTTAATATGTCGCTGTAAACGAAAGCCCTTCCACGCCCTTCTTTGCGCCAGGTGACGGGGGCCGTGCCGCCCTTCCCGAGTCGGTCATCGAATAGGCCGCCGGCCGGGAAAATCCGCCGTGCTTGCATCGTCGAGCGCGGCGGCTCAAAACGGGATATCGTCGTCCAGCGGATCGGATTTCTGCCGGCCGCCGCCGCCTCCGGTGCGACCCGAGGATGGCGGCGCACTTCCCCCGCTCTCGTCGCTCGGTCCGCCGCCGTTGCCAGGGTCGCCCCCGCCGCCCCCGCCGGCCCCGCCGCCGCCGCGGCTATCGAGCATGGTGAGTTCGCCGCGAAACGGTCGCAGGACGACCTCGGTCGAGTATTTTTCGACGCCCGACTGGTCGGTCCATTTCCGCGTCTCGAGCTGCCCCTCGAGGTAGACCTTGGCGCCCTTGCGCAGGTATTTTTCAACGACTTCCACCAGCTTGTCGTTGAAGATCACCACGCGGTGCCACTCGGTCTTTTCCTTGCGCTCGCCGGTCGTGCGATCCTTCCAACTCTCCGATGTGGCAACCGAAAGATTGGCGACCCGCCCGCCGTTCTGGAAGGTACGGATTTCAGGATCGCGGCCGAGATTGCCGATCAGAATGACCTTGTTGACGCTGCCCGCCATGGCGAGTCCTCGTGAGTTCGAAAGGGGTGCCGAGGGCGGCACTCTACACAATCGGCAGCGATCGCTCCAATCGCTTTTGATCCCGCCGCAGGCCCTTCCGATGGGGGGTCGCCTTCGCCGGTTGGGCGACCTATATTCGTATCTCGCGGCCGCTGATGGACGACGCGGCTGCCCCCGAATTGATAGCGAGCGATGCAAAAAACGATCAGCATTCGCGGCGCCCGCGAGCACAATCTGAAAAACATCGACGTGGACATTCCGCGCGATGCGCTGGTCGTGCTGACCGGGCTTTCGGGCTCGGGGAAGTCGTCGCTCGCCTTCGACACCATCTATGCCGAGGGGCAGCGGCGCTATGTCGAGAGCCTTTCGGCCTACGCGCGCCAATTCCTCGAGCTGATGCAAAAGCCCGACGTCGATCTGATCGAAGGCCTGTCGCCGGCGATCTCGATCGAGCAGAAAACGACCTCGAAGAATCCGCGCTCGACCGTCGGTACGGTGACCGAGATCTACGATTACCTGCGCCTGCTTTTCGCGCGCATCGGCGTTCCCTACTCGCCCGCGACCGGTCTGCCGATCGAGAGCCAGACGGTCACGCAGATGGTCGATCGCATCATGGCGATGAAGCAAGGCACGCGGCTCTATCTCCTGGCGCCGATCATTCGCGGCCGCAAGGGCGAATACAAGAAGGAGCTGCAGGATCTCCAGAAGCGCGGCTTCCAACGGGTCAAGGTGGACGGCAAGATGTACGAGATCGAGGCGGCGCCCGCGCTCGACAAAAAGCGCAAGCACGACATCGAGGTCGTGGTCGACCGCCTCGTCGTGCGGCCCGATCTCGGCAACCGGCTTGCCGATTCGGTCGAGACCGCGCTGTCGTTGGCCGATGGCCTGCTGTTCGCCGAGAACGCCGATACGGGCGAGCGGACGACGTTTTCCGCCAAGTTCGCCTGCCCGGTCTCCGGCTTCACCATCGACGAGATCGAGCCGCGCCTGTTCTC
>CAZLYV010000099.1:0-1307 GCA_964563665.1 uncultured Acetobacteraceae bacterium
TGCGGAGCGGTGTACATCGCCATCGGCACGCTTGGCCTGTGGCGGTTCGGCGGCCCCGGAACCGTGGCCGATCGCGTGATTGCCGAATGAAGAGAGGAGCGGCCAGCCGAGTGACCGACCGCCCGATTACGGCTCGCGCGGAGCCGACGGCACAGTGGCCTCGAGCCGCGCCAGGATCGCGCGCCGCTCATCCTCGGGCAAATTCGGCCACGCGGCGATCTCGGCGATGGTGCGTCCGCAGCCGCGGCAGATTTGTCTCGCCGGATCGAGCTGGCAGACGCCGATACAGGGACTGGTGCTTGATACCGTCCGTCGTGTCATCGCTTCAGCCCGCGTAACACCCGGCGAGCTGCGCCCGCTGGCGCGCCAGCGCCAGAATCGACCCGCACATCGGCGTCGCCACGCCGAGGAGCCCGCCCAGCTCGACGATGGCGCCCAAGAGCGCGTCGAGCTCGATCGTCCGCCCCCGCTCGAGGTCCTGCAGCATCGAGGTCTTGTGCGCCCCCACCTCGGCGGCGATGGCGATCCGGCGGTCGACGTCGATCGGAAAGATGACGCCGAGCCGGGACGCCACCTGCTCCGCCTCGATCATCATCGCGCGGGCGACGGCGCTCACGCCGGGATCGGTCGCCATGGCGACGAGCGTGGCGCCGGTCAGCGCCGAGATCGGATTGAACGACAAATTGCCCCACAGCTTGAGCCAGATTTCATTGCGGATGTTCGGGCGGACCGGGCAAACCAGCCCCGCCTTCTCCATCGCTTGCGCAAAAGCGGTGACCCGCGCGCTCGTCGTGCCGTTCGGCTCGCCGACCAGCAAACGGTTCGAGTAGGTATGCCGCACCACGCCCGGGCCACGGACCTCGCCGGAGATATAGACGACGGCGCCCAGCGTCTGCGCCGGCGGCAGCTTTTCATAAAGCGTGCCGTCCGGATCGACGCTGCTGAGCCGCGTACTCGCCAGCGGTCCGTCGAGCCCGTGGAAGTACCACCACGGCATTCCATTCATGCAGGTGACCAGCGTCGTCTCGGGCCCGACGAGCTTGGCGATGCTATCCGCCGCCGCCGGAAGCTGATGCGCCTTCAAGGTCAGGATCACGAAATCCTGCGGGCCCAATTCGGCCGGATCGTCGGTGGCAAGCGGCCGCGCGATATCGGTCCGGCCGCCGGATTCGAGCGTCAGGCCGTGCGCGCGAATTGCTGCGAGGTGCTCGCCGCGCGCGATGCACGCGACCGCGAAGCCGGCGTTCGCCAGCCGGGCCGTTATGTACCCGCCGATGGCGCCCGGCCCAAAGACGCAGATACGCATG
>CAZLYV010000099.1:1407-9016 GCA_964563665.1 uncultured Acetobacteraceae bacterium
CCGCCCGCTAGAGGAAATACCGATGCAAGGCCTCGCCCAAAAAACCGTCGATCCGAACAATCTCGAAGCGCTCTGGCTGCCCTTCACCGCCAACCGGCAGTTCAAGAAGAAACCAAGGCTCCTTGTCGGCGCCAAGGACATGCACTACACCGCGGCCGACGGGCGCAAAGTTCTCGACGGCACGGCCGGCCTGTGGTGCGTCAATGCCGGCCACTGCCGCGAGCCGATCGTCGCGGCGATCCGCGACCAGGTGGGGCGGATGGATTACGCGCCGGCGTTCCAGATGGGCCATCCGATCGCCTTCGAGTTCGCAAGCCGGCTTGCCGCCATGCTGCCCGGCGATCTCGACCATGTGTTCTTCACCAATTCGGGCTCGGAAGCGGTCGACACCGCGCTCAAGATCGCGCTCGCCTACCATCAAGCGAAAGGGCAAGCGACGCGCCGGCGTCTGATCGGCCGCGCGCGAGGCTATCACGGCGTCGGCTTCGGCGGCATTTCGGTGGGCGGCATCGCCAATAACCGGAAGTGGTTCGGGTCCGGCTTGCCGATGGTCGATCACCTGCCGCACACGCACGACCCTAAGCGCAACGCCTATTCGCGCGGCGTGCCGTCGCATGGCGTCGAATTCGCCGACGAGCTCGAAAACCTGGTCCAGCTCCACGACGCCTCGACGATCGCCGCGGTGATCGTCGAGCCCGTCGCCGGTTCGACCGGCGTGCTCGTGCCGCCCAAGGGCTATCTCGAACGACTGCGCAAGATTTGCGACAAGCACGGCATCCTGCTGATTTTCGACGAGGTGATCACCGGCTTTGGACGGTTGGGCGCCAGCTTCGCCGCCGAATATTTCGCCGTGATGCCGGACCTGATGACGGTCGCCAAGGGACTCACCAACGGCACGGTGCCGATGGGCGCGGTCTTCGCACGCAAAGGCATCTACGATGCCTTCATGCAAGGGCCGGAACATATGATCGAGCTGTTCCACGGCTACACCTATTCGGGACATCCCGTCGCCGCCGCCGCGGGGCTTGCCACGCTCCAGGTGTACAACGACGAGGGGTTGTTCGAGCGCGCGCGCGATCTTTCCGCCTATTGGCAGGACGCGGTGCATTCGCTGAATGGGGCGCCGCACGTGATCGACCTGCGCAATCTCGGCATCATCGCCGGGATCGAGCTCGAGCCGCGGGCCGATGCGCCCGCCAAGCGCGCCTTCGAGATTTTTCTGGATTGCTTTGAAAATGGACTGCTCATTCGCACCACGGCCGACATCATCGCCTTGTCGCCCCCACTGATCCTTGAAAAAGACCATATAGATCAGATGTTTGGAATCCTCGGCGCGGCGCTCAAGCGGATCCCGTAATCGCTCCAATTTTCAACGTTTCTTAAGGAACGCGGCGATAAACTTCAAGTTGCCGGTGGGCCGCAGCAGGGTGCTCGTTCGGCAAGATTTGGGCGCCGCCCCCGCAGCGCCAACGCCCGCAGCCTCGGGACACACGCCGGATGCCGCAAAGGGACCAGGAACTCGAGCGATTGCGGGAAGCGCTCGCGGCAGCGGGCGACGTCATTTACGACTGGGATGTACGCGCCGACACGATTGTGTGGGTCGGTCCGGCGGGCGACCTGTTCGGCCGCGTCGGCGCCGAGCCGTCATCGAGCGACGCACTCCACAAATTCATCTACGTCGAGGACCTGCCGCGCCGTTTCAAGGCGCTGTCGCATCATTTCACCACGCGCGAACCGTTCGAGTGCGAATATCGTATTCGCGGCGGTCAAGGCCGGCTCATCTGGGTGCAGGATCGTGGCCAAGTGCGCTTTGGCGCCGATGGCCGGCCGGCCCGCATGTTTGGCACGATGCGCGTCGTTACCGCGCGCAAGCAGCGCGAGGCGCAGCTCGAGTTTCTCGCCAATTTTGACGAGCTCACCGGTCACTTCAACCGCACGCGTCTCAAGGAGGCGCTCGAGCACGCGATCGCGTTTGGCGCGCGCTATCGCAGCGCTGGCGCTTACCTCTCGGTCGGCATCGACAAGCTGTCGACGATCAACGAGGCGTTCGGCTACGAAACCGCGGACGCGGTCATCGTCGGCGTGAGTCAGCGCCTCGATCGCTGCCTGCGCGCCGCCGACGTCGTCGGCCGGCTCGGCGGCGATCGCTTCGGCGTCGTGCTCGGCCATTGTCCCGAGCATGATCTCGCCGCCGCCGCCGAGAAGATCCTGCAATCGATACGCAACACGCCGATCGACACGCCGAGCGGATCGATCCATGTCACGGTCTCGGTCGGCGCCGCGCGCTTCGACGACGTGACCACGACCACCGCCCACGAGGCGATGAGCCGGGCCGAGAGCGCGCTCAAGGAGGCCAAGGGCGCCGGCCGCAACTGCTTCGTCGTTTTTCATGACTCGGAGGAACAACGCCAGACACGCCGACAGTCGCTGGCGATCACCGAGGAAGTTCAAACGGCGCTCAAATCGGATCGCGTCATCTTCGCCTTCCAGCCGGTGGTCGATGCGCGCGACTATTCGATCGATCACTATGAATGCCTGCTTCGCCTGCGGCGCGAGGACGGATCCTTGGTCGTGGCCGGCGCGTTCCTGCCGGTTGTCGAGCAATCGGGCCTCATGCGTCAACTCGACCGGCGGGCGCTCGACCTCGCGATCGAAGAGCTCACGCGCCATGGCGAGGTGCGCCTGGCGCTGAACATTTCGGGGCTTACCGCGGCCGACCGATCGTGGCTGCGCTCGCTCAATGCGGCGCTAAAGGGCCGCCCGGACGTCGCCCGCCGTCTCACCATCGAGATCACCGAGACGGTGGCGCTCGAGGATATCGAGGAAACGGCGCGCTTCGTCGCCGCGGTCCGCGATCTCGGGTGCCGCGTGGCGCTCGACGATTTTGGCGCGGGCTACACCTCTTTCCGCAACCTGAAGGCGCTCGCGGTCGATTGCGTGAAGATCGACGGCTCGTTCGTCCGCGGGCTCGCCGACAACGTGGACAACCAGCTCTTCATTCGTACGCTCCTCAGCCTCGCCGAAGGCTTCGGCCTGTCGACGGTCGCCGAATGCGTCGAAACGGCGGCGGAAGCGACGCATCTGGCGCGCCGCGGCGTGCGCTATCTCCAGGGTTATTATTTCGGCGCCCCGTCGATCGATCGGCCATGGCTGAACGCCGGCGCGACGGCGCGCACGCAAGCGCCCGATCGCTCCGCCTGACGGCAAGCCTCGGCTCCGGCATCCAATTTCAGTCGGTGGATCGCGGGCGGCTTGCCTTGCCTGCCCGCCGTATTGTATTTCGGTTGCGCGCCAGATCCGCGGCGTTCGTGGGCTGATTTCTGGCCAAGCGGAGGGGCGATGGCAACGCAGGGGTCAGCACGCACCACGAACGAGCCGACCGGAGGGGCGACGACCGCGAGGAAATTGGCGATGCGTCGATGGATCCTGGGCGCCTGCGCCGTGATCGCCGGCGCCGGTGCGCTGTGGTGGTTTACCGGGGCGGGCGATGATTTCGCGACGCTCGCCGCTGCGGGCAAGCCCGCGCTCGCGCGCGTAAAGTCGGACCCAAGCCAGGGCCAGCAGCACCTCAACCCTGGCCAGGCATATGCCTACGCCAGCCGCTTTCCGACCTCCGGCCCGCACGACCCCAACTGGGTTCGCGCCGGGTTGTATTCGCAAAGTCAGCCGCCGACGTTGCTGGTGCACGCGCTCGAGCACGGCAACATCGTGATCTATTTCGAACGGCCGGGTGATGACGCGCTGAAAACGCTCCGCGGCTGGAGCGAGCGCTTCAACGGACAATGGGACGGCGTCGTGGTCGCACCGATGGCGGGGCTGGGTGGCCGCATCGTGCTGACCGCATGGACGAAGACGCTCGATCTCGAACGCTTCGATGCCGCCGCGGCGGCCGCGTTCATCGATGCCTATCGCGGCCGTGGGCCGGAAAATCCAGTGCGTTGAACGATATCGCGCGCGGCCGCGCCGCAGGCAAATAATGCTCGCCGGCGCCGCCTATCAGTCCTTCTTCTTCGCCATCTCGTCGAGGCGCTTCTGCATCGCCTCGAGCTGCGTCTTGAGTTGCTCGATGTCGATACCGCTCGGGCCGCCGCCGCGCTCGTCCTCGGAACGGGCTTCGCCGCCGCTACGACCGGCGCCCGGAACGTTGAACGGCGTGAACATCTTCATCGCGTTTTCGAACAACGCCATGTTCTGCTTGGCCATCTCCTCGATCTGGGTGCCGAAGGGAAAGAGATTCCCGAGGGTGCCATGCAGGTAATGGCGCATCTGCTCCTGGTTGCGCGCGAAGCTCGCCATCGTCGTTTCGAGATAACGCGGCAGCAGCGCCTGCAGATTGTCGCCGTAGAACGAAATAAGCTGGCGGAGAAAACCCACCGGCAGCATGTTCTGCCCCTTGCCTTCCTCCTCGACGATGATCTGGGTCAGCACCTGGCGGGTGATTTCCTCGCCGGTCTTGGCGTCGTGGACGACGAATTCCTTTCCCTCTTTCACCATCTTGCAGAGGTGATCGAGGGTGACGTAGCTGCTGGTGGCGGTGTTATAGAGCCGACGGTTGGCGTATTTCTTGATCCGCACCGGCGCCGGGGCCGTTTCTTTTTCGCTCGCTTCCATGCCTTCGTTGCTCCGGCGCCGCCGCACCGCAAAAACCGGGCCTCAACGCCCATGATTTTGGCATTGTTGCATTGCAGCGGGGCGGTGGCAAGCGCGCGCGGCATCAGTCGCGTAACCTTGTCATTCCGGCAATCGCAAGCAGGGCGCGAAATCTTTGCCAGAGCTTGGCAACCGGGCGCGCCGCATTGGGTCGGCACGCGATGGCGTCGCTTGCTGCGGCGCGAAGCGGCCATATGTCGGGATTGACGCAAATCATCGCCCATTCGACGAGCGATCTCGCTGCGGGGTCCCGGGAGGGTTGTTCGCGGAATCGCGGATTGGTGATTTTATTTCCCAATTTATCCTTGGCCAATTGATTGAATTTTCGCTGATAAATTGGCAGAAAATGATCAGTTAACAAGCCAGGATTTGGGCGCTATTATGTGCGCTCAGATCACATATACAGCATGCCAAGACGCCTTCCCCCGCTGTCTGCGTTGCGCGCCTTCGAAGCCGTCGCCCGGCACGGCGCCGTTGTCCGCGCCGCCGCCGAGCTTCACGTCACGCATGGCGCGGTGAGCCGCCAGGTGCGCGCGCTCGAAGCGCATCTGGGGAGTACGCTATTGCGTCGCGAAGGGCGCGGCGTGGTGCTGACCGAGGCCGGGCGGCGCTACGCCGGTACGCTCAGCCTGGCGTTCGAGGAGATCGATGCCGCGACATCGGCGGTCGCCGGTGACCGCCAGGCACGGATGTTATCGGTGAATGTGCCGCCGACCTTCGCCATGCGCTGGCTGATCCCGCGACTGCCTTCCTTTCAGGCGAAATGGCCGTCGGTCGAGCTGCGTCTTGCGACGACATCGGCGCGCATCGACTTCGCGCGCGACGGATTCGACGTGGCGATCCGCAGCCTGCCGAAGGGGTTCGCGCGGACCGCGTTGGCGAAGGACGAGGCGTGGCGCGATCTCGTCGCGACGCCATTTCTGGTCGAGACGATGTTTCCCGTCGCCAGTCCAAGGCTGCTGGGGCGCGCACCGGGTCTGCGCACGCCGGCCGATCTCCGCCACTACACGCTTCTCCATTCGCTGTCCGTACCGCAGGCATGGGTCGAGTGGCTGCGGGCGGCTGGCGTCGTGGGGATCGACGCGGAGGCCGGGCCGAAGTTCGACCATTTCTATTTCGCCCTTCAGGCGGCGGCGCAGGGCCTCGGCGTAGCGATGGCGACGGAACCATGCCTTGGGCAGGACCTCGAAACCGGCGTGCTGGCGGCGCCCTTTCCCAAGATCGTCATCCGTATGAGCGAGTACCATCTGATCTATCCCCGACGGCTCGCGGTAAAGCCGCCGCTCAAGGCGTTTTGCGACTGGATCATGTCGGTGGCGCAAGGCGAAACGAATCCATCGGCGAAGTCCTCGCAGCGCCGCGGCGCGACGAACTGAGACGTGCGACGGGTCGCGATGCCGCGCGTCTCCACCGGTGGCGAGCGCCATACCGGCTAGGCTATAGTTATCCCGATGACCGAGCCGCCTGATCTCGAATCGCTCGCCAAGCGCTACCTCGATCTGTGGCAGGATCAGGTAAGCGCGATGGCGGCCGATGCCGAGCTCGTCGAAACCTTCGGTCGGCTGTTCCAGGCAATCGCGACGATGGGTCCGGCCGGTTGGGCGGGTCTGTGGGCGGCGGCACAGTCGGGTACCAATACGAGCGGCGCGGGCAGGCAAGGGCGCGATGAGCAAGCCAGAAGCGCAACAGGCGAACCCTCCCGCGGGCCCCGGGCATCCGGCGCGGCGCCGGCTGGGTCCGCGCCCGCTGCCGCTGCATTTGGCGACGGCGGCGCTGACCTGGCTGAACTCCGCCGCCGCATTGCCGTACTTGAGAAACGGCTCGTCGTCCTCGAGCGCGCCGGCGGCAGCGACGCATCTCCGGCTGGCGTGGCGAGCGGAACTCAAGGCTCCGGCCGAGGCGCTGGAACGCGACGTCGCGGCGGTCGATCCTGAGGCCTTCACGCACGCGGTCGGCCGCGAGATGCGCGCTAGGCTCGACGCGCTTGAAATCGGAATTCGAAATTATCGCAACCATGCTTATGCCCGCACGCTGGAGAACCCACCGGTAATCTGGCGCGCCGGCACGACGCAGCTCAGCGATTTTGGCGGCCGCGCCGACGGTTTGCCGCTGCTTGTCGTGCCCTCGCTGATCAATCGCGCCTACATCGTCGATCTCGCTCCCGGCCGCAGCCTGATGCGCTTTCTTGCCGCCGAAGGATTCCGGACGTTCCTCGTCGACTGGGACCGGCCCGGCCCCGAAGAGCGAAGCTTCGCGCTCAGCCAATACATCGCCGGCCGGCTTTCGGCGGCGCTCGATCAGGTTCGCCAAGCGACCGGCCGCGCCCCGGTGGTGATCGGCTATTGCATGGGCGGCCTGCTTGCGCTGGCGCTGGCACAGCTCCGGCGGCGCGACGTCGCGTCGCTGGTGCTGCTGGCGACGCCGTGGGATTTTCATGCCGATCGCCCGCAGCTTTCGCGCTCGCTTGCCCGCGCGATGGCCGGCTGGCAGCCGATCATCGATCGCCTGGGCGAACTGCCGGTGGACGGGCTGCAAGCGCTGTTCTTCACGCTCGATCCCTTCCAGGTGGCGCGCAAGTTTTGCGCCTTCGGGCGGCTCGATCCGGCGAGCGCGCGCGCCGCCGAGTTCGTGGCGCTCGAGGATTGGCTCAATGACGGCGTGCCGTTGACCGCCGCGGTCGCCGCCGAATGCATCCAGGGCTGGTATGGCGACAACACGCCGGCCGGCGGCGCCTGGCGCGTCAATGGGCAGCGTATCGATCCCGCGTCGCTCGACGTGCCGACATTGGTCGTCGTGCCGCAACGCGATCGCATCGTACCGCCGGCTTCGGCCGAGGCGCTGGTGCGCGCCATTCCGGGCGCCGAGCGGCTATCGCCGCCGCTTGGTCATATCGGAATGGTGGCGGCGGCCGGCGCGGCCGAGGCGATGTGGCGGCCGCTTTCGCGCTGGCTTGCCACGG
>CAZLYV010000100.1:0-8973 GCA_964563665.1 uncultured Acetobacteraceae bacterium
GCGCCCGTGGTCGATAGGCCGAGCTTGTCGCGGCCCTCCCATGCCTCGTCGATGACCTTCTGCAACGCGGTCGGATCCATTGTTCCCTGCCGTTTCGATGTCCGACGAGTTCAGGTCGCGCGGCCAATGAGCGTGCCGATGCCGCGTTCGGTGAAAAGCTCGAGCAGAATGGCGTGCGGCACGCGGCCATCGAGGATCATCGCCGCCTCGACCCCGCGCTCGACCGCCGCGAGGCAGGTCTCCACCTTCGGGATCATGCCGCCGGTGATCGTTCCGTCGGCGATCCGCGCGCGCGCTTCCGCGACGCTGAACGTCGGCATGAGCTTGCCCTGCTTGTCGAGCACGCCGCGCACGTCGGTCAGCAGCAAAAGCCGGGTCGCGGCAAGCGCGCCGGCGACCGCGCCGGCGACGGTGTCGGCGTTGATGTTGAAGGTCTCGCCCTTTTCGCCGACCCCGATCGGCGCAATCACCGGAATGAGATCGGCGCGCGCCAGGCCGGCGAGAATCTGCGGATTGATCCGCGCCGGCTCGCCGACGAATCCGAGATCGAGCACCCGCTCGATATTGGAATCGGGATCGCGCTTGGTGCGGGTGAGCTTGCGCGCGACGATCAGGTTGCCGTCCTTGCCCGAGAGCCCGATCGCCTGTCCCCCGGCGGCGTTGATCGCCGCGGTAATCTCCTTGTTGATCGAGCCGGAGAGGACCATCTCGACGATGCCCACCGTCTCGGCGTCGGTGACCCGGAGCCCGTCGACGAACTGGCTCTTGATCTTGAGCCGCTCCAGCATCTTGCCGATCTGCGGGCCGCCGCCGTGGACGACGATCGGATTGACGCCGATTTGCTTCAGGAGAACGATGTCGCGCGCGAAGTCGTGGGCGACCCGCTCGTCGCCCATCGCGTGGCCGCCGTATTTAGCGACGATCGTCTTGCCCGAGAGCCGGCGCATATACGGCAGCGCCTCGGACAAGGTCCGGGCGCTCGCCATCGCCTCGTCGAATTTCTTGTCGAGATCGGCGCTCATCGTCCCTCGTTCATCCCCGGCCTGGCTGAGTGGCGCCGGACTTTAGCCCAAGCCCGCGAGCGTCGCCAGCATCGCCCGTAGCTCAGGTATTCCGCCGCCGGTCGCCGCGCTGGTCGCGGCGAGCGCCGGGTAGGCCGCCGGATGGCGGGCAAGCTCGGCCGCGATCTCGGCCGTTCGCGTGACGAGATCCGCCGCCGCCACGAGGTCGATCTTGGTTAGAACGACCTGATAGCTGACCGCCGCGCGGTCGAGCAGCAGGAAAATCCCTCGATCGCTCTCCTTGAGGCCATGGCGGGCGTCGATCAGCACAAGCGTGCGAACGAGCTTCGGCCGCCGCGCGAGATAAAGTCGGACGAGCCGACCCCAGCCGCCGATCTTGGCGCGCGGGGCGCGGGCGTAGCCGTAGCCGGGAAGATCGACCAGCATCAGCCGGCCGCCGAGATCGAAGAAATTTATCTGTTGGGTACGCCCGGGCGTGCGCGAGGAGCGGGCGAGCGTCTTGCGGCCGGTAAGCGCGTTCAACAGGCTCGACTTGCCGACATTCGAGCGGCCGGCGAAGGCGATTTCGGGCAAAGCCGGAACAGGCAGCGAGGCAGGATCGGCAGCGCCGGCGATGAAGTTGCATTGCGCCGCGAACAGCCGGCGGCCACGCTCGATCGACTCCCGATCAAGCGATTGGGCGGTCGCCCCGAGGGTCACCGCGACTTGGCGGGCGCCGTGCCGCCGCCGGGCTTGATGCCCATCCGGCGCATCAGCACCCATTGCTGCAAGACCGACAGTACGTTGTTCCATGCCCAGTAGATGACGAGGCCGGCCGGGAAAGCAGCGAGCATGATCGTGAACACCACCGGCAGGGCGAGGAACATCTTGGCCTGCACCGGGTCGGGCGGCTGCGGGCTCATCTTTTGCTGCAAGAACATGGTGAGCCCCATGACCAGCGGCCACGCCCCGACATGCAGGAGATCGGGCGGCGTCCAGGGAATTAGACCGAAGAGGTTGAACACCGTGGTCGGATCGGGCGCCGAAAGGTCGCGGATCCAGCCGAAGAAGGGCGCATGGCGCATCTCGATGGTGATGAACAGCACCTTATAGAGGGCGAAGAACACCGGGATCTGGATGACCACCGGCAGGCAGCCCGACATCGGGTTGGCGCCGGTCTTCTTGTAGAGCGCCATCATCTCCTGCGACATGCGCTGGCGGTCCTCGCCGTAGCGCTCGCGCAGCTTCTCCATCTCGGGCTGGAGCTGCTTCATCTTGTTCATCGCCCGGTACGACTTGTTGGCGAGCGGGAAGAACACGAGCTTGATCAGCACCGTCAGCAACAAAATGGCGAGGCCGAAATTGCCGATGAGCTGGTTGAAGAAATCCAGCAGCTTGAAGATCGGCTTGGTGAGGAACCAAAACCAACCGAAATCGATTGCGCGGTCGAAGAGCGTGATGCCAAGCGTATCGGCATAACCGTCGAGCAACCGCACCTGCTTGGCGCCGCCGAAGAGCCGGGTGGTCAGCTCCATGCCGGCACCCGGCGCAACGGTCTCCGCCGGCCCCAGAATATCGACTTGGTATCTATCTTGGCCGCCAACCAGGCTGTGCGCGAAGCGCGTCGTCGTCTCGCGCTTCTGGTCGGGGATCAGGGCGACGAGCCAGTACTTGTCGGTGATGCCGATCCAGCCGCCGGTCGTCTTTTGTTCGATCGTGCGCGCCTTCACGACATCCTCGTAGCTCGTCTCCTTGAGCGTGCCGTTGAACACGCCGACCGGCCCCTCATGCAGGATGTAAAAGCCGAGCGTCGCGGGCGTACCGGTACGTGACGCCAGGCCATAGGCATGGAGCTGAACCGGGGCGCCGCTTGCATTGGTGACGCGCTGCGTCACCTGGAACATGAACTCGCCTTCGATCGCGTAGCGGCGCTCGAAGCGCAGACCCTCTCCGTTGTCCCACGACAACGTCACCGGCTCGCCTGGTCGCAAAATTCGGCGATCGGCTTGCCATAATGTGTCGGCCCCGGGAACGGCGATCCCTGGCGTGATCGCGACCCAACCATGCTCGGCGAAGTAGGGATTGGCGGTACCGTTCGGCGACAGCAGAACGATCGCCGGGCTCGTCGGATTGGTCGTTTCGCGATAGTGGGTGAGCGTCAGATCGTCGATCCGGCCGCCCGTCAGCAGGATCGATCCCTGAAGGTCAGGGCTCTCGATGCGGATGCGGGGTCCGCGCGCGATCACGTTCGCGCGGTCGGCGAGCGCCGATGCCGCCACGGCTTGCGCCGCTCCCGGCGCGGAGGGCGCGCTGGCATTCGTGGCCGCCGGCGTCCCCGGCTGCCCCGGCGGCGTGACTTGGGTTGTCGCCTGGCTCTTTGCGCGCTCGGCCTGAAGGGCGCGTTCGCGCTCGAGGCGCGGCGCGTTATAGAGAAATTCGAAGCCGAGCACGATCGCGATCGACAGCACGATGGCGATGATCAGGTTGCGCTGGTCGAACATCATGTCGCGGTATCCGGCATTCGAATGTGACTCGTCGATGAAATGGAACGCTTGGCGGTCGCCGGGCGATCAGACGCGGTGGCGACAGTCGCCACGCGCCGTGGGGCCATGCGCCTTGGAGTCATGCGCGCTCCGCGGCACCGGATCGTAGCCGCCGGCGACCCAAGGATTGCAGCGCGCGACCCGTTTGAGCGCGAGCCACAAGCCACCCCCGGCGCCATGGATTGCGATCGCCTCGCTGGCGTATTGCGAACAGCTCGGCACGAAGCGGCAGTGTCCGCCCAACGCGTAAGCCAGCGTGAGCTGGTAGATGCGGATGGCTCCGCGGAGAATTGTGGCGGGCGCCCTCATCGATGCTTCTCCCGGTCACGGCTCACCGCGGCGAGTGCCGCGCGCAGATCGTCGAGCAGCTTGGCGTAGGGCCGCGTCAAGGTCTCGCCGCGCGCGACCAGAACATAGTCCCAGCCGGCCGCGGCGGCATCCGGCATCACCGCGCGCGCCGCCGCGCGCAACCGACGCCGCGCGCGATTGCGCGCCACCGCGCCACCGATCTTGCGTGTCGCGGTGAACCCGATCCGGGCCGTTTCGGCTGCGGGAGGATCATCCTCCTCACGCCGCCGCGCTTGGAGCACGAGACCCTTGGCGGCGAATTTGCGCCGCGACCCGGCCACGCGGAGAAATTCCGGACGCCGGGTCAGGCGCCCGAGCGACACGCCCATGATGGAAAGAGCCTCGGGCGGCTCTCAGGCCGAGAGCCGCTTGCGACCCTTGGCCCGGCGGGTAGCCAGCACTTTGCGGCCTCCCACCGTCGCCATGCGGGTCCGAAAGCCGTGCCGGCGCTTGCGAACGAGCTTGCTCGGCTGGTACGTGCGCTTCACGAGCGGTCTCCGGAAATCGCGCCCCAAGGTCGAGGAGGGGCCTCAAAAACAGGCTCCGGCTTATAAAGGGGCCCCCCGGCTAAGTCAATCGCCGGCTAGAATCGCCGGCAGTGGCGAAAATTCGTTCACGTTCAAATGATTGCCGGAGGTTTCCCGGTCAGGCTAGAGTCGCCTTTTGTTGGGCCGCACCCTGGCCGACATCGCCTGACGCGAGACCGCATGGAACATCTTGAACCGGCCACCAAGCCTCGCGGACCGCTGCGGTTCCTGCCGGTTGCCGTCTTGGCGGTCGGCCTGGTCCTCTTCTTCGCGCTCGGTCTGCAGCGGTATGCGAGCTTTGCGACGCTCGCCGAACAACGGGCGACGGTCGTCGCCATGGTCGAAAAGCTTGGCGCGCTGGCGCCGTTCGTCTTCATATTGGTCTATATAACGGTGGTCGCGTTCTCGCTTCCCGGCGCCACGCTGCTGACGCTATCAGGCGGGTTCCTGTTCGGAACCATCCTCGGCGCCGGTTCTGCGGTGATTGGCGCGACGATCGGCGCGACCGCGGTGTTCCTTGCCGCGCGCTATGCCTTCGCCGATGCGTTGCGCGCCCGCGCCGGTTCGGCGATCGAGCGGATGGAGGAAGGCTTCCGGCGCGATGCCCTCAGCTACCTTCTCGTGCTGCGGCTGGTACCGATCTTTCCGTTCTTCATCGTCAACCTGGTGCCGGCGTTCCTCGGCGTGCGGCTCGCGACTTACATCGTGGCGACATTCTTCGGCATTATCCCAGGAGGAATCGTTTACGCGAGCGTTGGCAGCGGGCTGGGGGCGGTATTCGACGCCGGCGGCGAACCCGATCTTGGGGTGATCTTCTCACCCTCGATCCTTTTGCCGCTTCTGGGTCTCGCCGTGTTGGCGCTGATTCCGGTCATCTATCGGCATCGCCACGCGGGCAAAGCCGGAACGGGCTGAGGACTACCCGGCGAGCGGGGGGGCATGGAGCGGATTTCGGTCGATATCTGCGTGATCGGCGGCGGCTCGGGCGGGCTCTCGGTGGCGGCGGGCGCCGCGCAACTCGGGGCCAGCGTCGCTTTGTGCGAGCACGGGCGGATGGGCGGCGACTGCCTCAATTTCGGCTGCGTGCCCTCGAAATCGCTGCTCGCCGCGGCCGAGGTCGCCGCAATCGCGCGGACGGTTCAGCGGTTCGGCGTCAGCCTTGGTCCGCCGGCGATCGATCATCGCTTGGTCCACGAGCACGTCCGCAAGGTGATCGCGGCGATCGCGCCCAGCGACTCGGTCGAGCGGTTCACCGGGCTCGGGGTGCGGGTAATCGAGAAATCCGCCTCGTTCACCGGGCCGCGCGAGATCAGGGCGGGTGACCTCGCCGTCACCGCCCGGCGGTTTGTCATCGCCACCGGATCGTCACCGGCCGTTCCGCCGATCCCCGGTCTCGATAGCGTGACCTATCTGACCAACGAGACGGTGTTCGATCTCGCGACACGCCCGCGTCATCTCGTAGTGATCGGCGGCGGACCGATCGGCTGCGAGTTGGCGCAGGCGCATCGTCGTCTCGGCGCCGATGTGAGCGTGATCGAAATGGCGCGGATCATTCCGCGCGAGGATCCGGAGCTGGCCGATTTCGTCCGCCGCAGCATGGTGGCCGACGGGGTCAAGTTTTTCGAGGGCGCGCGAGTGTTGCGCGTCGAGCGCGCCGGAGACGATGTCGCGGTCGTGCTGGCGAGCGAATCGGGCGAGCAACGGATCGAGGGCTCGCATCTGCTGCTCGCCACCGGACGTCGGCCGAACGTCGATGGACTCAATCTCGAGGCCGCGGGGGTGCGCTTCACGCCCAAGGGCATCGCCGTCGATGCGCGACTTCGCACGACCAACCGGCGGATTTTCGCCATCGGCGATGCGACTGGCGCCTATCAATTCACCCACGTCGCCAATTACCATGCCGGCATCGTGCTGCGGAACGCGCTGTTCCGCTGGCCGGCGCGGGTCGACTATCGGGCGCTGCCGTGGGTCACCTTCACCGATCCCGAACTTGCGCGGGTGGGCGTGAGCGAGGAAGAGGCCCGTGCCCGCCATGGTTCCGACATTCGGATCCTGCGCTGGCCGTTCCACGACAACGATCGCGCCCAGGCGCAGCATGCGACCGAAGGGCTGGTCAAGGTCGTGACGACGCGAAAGGGACGCGTGCTGGGCGCGGCGATCGTCGGTCCCCACGCGGGCGAATTGCTGCAGCCGTGGGTCTTCGCAGCTTCAGGCCGGA
This sequence comes from uncultured Acetobacteraceae bacterium, assembly GCA_964563665.1. Lineage (GTDB taxonomy): Bacteria > Pseudomonadota > Alphaproteobacteria > CACIAM-22H2 > CACIAM-22H2 > CAZLYV01. The sequence goes on from CAZLYV010000100.1 coordinate 6,638, forward strand.
TCGGCCTGCGCGACATCGCCGAGGGCATCGTGGCCTACCCGACGCTCGCCGAGGTGAACAAGCGCGCCGCGGGCAGTTTCTTCACCCCGAAGCTGTTTTCGCGATGGACGAGGCGTTTGGTACGGATTCTGGCGAGGCTGGGATGATGGGCGAGGGCCGGGATACGCTGTCCCGGTCGGGTAAGGGCGGTGAGATTATATGCTTGATGTCTTCAGATAGATCGGTCTATACAAAAATTCTACTTAATGCGCGTCCGTCGGAGCGGTTAACCCATGGCTGACACCGCCAATACCAAATTACCGCGTGGCTTCTACGGGCTTTCGGCCCGGTTGCTGGTGCTCACGGTGGCGTTCGTCATGTTGAGCGAGGTCCTGATCTACGCCCCGTCGATCGCCCGTTTTCGGGTCGATTGGCTGCAGGCCCGGATTGCCGCCGCGCACCTCTCTACCTTGGCGCTCGAGGCGACCCCCGATTTGATGGTGAGCCAAGAGTTGAAGATGGAGTTGTTGGCGCATGCCGGCGCCTATGGCGTGGTCATCGCCAGGCCGGGAGTCGTGCGGCGGCTGGTGCTGGCGAAAGACATGCCGCCCAACGCCGACGCAACATACGATCTGCGCGACGTTTCGTTCGTCGAACTTATCGCCGACGCCTTCATGGTGCTGGGCCACACCGAAAACCAGGTGCTCAGAGTGCTCGGCCCCTCGCCCAAGGACCCCGGGGTGGTGGTCGAGGTTCTGCTCGACGAAACGCCCATGCGCATGGCGATGCTCGACTATTCGAAGCGGATCCTCGGCTTGTCGCTGGTGATCTCGTTTCTCACCGCCATGCTGGTCTTTCTGTCGCTGCAATGGCTGATCGTTCGTCCGCTGCGACGGGTGACCGAAAACATGATGGCGTTTCGCGACGCGCCCGAGGATCCGGCGAGCCTGGTGACGCCGTCCAGGCGCCACGACGAGATCGGCGTGGTCGAACGCGAGCTCGCCGACATGGAAACCGGGCTGCGCACCGCGCTTCGCCAACAGGCGCGTCTGGCGGCCCTGGGCGCCGCGGTGACCAAGATCAACCACGATCTGCGCAATATTCTGGCCGCGGCGCGTCTGGTCTCGGACCGGCTTGCGGATTCGAACGATCCGCAGGTCCGCAAGGTGGCGCCGATGCTGCTCGGCTCGATCGACCGCGCGGTCGCGCTTTGCAGTCAGACGCTCGACTATGCGCGCGACGATCTCCCGCCGCCGCAGCGAAGCCGTTTCAAGCTCGCCGAACTGGTCGACGAAGTCGGCCGCGTCGTCAGCCTGCTCACCGACTCGCGCGCGATCTGGGAAAACGCCGCCGATCCCGGCATCGAAATCGACGCTGATCGTGATCAGTTTTTCCGCATATTGGTCAATCTCGGGCGCAACGCCGCCGAGGCCGGCGCGAAGCATGTGCGCATCGGCGCGCTTGCCGCGGCGAGCGGCGACTCCTCGATCGAAGTTTCCGACGATGGGCCGGGGCTGCCCGCCAAGGCGCGGGAGAAGCTGTTTCAGCCCTTCGCCGGCTCGGCCCGGGCGGGCGGCACTGGCCTCGGCCTGGCCATTGCGCGCGAGCTTGCGCGCGCGCATGGCGGCGAGCTGTCGCTGGCCGCGACATCGCCCGCGGGCACGGTGTTTCGCATCGATCTATCGCGCACGCTCGCCGGGCCGGCGAGCCGCCGGGCGCAGCGCCTGAGTGCCTGATCGCGCTCGAGGACGGCGTTATCGCCCGAACCGGTCCTCGACCCCGGCCCATCTTGCATAGCCGGCGATATCCTTGAATTCGTCGAAGCCGACGCCGTCGTTGCCGAGCACGAGCCGGCCGGCGCGCAAGTCGGCAAGCGCGCGCTCGATCGTGCGGGCGACCCGGAAGATGAGGCTGGTCGGATAGGCGACCATCGCGAAGCCCATCGCCTGCAGCTCGGCGGGCGCGATGAGCGGCGTACGACCGCCTTCGAGCATGTTGGCGATTTGCGGCACGTGACGAAACTCGGCGCCGACGCGTTTCAGCTCATCGAGCGATTCCGGCGCCTCGATGAATATCCCATCGGCCCCCGCCTTGAGATACCGCTCGGCGCGCCGGAGCGCCTCGTCGATCCCGTGGACGGCGCGCGCGTCGGTGCGCGCGACCAGGAAGGTTTCCGGTCGCCGTCGCGCCGCCGCGGCGGCGCGGACCTTGCGCACCATTGCATCTGCCGGGATCACGTCCTTGCCGGCCATGTGGCCGCAGCGCTTGGGCGCTACCTGGTCCTCGATGAAGATGGCGGCGGCGCCCATGTCCTCGTAGGTCTCGATGGTGCGCGTCACGTTCTTGACGTCGCCATA
>CAZLYV010000101.1:0-8927 GCA_964563665.1 uncultured Acetobacteraceae bacterium
CGGACCGCGATCTCGTAGCCGGCATCGGCATGGCGCATGACGCCGGAGGCGGGGTCGTTGGTGAGCACACGCAGCAATCGCCGCGCCGCCGCCTCGGTGCCGTCGGCGACGATCACCATGCCGGCGTGTTGCGAGAAGCCGATGCCCACCCCGCCGCCGTGGTGGATCGACACCCACGTCGCGCCCGAAGCGCAGTTGAGCAGCGCGTTCAAGAGCGGCCAGTCGGCCACCGCATCCGAGCCATCCTTCATCGCCTCGGTCTCGCGGTTGGGGCTGGCGACCGAGCCCGCATCCAGATGGTCGCGCCCGATGACGATCGGCGCCTTGAGCTCGCCGCTCGCCACCATCTCGTTGAAGGCGAGCCCGAGTTTCGCGCGATCGCCAAGGCCCACCCAGCAGATGCGCGCAGGCAAACCCTGGAACTTGATCTTGGTGCGGGCCATGTCGAGCCAAGTATGCAAATGCGGGTTGTCCGGCAGCAGCGTCTTCACCTTGGCATCGGTGCGATAGATGTCCTCCGGGTCGCCCGAAAGGGCCGCCCAGCGAAACGGCCCGATGCCGCGACAGAATAGGGGACGGATATAGGCGGGCACGAAACCGGGAAAGTCGAAGGCGTCGTCGACGCCCATCTCCTTCGCCATCTGCCGGATGTTGTTTCCGTAATCGAGCGTCGGCACGCCCATCTTGTGGAAGTCGAGCATCGCGCGGACCTGGACCGCCATCGACGCTTTGGCCGCGCGCTCGACCGCCTTCGGATCGGCCAGCTTCATGCGTTCGTGCTGATCGAGCGTCCAGCCGGCCGGGAGATAGCCGTTGAGAGGGTCGTGTGCCGATGTCTGGTCGGTCACGATGTCGGGCCGCGCGCGACGATCGGCCGATTTTACCCGCCGGACGAGCTCGGGAAAAATCTCGGCCGTGTTGCCAAGCAGGCCGACCGATACCGGCTTCTTCCGCCGATGCGACTCGGCGATCACCGCCAACGCTTCATCGAGATCCCTGGTCCAACGATCGAGATAGCCGGTCTGCAGCCGCTTTTCGATCCGGCTTAGCTGGCACTCGACGCCAAGCAGCGAAGCGCCCGCCATGGTCGCGGCCAATGGCTGTGCTCCGCCCATTCCGCCGAGCCCCCCGGTCAGGATCCAGCGCCCGCGAAGATCGCCGCCGTAATGCTGGCGGCCGGCCTCGACGAAGGTTTCGTAGGTTCCTTGGACGATGCCCTGGCTGCCGATATAGATCCATGATCCGGCCGTCATTTGGCCGTACATCATCAGGCCCTTGCGATCGAGCTCGTTGAAATGGTCCCAGGTCGCCCAATGGCCGACGAGGTTCGAGTTGGCGATCAACACGCGCGGCGCGTCTTCATGGGTTTCAAAGATGCCGACCGGCTTGCCGGACTGGACGAGCAGCGTCTCGGTCGGGCCCAACGTGGTGAGCGCCGCGACGATGCGATCGAAGCACTTCCAGTCCCGCGCCGCACGGCCGATACCGCCGTAGACCACCAGCTCCTCCGGCTTCTCGGCCACTTCGGCGTCGAGGTTGTTCATCAGCATCCTGAGCGCGGCCTCGGTCTGCCACGTGCGGGCAATGAGTTTCGGCCCACGGGGGCTCGAAATCTTGCGCGCGTTGTCGAGACGCGGATTTGTCGCCATCTTCGACTCCCGTTGATCAATCGCCACGCTGCAGGCGCGCGACGGTTCGGCGATACGACACCGCGGCCTGCTCTTCGTGCGCGTGGCGGCCCTCGCGCACCACCCAATGCCCTCCGACCATCACGTCCAGCACCGGAGACGAATTGCCGGAAAAAATCCAGGAATCGAGCAGCTGATCGTCGCGCCGACCGACGAGCGACGGGTGCTCGGCATCGAGCACGACGAAATCGGCGCGCCGCCCCGCCGCGATCGCGCCCACGTCGCGGCCGCTCGCCTGTGCCCCGCCGTCGAGCGCGCGGCGGTAGAGATTGGCGCCGGTCGATGCACCGATCGTCTTCTCGGTCAAATTACGGGCGCGCGCATGGAGGCGTTGACCATACTCGAGCCAGCGCAGCTCCTCGATCGGGCTGGTGGCCACGTTTGAATCGGTGCCGATCCCGAAGCGGCCGCCAGCCGCGAGATACTGCGGCAACCGGAACAGACCGTCGCCGAGATTTGCCTCGGTCGTCGGGCAGAGGCCCACGACAGCGCCCGATGCGGCGAGCGCGCGCGTCTCGGCGTCGGTCATATGCGTGCAGTGGACAAGGCACCAGCGCGGTCCCACCGACGCGTTCTCGAGCAGCCAATCGACGGGCCGCTTGCCGCTCCAAGCGATGCAGTCGTCGACTTCTTTGGTCTGCTCGGCAACATGGATGTGGATCGGCGCCTTTGGGTCGAGGGTATTCATGGCGCCGATCGCCGCTTTGAGCGATTCCGGCGGTACGGCGCGGAGCGAGTGGGGGGCCACCCCGATGCGGATTTGAGAGTCGCGCCGATGGCGATGAGCGAGCCGCTCGACCATCGCGATGAATGCTTCGCTCGCCATGACGAAGCGCCGTTGACCCGATGTCGGCGCGGCGCCGCCGAACGTCGACGTCTGATAGAGGACGGGGAGCAGCGTGAGCCCGATACCCGCAGCACCGGCGGCGGCGACGATTCGGTCCGCCAGCTCGGCGCGGGTCTCATACGGCGCTCCGTCCGGGTTGTTGTGCAAATAATGAAATTCGACGACCGTGGTGTAGCCGTGCTTGAGCAGCTCGATATAGAGCTGAGCCGCGATCGCCTCGACGTCGGCGGGATTTAGCCGGGCAAGGAATCGGTACATCACCTCGCGCCAGCTCCAAAAATTGTCGCCCTCCGGGCCGGCGCGCTCGGCAAGCCCAGCCATTGCGCGCTGAAACGCGTGCGAATGGAGATCGATCATTCCCGGGACCACGGGTCCGGAAAGACGCAAGGCATCCCCGCTCGGCGCCCCGTCGCGGACCGCGGAAATATTGCCGGCGCCGTCGACCTCGATCACCACATCGTGGGCCCAGCCGGTCGGCAGGAGCGCGTTTTCGGCGAAGTAGCTTGCCATCGAAGGACGATCCGGGGGTAGTCTAGATGACCATCGACTTATGGCCCGTTCAGGCGGCCGCAGGCAAGGACATTGACGCAAAACCGTGGCGACCTGGGACACGCTTTGGCTCGACGCCAATCTCGCGACGATGATACCCGACCGGACCGCCGGTGCGGACGGCTATGGCGCGATCCGTGATGGAGCAATCGCGGTCAGGCACGGCCGGATTGCCTGGCTGGGGCCGCGCTCGGCGATGCCGACCACTGTTGCCGGCGCGACGCACAGCCTCGGTGGCCGCTGGATTACGCCGGGACTCATCGATTGCCACACGCACCTCGTGTTTGCCGGCGACCGCGCCGATGAATTCGAACAGCGACTGAACGGCGCCACGTATGAGGAAATCTCGCGGGCGGGCGGCGGGATTCGCTCGACCGTCGCCCGGACACGCGCTGCGAGCGAGCCGGAGCTTCTTGCGGCTGCCGGCGGACGGCTTGCCGCGTTGATGGCCGAGGGCGTTACGACCATCGAGATCAAGTCGGGATATGGGCTCAACATCGAGGGTGAGCTGAAGATCCTGCGGATCGCGCGCGAATTGGGAAAACGATTCCCGGTCACCGTGCGAACGACTTTTCTTGGCGCGCACGCGCTTCCACCCGAGTATTCCGGCCGCCAGGGGGAGTATGTGCGCTTGGTGGCCGGCGAAATGCTCGAGGCCGTCATGCGCGAGAATCTGGCCGATGCGGTTGACGCGTTCATGGAGAATATCGCGTTCACGCCCGACGAAACGGCCACGGTTTTTGCCGCGGCGCACGCCCGAGACCTGCCGGTGAAGCTCCATGCCGACCAGCTTTCCGATGGTAGCGGGGCGGCGCTCGCCGCGCGGTTTGGCGCGTTGTCGGCCGATCACCTCGAATACACCAGCGAGGCGGGCGTACGGGCGATGGCCGAATCGGGCACTGTCGCGGTTCTGCTGCCGGGCGCGTTCTACTTTCTTGGCGAGACGCGGGTCCCGCCGGTGGCGCTGTTCCGGCGCTACGGGGTGCCGATGGCCGTCGCCAGCGACTGCAATCCCGGCTCCGCGCCGACCGTTTCATTGCTACTGATGCTGAACATGGCCTGCACCCTGTTTCGCCTGACGCCGGCCGAGGCGCTCGCCGGCGTGACGCGCAACGCCGCGGCTGCGCTGGGCATCGCGGGAGAACGTGGGACTCTCGCGCTCGGCAAATCGGCCGACTTCGTCGCCTGGAACGTTGGCCACCCGGCGGAATTGAGCTACTGGCTTGGCCGAAATCCGGCGCACCTCGTCGTGCGCGAGGGCGCGATCGTCGGACAAGCTGCGAGATGAGCGATCTTTACCGCTTCGCGACGGGATCCACGCCGGTCCTGATCAGCGTGCCGCACGCCGGCACCTACGTTCCGGACGATCTCAAGCGGCGGCTCACCCCTGAGGCGCTCCAATTGCCGGATACCGATTGGCACGTCGATCGACTTTACGATTTTGCGCAAAGCATCGGCGTGGGGATATTGGTCGCAACCCATTCGCGCTACGTCATCGACCTCAACCGCGATCCCACCGGGCAGGAACTCTATCCCGGGGCCGACAATACCGAGTTGGTTCCGACCACGACCTTCGTCCGCGCGCCGGTCTACCTTGGAGGCGAATCGCCCGACGCCGCGGAAATTGCGCACCGCGTCCGGACGTATTGGCGCCCGTATCATGATCGGCTTGCGGAAGAGCTTGCCGCCATCCGCCGGCGCCATGGCGTCGTCGTGCTGTGGGACGCCCATTCGATCGCCTCCGAAGTGCCGCGCTTCTTTCAGGGACGGCTGCCCGACCTCAATCTTGGCTCGGTACGCGGATCGAGCGCCGATCCCATGCTGATCTCGCGGATCAAATCGACGCTCGAACATGCGACTGGCTTCAGCCATGTCGTGGATGGGCGCTTTACCGGCGGCTACATCACGCGCCGATACGGCCGTAAGGCCGAGCAGGTTCACGCCCTCCAGATGGAAATCGCCGAGGCCGCGTACATGAACGAGCGGCCCCCTTATTCCTGGGAGCCTCAGCGCGCGGCGCCACTCAAATCGGTGCTGCGGACGTGCGTCGAGACGATCGTTGAGTGGGCGCGATCAGGCACGGCGAAACGGGCTTGACCCGCACGCTGGGTCGGGTGACGGCAAGGTCCGCGGAGTCAGTGGCGAATGATCCGTTCGGCCGGGAGAGTAACGGTGACCGTTGTACCTACGCCGACTTTACTGTCGATCGACAACCGACCGCCATGCAGCTCAACCAGCGCCTTGCTCAGCGGGAGACCCAGGCCGGTTCCGTCGTAACGCCGCGACAGATTGCTGTCCACCTGTCCAAACGGCGAAAGGACCTTGGCAATGTCGGCCGGGTGGATACCGATTCCGGTGTCGCTCACCTTGATCGTGAAACCGCTGCGGTTGGACGGATTTGCCTCGACGCTCACCTGTCCGCCGGGTGGCGTGAACTTGATGGCATTCGAAAGCAAATTGAGCAACACCTGCTTGAGGCGGCGCTCGTCGGCGCGCAGCGGCGGCAGGTTAGGGGAGCGCGGCAACGAAAGCCTGACCTTTGCCTCTTGCGCACGGCCGGAGACAAGGCGGGCGGAGGACCTGATGACCTGCTCGATTCGCACCTCCGACTCGTCGAGCTCGACCTTGCCGGCTTCCATTTTCGAGACGTCGAGAATGTCATTGATAAGTTTGAGCAAATGACGGCCGCTATCGAGAATGTCCTGCGCGTACTCACCGTAACGGTCGGAGCCAAGCGGACCAAATGTCTGACGATGAATAAGCTCGGAGAATCCTATGATGGCATTGAGCGGCGTGCGCAGCTCGTGGCTCATGTTGGCGAGAAACTCGGTTTTGGTTCGGTTGGCAAGCTCGGCCGATTCCTTGGCATCGCGAAGAGCGATCTCGGCGCGCACTCGCTCGGTGGTGTCAGAATAGAGCGTGACGAAGCCGCCCTCGGGCATCGGATTACAGCGCAGTTCAATGTGACGTCCGTTGCGCCGCCATGATCCATGTCGTGAGCCGTCGGCGGCGCGGGCCGAGTCGACAAGCTGGCGAATCACCTCTTTGACCTCGTCGTCGCCAGGCTCGACGGATTCCGCCTGATAGCGCAGCAAAGCCTCGAACGACATTCCGACATGGACCAAGCCGTCGGGCGGCTCCAGCAATTCAACCAGGCGATCATTCCAGGCGATAAGGCGCATATTGCGGTCGTAGACGCCGATGCCTTCGCCCATGTTTTCGAGCGTCGCCTGGAGAAGCTCGGACTTGCGACCCAGCTCCGCTTCGCGCCGCTTGACCCCCGTGATGTCGGTAACCACGAGCGCCGAGCCACCGTCGGGAAGGCGCTGTTCGCGTACCAGCAGCCAGGAACCGTTGGCGAGACGTCGCTCATAGTTGCTGTGTACGTCCTTATGCTGCGCGAGGCGGCGGGCGATGAACTCCTCGGGATTGACGTCGATTTCGGCGAACCGGCCGTGGGCCACGCTCTGGCGCAACAGCTCCTCGAACGTCACTCCCGGTACGCAAAGGTGGTCGATCGGTCGCACCGACTGGCGAAAGGCCTCGTTGCACAGCACAAGGCGGTCGTCACAGTCGAAGATCGCAATTCCATCGGTGAGATTCGCGACCGCTGCGGAAAGCCGGCGCTGCGCGAGACCAAGGCGTTCTTCCGCCTCGACCCCGGCCGTAATGTCGCGGCCGGTTCCGCGATAGCCCTTGAAGACGCCTTTGGCGTCGAAAATCGGCCAGCCGCTGAGGGTGACCCAGAACGTTTTATCGCTAAAACCACGATGGGCAACCTTGAAATCGCGGAACGGTCGCCGGGCGGCGAGATCGGCTTGGTGCGCCTGCCAATCGCCGCCATCCGACGGCTCCAATCCCGTTTCCTGGCGCGATTTGCCGATGAAATCGGCGGCGTTCAGGCCAAACGGCTCCAATCCGCCATGCGAGACGAAGGTGAACCGTAGATCGGCGTCCTGCTCCCACAGCCAGTCCGACGCGGACTCGGCAAAATCTCGGAAACGGGCTTCGCTTGCGGCAAGACGAGCGGCCGCCGCCTTTCTCTCGGTCACATCGATATAGGTCGTAACGAATCCGCCGCCGGGGAGCGGCGTACCGCTTATTTCGATGGTATCCCCATCGGGGCGAACGCGTTCGAAGCAGTGCGCCCGCGGATTGGCCGCAAGCGCGACGCGGTCGTGGACAAGCTTGTCGACGTCGCCGTCTCCATATTCGCCACGTTCGGCGTTGAAGCGGATGAATTTTTCGAATGGGTCGCCGACGGCGAAGCGATCTTGCGGAAACTCGAGCAGATCGAGGAACTGTTGGTTGAACGCAACCGCGTTGAGATTGCGGTCGACGAGACTGACTCCGATCGGCAGATTATCGACCAGAGCTTGCAGGAGCGCCGTCTGGCGGGCAACCCGCCCCTCCGATTGCGGGGCGTGCTTGCTTGCGTCCTTCAAAGCCACGGGCGAGGCGCCAGCCGGACCATAGTCCATCACCGGCTCGACGCGGTACCGGTGCCTGACGAAAACGAATGAGCCCGCGATCAGGCAGCCGATCATGCCGATCAACGCCACATCGGCGAGATACACCGCGCCAGCGACCATCAGGGTTGAGCTTCCCCCCGGCGAGAGGCTTCCTTCCAGGAGAAGCAGGTAGCGAGCGGAGGTGAACGTCAACGCGCCGCACCACCAGCCGAGTGCGCGATGAGACCCGCCAAGTCGGCTGAGGTAAAAGAAAAGCGCCGCAAGAACGGCCGAGCCGAAGGCGGCGCCCGTCAGGGCGGTCGGCACGGAATACTCCAGCACGCAATCCTCCAATTCGGCCGATCCGCCGCCGCGGCGGGACAACGGGGACAACGCCACCGCCAGGAAGCAGCGGGCCCGTGGCGGCGCCGACCGGGACCAGGGCCGCGGTCGAGTCAGCTCCCGGGCAGACGCGTGTAACTATCCGCTTGTTCGGTAATAAATTAGTTAACTAAGATATATCCTTAGGAAATATTCTAAAACTAGGAATCTTGTCCGTAAGGTGCCGTTGCTTTACCCGGACCGGTTGACCCGGTCAGTAGGTCACGAGGGATCCGAATGGTACCCTGATGCGTTTACGGCCTCCAAGGCCAGACAACTCGATGAGGCAGGCCGCTCCGCGAACGTCGGCGCCAACCTTGGACAGCAGCGCGATCGAGGCCGCCATCGTGCCGCCGGTGGCGAGCACGTCATCGAGAATGACGACGCGCTGTCCAGGCTCGATCGCTTCCTGCTGAACCTCGATCGTGTCGGTGCCGTATTCGAGATCGTAGGTATAGGGAACGGTGGTTCCGGGCAGCTTTCCGCGCTTGCGGATCATGATGAATCCGCAGCCAAGCACCAATGCCAGCGGAGCGGTGACCAGAAAACCCCGCGACTCAATCCCGGCGAGCAGATCCGGCTTCAGCGGCTGCACGAACGCCGCCAGCTGGTCCATGGTGCTTCGCCAAGCGGCATGGTGAGCAAGCAGCGGCGAGATGTCGCGAAACAGGATCCCCGGTTTTGGAAAATCGGGAATGTCGCGAATCCATTGCTTGAGATCCATCTGAGCCCCCGGTCGTCGCCATTACGCGGCATCCTAGGCGAAATCGGCCGATCGTCGCAATTTACAACGACGATCTCAGCGAGCGCCTTCGCCAGGGTTTTCTTCGAGTCTTGCGATTATTTCAGTGTCGACAGATAGGCGATGACGCGCTGGCGATCGTCGGCCTTTTTAAGGCCGGCAAACGCCATGATTGTCCCCGGTATCACCTTCTTGGGATCCTCGAGATACGGCTCGAGCGTCGCCGGCGTCCAAACGATGTTGACGTTCTTGTTTGCTTCGGAATAGCG
>CAZLYV010000102.1:0-2645 GCA_964563665.1 uncultured Acetobacteraceae bacterium
CACGGCGCGACGGCGCCTCGATACGTTTGACCGAGGAGGAAATGATGGCATTGGACGTTTATTGGGGCAGCGGCAGCCCGTATGCTTGGCGGGTTCTGCTCGCCCTGGCGATCAAGCAGGCGAGTTATAACTCGCACTTGATCGAGTTCTCGAAGGGCGATCACAAGACGCCGCAATATCTCGCCCTCAACCCGCGCGGCAAGGTGCCGACGCTCAAGGATGGCGACTACGTCCTCGGTGAGTCGCTGGCCATCGTCGTCTACCTCGATCGCAAATTCCCCGAGCCGCCGCTCTTCGGCCGTTCGGCCGCCGAGAGCGGGCGCATCTGGCAGTCGATATCAGGCGCGCTGTATTACATGGAGCAGCCGGCCCGCCGGGTGGTGGGGCCGATCCTGTTCGGCAAGATCGACGAAAAGCGCGACGACATCCAGGCGGCGATCAAAGAGGTGCACGACGAACTGGCCCGCCTCGAAGCAACGCTCGGCGCGCACGCCTGGCTTGCCGGCGAGACGATCAGCGCCGCCGATGTCGTCGCCTACCCGTTCCTCGAGCTGCTGCTGCGCGCCGCCGGCAAGGATAGCGCTGCGCCGCTCGAGCTCGGCCTGCTGCCGCTCGCCAAGACTTATCCGGCGATCGATCGCTGGCGCGCGCAAATCACCAAGATGCCGGGCTACGACAAGACCTACCCGCCGCATTGGCGCGAGACGCCCAGCACCGGACGGCCGCTCGCAGCGGCGTCGTAGGACAGCGCTGGCGCGCCGCTTGGGGCAAGGGTCGGGCGGCGGCAAGGTGAAGGCGTGGTCGGTGGAGATGGTTTGATCAACCCGCCGCCCTGGGTTCGGAGGGTGGGCGCCCGGCCGGCGGTCCAAAGCCCCCGCCGCCCGGCGTCTCGATCACGAATACGTCGCCCGCCCGAACCTCGGTCTTGCCGGTCGCAGCAAGCTCGGTTCGCGTGCCGTCGTTGCGCTCGACCCAGTTGCGCCCGGGCTTGGCGGCTTGGCCGCCGGCCAGCCCGAACGGCGGCACGCGTCGACGATTGGCGAGGATCGCCGCCGTCATCGCCTCGCGGAAGCGGATGCGCCGCACCACGCCGTCGCCGCCGCGATACCGCCCGGCGCCGCCGCTGCCCTTCCTGATTCGGAAGCTCTCGACCAGCACCGGAAAGCGCCACTCGAGCACCTCGGGGTCGGTGAGGCGCGAGTTGGTCATATGCGTGTGGACGGCATCGCAGCCGTCGAAATCGGGGCCGGCGCCCGCGCCGCCGCAGATCGTCTCGTAGTACTGGTAGGTCTCGTTGCCGAAGGTGAAGTTATTCATCGTTCCTTGCGACGCCGCGAGCACGCCAAGCGCGCCGTAGAGCGCGTCGGTGACGCATTGCGAGGTCTCGACGTTTCCCGCCACCACCGCCGCGGGGTACTGCGGACTGAGCATCGAGCCTTCGGGGATGATCACCTTGAGCGGCTTCAAGACGCCGGCGTTCATCGGGATCTCGTCCTCGACCAGCGTGCGGAATACGTAGAGCACGGCGGCCATGCACACGGCCGAGGGCGCGTTGAAATTGGTCGGGCGCTGCGCCGAGGTGCCGGTGAAGTCGATGATCCCGGTGCGGTTCGCGCGGTCGATCGACACCTTGACCCGGATCATGCTGCCGTCGTCCATCTCGTAGGCGAACCGGCCGTCCTTGAGCACGTCGAGCACGCGCCTTACCTGCTCCTCGGCGTTGTCCTGGACGTGGCGCATATAGGCCCGCACGACGTCGAGGCCGAAATGCGCCACCATCTTGCGCAACTCCTGCACCCCCTTTTCGCACGCCGCGATCTGCGCCTTGAGATCACCGACGTTCTGCGCCGGATTGCGCACCGGATATTTTCCCGCGCGCAGCAACTCGACCATCTCTTGCTCGCGAAAGCGCCCCTGCTCGACCAACAGGAAGTTGTCGATCAGCACGCCCTCCTCCTCCACCGTCGTGCTGTCGGGCGGCATCGAGCCGGGCGTGATGCCGCCGATGTCGGCGTGGTGTCCGCGCGAGGCGACGAAGAACAGAATCTCCAGCCCGGGCGCATCGAACACCGGCGTCACCACGGTCACGTCGGGAAGATGCGTGCCGCCGTTGTAGGGCGCGTTCAGCACGTAGACGTCGCCTGGGCGCATTTCGTTGCCGCGCGCGCGCTTGACCGCCGCCACGCTCTCGCCCATCGACCCCAGATGCACCGGCATGTGCGGCGCGTTGGCGATGAGCTGGCCGTCGCGATCGAACAAAGCGCACGAGAAATCGAGTCGTTCCTTGATGTTGACCGAGTAGGCGGTGTTGGCAAGCGCCACACCCATCTGTTCGGCGATCGACATGAAGAGGTTGTTGAACACCTCGAGCATCACCGGATCGACCTGTGTTCCAATCGCCGCCTTGCGCGCAAGCGGCACGATCCGCTTCAACACCAGATGATTTCGCGCCGTCACCTCGGCCTGCCAGCCCGGCTCGACGACGGTGGTGGCGTTCTTCTCGGCGATGATCGCCGGGCCGGCGATCTTCACGCCGGGCGACAGCACATCGCGATCGTAGATCGGCGAATCATGGCTGGCGCCGTCGCAATACATCGCCGCGCGGGCGAGCGGCGGCGGGCTTTGGGGTTCGCGCGCGATCGCGA
>CAZLYV010000102.1:2745-7296 GCA_964563665.1 uncultured Acetobacteraceae bacterium
AGCTCGGCCTCGACCGCTTTCTCGCGCAGCACGCGCAGATCGGCGAGCCCCATGCCGTAGGCCGACAGCACGCCCGCCAACGGGTGGATGAACACGGTCGTCATGCCGAGGGCATCGGCCACCCGGCAGGCATGCTGGCCGCCGGCGCCGCCGAAGCAGTTGAGCGCGTACTCGGTGACGTCGAAACCGCGCTGGACCGAGATCTGCTTGATCGCGTTCGCCATGTTCTCGACCGCGATCTTGAGGAAGCCGTCGGCGATCTCCTCGGGCGGGCGGGCCTCGCCGGTGGCGCGCTTCACCTCGCGGGCGAGTGCCGCAAATTTGTCGCGCACCACCGCGGCGTCGAGCGGCCGATCGCCCGAGGGCCCAAACACCTTGGGGAAGTAATCAGGATGAATCTTGCCCACCATCACGTTGGCGTCGGTGACGCAAAGCGGACCGTCGCGGCGATAGCACGCCGGGCCCGGGTTGGCGCCCGCACTTTCCGGCCCGACGCGGAAGCGCGCGCCGTCGAAGAACAGAATCGAGCCGCCGCCCGCCGCCACGGTGTGGATCTTCATCATCGGCGCGCGCATGCGCACGCCGGCGACCAGCGTCTCGAAGGCGCGTTCGTATTCGCCGTTGTATAGCGCGACGTCGGTCGAGGTGCCGCCCATATCGAAGCTGATGATCTGCCCAAAACCCGCCATGGTCGCGGTGCGCGCCGCGCCGACGATGCCCCCGGCGGGACCCGAGAGGATCGAATCCTTGCCCTGGAAGAAGCGGGCATCGACCAGCCCGCCATTCGACTGCATGAACATCAGCCGTGTGGCGGTGCTGCCCGAGCCGCTATGGATGTCCCTCGCCACGCGATCGACGTAGCGGCGCAGGATCGGCGAGACATAAGCGTCGACCACTGTCGTGTCGCCCCGCCCGACCAGCTTCATCAGCGGGCTCACTTCGTGCGACACCGAAACCTGGACGAAGCCGATTTCGCGCGCCAGCGTGGCGAGCTCGTTCTCGTGTTGCGGATAGCGGTAGCCGTGGAGCAGCACGATGGCGACCGAGCGGATGCCGGCGCGAAATGCCGCCTCGAGCCCGACCCGCGCGCCGTCGAGATCGAGCGACGCAAGTATCTCGCCCTCGGCCGACAGCCGCTCGTCCACTTCGATGACGCGCTCGTACAGCAGCTCCGGCAGCACGATCCGCCGGGTGAACAGCTTGGGGCGGTTCTGGTAGGCGATACGGAGCGCATCGCCAAAGCCGTTGGTGATGACCAGCGCCACGCGCTCGCCCTTGCGCTCGAGGAGCGCGTTGGTGGCGACCGTCGTTCCCATCTTGACCGCATCGATCGGCGCGCCCGCGAGCGCGGCCCCCGGGGCAAGGCCCAGCAGCGCGCGAATGCCATGAAGCGCCGCATCCGCGTAGCGCTCGGGATTCTCCGACAGAAGCTTGTGGGTGACGATCGCGCCGTCGGGGCGCTTGGCCACGATGTCGGTGAAGGTGCCGCCGCGATCGATCCAGAACTGCCAGCCGGTCGCCGCGGCGGTGGGCAACGAACTCATGTTGGTCTCCGGGGAAATCGCTCTTGATTTATCGGGCAAAGCCTGGCGAAGCGCAATCCGTTCGCGCGGGTTAGGGGTGACGTGCAATGGCGAGGGCGCGTTCTTCGGCCACGGCGTGCCGCTGCTCGAGGCAACCGTGCTTCCCGGCGGGCGCAGGCGGTACGCTTGGCGCCAATATCAGTAATTCTTAGCTCCGCACTCTTTTGACCGCGCGCTGCCAGCCGGCGTAAAGCTGGTCGCGGCGTTTTCCTGCCGGCGCTGGCTCGAACCGACGGTCGCGCCGCCAGCGCCGCGCAATATCGTCGATCGAGGCGAACACGCCGGTGGCGAGCCCGGCGAGGCAGGCGGCGCCGAGCGCCGTCGTCTCGGTGACCTGCGGCCGCTCGACCGGGATGCCAAGCTGATCGGCGAGGAACTGCATCACCCAGTCGTTCCCCACCATGCCGCCATCGACGCGGATCGCCGACGGCTTGGCGCCGTCGCCGGTGATGGCGCCCATCAGGTCGCGGGTCTGGTACGCCGTCGCTTCGAGCGCCGCGCGCACGATCTGGGCGACGCCCGAATCGCGCGTGAGGCCGACGACGGCGCCGCGCGCATCGGGGTCCCAATAGGGCGCGCCGAGCCCGGTGAACGCCGGGACAAGATAGACACCACCCGTGTCGGCAACGCCAGCCGCGAGCCGCTCGCTGTCGGCCGCACGCGCAATGATCTTGAGCCCGTCGCGCAACCATTGGATCGCCGCGCCCGAAACGAAGATGCTGCCCTCGAGCGCGAAGATCGGCTTGCCGTCGAGGCGGTAGGCGAGCGTGGTGAGCAGCCGGTGCTTCGAGCGAATCGCTTTCTTGCCCGTGTTGAGCAGCACGAAGCAGCCGGTGCCGTAGGTCGCCTTGATCATGCCGGGGTCAAAGCACGCCTGACCGACCGTCGCCGCCTGCTGATCACCGGCAATTCCGGCGACCGCGACCGCGTCGCCCAGCACGTCCTTGGTCGTCGTGCCGAACAGGTGAGCCGAGTCGCGCACCTCGGGAAGCAGCGATTTCGGGATCTTGAATGCCTTCAGTAGCTCGTCGTCCCATGCCTGCTTCCCGAGATTGAACAGCATCGTGCGCGAGGCGTTGGTCGCGTCGGTCAAATGCCGCTTGCCGCCGGTCAGTCGCCACAGCAGGAAACTGTCGATGGTGCCGAAGGCGAGTTTGCCGCGCTCGGCGGCGGCGCGTGCGCCAGCGACGTTGTCGAGCAGCCAGGCGATTTTGGAGGCGGAAAAATAGGCGTCGAACAGCAGCCCGGTCCGCTTGCCGAGTTCCACGTCGCCGACCTTGGCCGCCATCCGCCGGCACCATTCGGCCGTGCGGCGGTCTTGCCAGACGATCGCGTTGTAAATCGGCTTGCCGGTCTCGCGGTCCCAGATGACGGTCGTCTCGCGCTGATTCGTGATGCCGATTCCAGCGACGTCGGCTGGCGTCATCTTGGCGTTGCCGAGCGCGCGCCGGACCACCGACAGGGTTGCGCGCCAGATCTCCTCCGGATCGTGCTCGACCCAGCCGGGCTGGGGATAGATTTGCCGCAGCTCCTGTTGCGCCGAGCCGATCGGATTGGCCTCGCCATCGAACAGGAGGGCGCGCGTGCTAGTCGTACCCTGGTCGATGGCAAGCAAATGGCGGCCGGTCACTGGCAACTCCTCCCGTTGCGTTGCGCGTCAAACTGTTGACGAATCGCGACGGCCGATCATGGAAAGCGCATCCGTGCGCGTCAAGCCGGGACCGCTCAATTGGTCCCGGGTTCAAGCGCACTGGCGAGCGCGATATAGTCTTCGCGTTGATTGTAGATTTGCGCCGACAGGCGAATCCATAACCTTCCGTCGAAGGGAATCACCGGCACTTCGATGCGGTGTTTTTCGTACAGGCGGTCGTGCAGGCGCTGTGCATCGACGATGGTCGCGGGGGAAGCGGGTTGCACCGCCTCGGGCGCGCGTACGCTCGCCATCGCGCCGAGCATCGGATCGGGCCCGGCGACGGGCGTGCCCCAGGCGCGCGAGAGCAACGCCGCCGCCTCGCACGCAAGCGCGTGGTTATGCGCCGTGATCCGCTCGGCGCCGATTCTTTCGACAAAATCGAGCGCCGCGCCGACGGCAAGCCAGGCGCTATGGTCGCGCGTGCCCGTCCAGTCGAACTCGGCCAAATACCCCTTGCCGAGCCCGTGCGAGATCACGGCCGGGTGTAGCGCGAACTGCATCGCGGGTGAGGCCCAAAGGAAGGCGCAGCCCTTGGGCGCGAACAGCCATTTGTGGCAGTTGGCGACGTAGTAATCGGCGCCCAGCGATTCGATGTCGAGCGAGACCATGCCGGGTGCGTGTGCACCGTCGATCAGCACCCGGCTCCCGCGCGCGTGCGCCAGCGCGACGACGCGCTCGACCGGAAGCACGAGCGCGCTCGGTGAGGTGACGTGATCGATCACGAGAAGGCGCGTGCGCACGGGCCATTGCGTCGTGATCGCGTCGAGGACGCCGTCCGCGTCGTTGAGCGGGATCGGAACGTCCACCTCGACCACCTCTGCGCCGGTCCGTGCTGCGACATAGCGAAGCGTATTGCCGACCGCGCCATAGACGTGGTTCGTGGTCAGCAGCACGTCGCCTGGCGCCAGATCGAGCGAGCGAAGGATCGCGTTGATTGCCGTCGTTGCGTTGTCGAGGAACACCAGGTCCTCGCCGCGCGCGCCAACGAAGCGGCCCAGCCGCGCCGCCGCCTCGCGCAACGCCCCCGGCAGTTCGCGGCTCATGAAGCGCACCGGCTCGGCCTCCATGCGCCGCCGCCACGCATCGGCCGCCGCCAGCACGGCGCGCGGCGTTGCGCCAAACGTGCCATGGGTGAGGAATACGATTTCGTCTTCGAGGAAGAACAGCGGCCGCGCTGCGTGGCCGAAGCGGACGATTTCAGGCATCTGGTTCATTTCGGAAGATAATGCGGATGCAAAAATCGCTGGTACAAGCCTCATCCTTCGACAAGCTCAG
>CAZLYV010000102.1:7396-8924 GCA_964563665.1 uncultured Acetobacteraceae bacterium
TCCTTCGACAAGCTCAGCCCCTCGCCAAGCTCGGGAGAGGCGCGCGGTCGAAGGACGAATGGCGAAGCATGAGGGAAAAAAGGGAGGGGATCGAACTTCGACCGATCAGTTCCCCAACGTCTCTTCCACCGCCGCCGTTATTTCGCGCGAGTTTGGCTTGACCGCCGACGGCCATGCGCCGACGAGCACGCCGTCGCGGTCGAGCAGATACTTGTGGAAGTTCCAGCGTGGTGTTCCGCCCTCGCCGAGTTCATCGGCGATCCAGCGATAGAACGGGTGTGCCTCCGCGCCGATCACGTTCTCCTTGCGCGAAAGCGGGAAGGAAACGTCGTAGCTCTCGCAGAACTGCTTGATCTCCTTCTCGCTGCCCGGCTCCTGCGCGCCGAAATCGTTCGATGGCACGCCGAGAACGACGAGTCCGCGAGCCTTGTACGACCGCCACAGTGCTTCAAGATCGGTGTATTGGGGCGTGAAGCCGCAGAACGACGCCGTGTTCACCACTAGCACCGCCTTGCCAGCAAACGATCTGAGCGGCAATGGATCGCCGTCGATCGAGACGAAATCGAACTGGTACGCGCTCATCCTTGCCTCTCCGCGCGGCTTCAGCGACACGGCTTGCGCCGGCCGGCCAATACCGAGCGCGGTCGCCGCCGCCATGCCGCCGGCTAATGCCAGTAACGTTCTGCGACGCATCGAAAGGTCCCCCCGGTCCGCGCTGTAACCGCGCTCAGCTATAGCGCTCTTCCTTCCACGGATCGCCGTAATTGTGATAGCCCCGCACCTCCCAGAAGCCCGGCTTGTCCTGGCCCACGAATTCGAGCCGCGTCAGCCACTTGGCGCTCTTCCAGAAATAGAGCTTCGGCAGCACGAGCCGCACCGGCCCGCCGTGCTCGCGGGTGATCGGCTGGCCTTCCCAGCGGCAGGCGAGCAGCACGTTCTCGCCGGCGAAGTCCTCGAGCGGCACGTTCGTGGTGTAACCGTCGTAGGAGTGCTGGATGATGAATTTCGCCTCCGGCTTGGGCTTGACGATCGAAAGCAGATGCCGGGTCGAGACGCCTTCCCAGGTATTGTCGAAGCGCGACCACGCGGTGACGCAATGAATGTCGGACTTGACGGTGACCTGCGGCTGGGCGCGGTAATCCGCCCACGACCACGAGATCGGGTTGTCGACCAGACCGCCGACATCGAGCCGAAAGCGCGCCGCCGGCACACTGGGCTGGATGCCGAGGTCGAGCACGGGCCAATTCTTGACCTCGCGCTGGCCGGGCGGCAGGCGCTCGGCGTTCGGGTCGCCAGTACGGCCGGTCAGCAAGCGGCCTTCGCCGGCCCATTTCTGCTTGGATTCGACCAGTTTCTGCTTGATCTTGCCAAGCAGGCCGCCGCTCTCTCCGCGATCATCGGGCATCGTTCGTTGGTCTCACTTCTTAACGATTTCCCCGGATCCAAATCGCGGGGTTGGACATAACATAGTGCGCGCCGGCCTTCATCTCCACCACCAGCCTGGTCAAATTCGCTTGAACGCGCGCCT
>CAZLYV010000103.1:0-3508 GCA_964563665.1 uncultured Acetobacteraceae bacterium
CGGCTTGGCAAGCATAGCCCCGCCGCGCGCCGGTTGTCACGGCGGGCCGGCAACTCCGGGATTCCCACAAGGCTGGCACGCTCAGGCGGTTATCCTGTGCTATAGATCGCGCGCCATGACCTCACCCGACGATCCCGCCATCGGTCGCCCGGCGCCAATCCCCGTGACGCTGCTCACCGGGTTTCTCGGCAGCGGCAAGACGACGCTGCTCAATCGCCTGCTTATGCATCCGCGGCTGGCCGATACGGCGGTGATCGTCAATGAATTTGGCGAGATCGGCCTCGACCACCACTTCGTCGAAGCGGCCTCGGGCGAAATGGTGGTGATGAACAGCGGCTGCCTTTGCTGCACGGTGCGCGGCGATCTTATCGACACGATGCGGCGGCTCTACCTTCAGCGGGTGCGCGGCGAGGTGCCGCCGTTCCGGCGCGTGGTGATCGAGACGACCGGTCTCGCCGACCCGGCGCCCATCCTGCACACGCTGATCGAGGACCCGGTCCTTGAGGCCTACTACCGCCTCGATGGCGTGGTGACGACGATCGACGCCGTCAACGCGATGGCCGAGCTCGACGCCCAATTCGAGGCGGTCAAACAGGCCGCTGTCGCCGATCGTCTGGTTCTGACCAAAACCGATATTGCAACCGATGCCGTGACGGCGGAGCTGACCGCCCGGCTCAGGCGGATCAATCCGGCGGCCCCGCTGATCGTCGCGGTGCATGGCGAAATCGAGCCCGATCGATTGCTGGAGGCCGGCCTATGGAATCCCGATACCAAGACCGCCGACGTGCGCCGGTGGTTGATGGCCGAAGCTTACTCCGCCGACGACCACGGGGCGCGTGATCACGAAGGCGACCGTGCCGGCGACCATGACGGGGATGATCATGACCACGGGCATGAGCACCAGCACGACCATCGGGCGCTTGATGTCAACCGGCACGACGATCGCATTCGCGCCCATTGCTTCGTGATCGACGAACCGCTCGAGTGGGATGCTTTCGCGCTTTGGCTGGGCTCGCTGATCCGCGCGCGCGGCGACGACATTCTGCGGGTCAAGGGGATCCTCAACGTCGCGGGCGAGCAAGGGCCGGTTGCCGTTCACGGGGTGCAACAGGTCTTCCATCCGCCGGCACGCCTGCCGGAGTGGCCCGACGAGGACCGACGCTCGAAGATCGTCTTCATCACCCGCGACATCGGCCGCGAATTTCTCGCCGGCTCGCTGCAGTCCTACCGCGACGCCATTGCCCGCGCGGCGGCGATGGCCGGCATGTCACCCTAAGACGCGTGGCCCGATTGCAGGCGCGCGAGCGTGCCGGTTGCGCGGAGTGCGGCGGCCGGGCTAGAAGGGCGTAGCTTGAATTGCACGGGCGGCCGGCCTCCGGCCGCCCGACGCTTTAGGACTCCGGCGCGAACGACGCCGATAGCCAAGGATCGACGATGCCTTCGTATCAGTACATCTACATGATGAAGGGACTGAGCAAAATCTACCCGGGCGGCCGCAAGGTGCTCGACAATATCTGGCTGTCATTTCTACCAGGAGCGAAGATCGGCGTGCTGGGCTTGAACGGCGCCGGCAAATCGACGCTGCTTCGTATCATGGCCGGACTCGACAAGGACTTTGCCGGAGAGGGATGGGCGGCCGAAGGCGCTTCGGTTGGCTTCCTGTCGCAGGAGCCGCAGCTCGATCCCGCCAAAACGGTCCAGGAGAACGTCATCGAGGGGCTGGGGCGCCTGAAGCAAATGGTCGATCGCTTCGAGGAGGTGAGCGGGCGTCTCGGCGAGGTCAGCGATGACGACGAGATGAACGCGCTCTTGGCCGAGCAAGCCGAGCTTCAGGAAAAGATCGACGCCGCCGGCGCCTGGGAGCTCGAGCGGACGATCGATATCGCCATGGACGCGCTGCGCTGTCCGCCCGGGAACGCCGATGTGACCAGGATATCGGGCGGCGAGCGGCGGCGCGTCGCGCTCTGCCGCCTTCTCCTGCAAAAGCCCGATCTGTTGCTGTTGGACGAGCCGACCAATCACCTTGACGCCGAATCCGTCGCCTGGCTCGAGCGATTCCTCCACGACTACCAGGGCACGGTCGTCGCGGTGACGCACGATCGCTACTTCCTCGACAACGTCGCCGGCTGGATTCTCGAGCTCGATCGCGGGCAGGGCATTCCGTGGCAGGGCAATTATTCATCGTGGCTCGAGCAGAAGCAGAAGCGCCTGGCGGTCGAGGAAAAGCAGGAATCGGCCCGCCAGCGCACGCTGCAGCACGAGCTCGAATGGATCCGAGAGAGCCCGCGCGCGCGCCAGGCAAAAAACAAGGCGCGCATCAGCGCCTATGAATCGCTGGTCGCCCAGGCAAGGGACCGCGCCGTCGAGGCGGTTCAGATCAACATCGCGCCGGGCCCACGACTCGGCAATCTGGTGATCGAGGCGGAACATCTGAAAAAGGGCTACGGCGATCGTCTGTTGATCGAGGAATTGTCGTTTCGTCTTCCGCCGGGCGGCATCGTCGGCGTGATCGGACCCAACGGCGCCGGCAAGACGACGCTGTTCCGCATGATCGTCGGCCAGGAAAAGCCGGACGCCGGAGCGATCAAAATCGGCGAGACGGTCAAGATCGGATATGTCGATCAATCGCGCGATACGCTCGCGGCCGACAAGTCGGTCTGGGAGGAGATCTCGGGCGGCGCCGAGAACGTCGATATCGGCGCTCGCCAGGTGCCGAGCCGGGCCTATGTCGCGTCATTCAACTTCAAGGGCGCCGACCAGCAGAAGAAAGTGGGCCAGCTCTCGGGCGGCGAGCGAAATCGCGTCCACCTCGCAAAGATGCTGAAATCCGGCGCGAATCTGCTGCTGCTCGACGAGCCGACCAACGATCTCGACGTCGACACGCTGAGGGCGCTCGAGGAATCGCTGATCGAGTTTCCCGGCTGCGTCGCGGTGATCAGCCACGACCGTTGGTTCCTCGATCGCATTGCGACCCATATCCTTGCTTTCGAGGGCGACAGTCAGGAGGTCTGGTTCGAGGGCAACTACGCCGACTACGAAGCCGACCGCAGGCGCCGCCTGGGCGCCGAAGCCAGCCAACCGCACCGAATCAAATACAAGCCGCTGACACGCGGCTGATTGGCGCGGCTGTTCGTCGGGGCGATGATTGCGAGCGCGGGCCCGTGCGTCGGGGAGCCTTGCGCAAAGGTCTCGGGCAGGCCCGCCGTTTTCGGTCAATGCCGTCGCGGCGAAATGGCCATCATGCGGACCGAGAGCATGATCAGACCGACGAGCCAGATCGAGGTGATCGGCACGTACGTACGTGCGGCCCAAATTGTCGAGGCAATGGGCGCTATCGCGAGCAGACCGCCGAGAATGATGGTCTGCCAGGTCAATGTCCGCGCCTCGATCGCGGCCTTGATCAAATAGGCAAAGGGCACGGCAAGAACCGCAAGGTCGTATTCGTACCCTTAGGGCGAAAACAGAAGGGCCGCCGTCGCCAGGCTGAACGCGCGCGCCGCCTCGTCCG
>CAZLYV010000103.1:3608-8923 GCA_964563665.1 uncultured Acetobacteraceae bacterium
CGCCACGGCTGTGATCGCTCTCGGATCGTCCCCAGAGCGCACAGCAGGACACTCAGCGCGAGCCGACTCGATGGTTGCCAGGAAATCTTCGCGATCGCGATCGGATCGCTATCGGCTTGCACGAGTGGAGAATTTCCGACCGGTCGAAATGGCTGCGCCGGGACGGCATACGGCCTCGCGATTACGGCTTAGCCTGCGATTGTTGCGCCACCTTTTCGCGCAGCGCCGCGAGCAAGTTCTCGACTCTGCCGCCATTGCTGTGAATAAGCCCGGCGAAATCGTCGCGCTGGGTCACGCTCATCGACACGCCCTCGACCACGACGTCGTAAATCTTGAAGCCCGCGCCGGTCCGGAATACCCGCCAATCGATCCGAACGGGAGCGCCCGATGGCCGCGCAAGTTCGGACACAACCGTTACCTCGCCGTCGCTTCCGGCCCGCGTGCTGATGACGCGCACGCTCTCTCCGGCGTACCCGATAAAGCGCGAAGAGTACATCTGGACGATAAGCTCCTCGAACAGCTTCATATACTCGACGCGCTCGGCCACGGTGGCGGTCCGCCAATAGCGCCCAAGGACGAAGCGCGCAATCGCCGGAACATCGAATCCTTCGTCAAGCAATTCGCGGAATCGCCGATCGCGCTCGGCGTACGTGACGTCGGTGCGGGCAAGCCCGGTAACCGCACGCTCGGCGAGCTTGACAATGAAGTTTGCGGCCTCGGGCGCGGTTCCGGTGGCGGGCGCATTAGCCTGGCCGAGACCCTGCGCAAGCTGATTGGCGTGGGCGGAGCCCGCGAGTGCAAGGGACACAACAACCAGGGCGCTACCAATGGCGCGGACAAGTGAACGACGATGCATGACGGTCTACCTCGACGCGACAATCCAAAGGTTAATTATTGCCGCGTCAGACCCGGTCTCGGCAAGTCCTCGGCGCCGGCACCGTTGCGGATTTCGGCTGCCCGGCGCTGGCGGTAGACGCTGCGGATCGTCGCGTAATAGTCGACCGAATTCTTGCGCAGTTCGTCGAGCGCCTCGATCGTCTGATTGCGGTAATCGACGGCGGTGGTGCCGCCGCGACCGGCATTGAATCCATCGCCCCAGTTCTGGTTGCCGGCAATAAGCGACACCGGATCGAGGAACCAGTCGGCCGCGGTCCCAACCGCATCGCGCGCGCTCGACGGCCCGAGTACCGGCAGCACGAGGTAGAATCCCTCGCCGATGCCCCAGACGCCCAAAGTCTGCCCGGCGTCCTCCTCGTGCTTGGGATAACCCATGTCGGTCGCGACATCGAACAGGCCGGCGATGCCAATCGTGGAATTGATCAAGAAGCGAACGGTCGCGGCCCAGGCACGGTCGAACTCGCCCTGCAGCACGTCGTTGATCACAGTCCATGGCATCCGAAGATTGGACAGCGCGTTGGAGACTCCGCGCTGCGCAGGGTCGGGCACGGCGGCGCGGTACCACCAGGTCGTGGGTTTGATCAGCATCTCGTCGAGGAAGAAGTTGACCTCGAAGATGTAGCGATTGAGCGGCTCGATCGGATCGTTGACTTCATCCACGTTCGCGGGCTGGCTGCCGCCCTGCGGTGTCGCACAAGCCCCAAGCGCGAGAAACACGGCAAAGGCCGCCGCCAGCCGCCATTTGCCGGAGAAGATCTTTTGCAGGTTCATGTGCTGACAGGATTCTTGTGTTGTCTTGCGTGGAGAGTTTGCAGCATCGGACGAGCAGGCCCGTACACGGTTTAGGTCGAAGCACCCTCGACAATCAGCCGTCCGCCGTCAAGGGTCGCGTCACGATCAACCAGCCAGTCGAGCTCCGAACGACTATCCCGCGAGACGGTAAACGTTCCTTTAAACCACGATGCCTTAGCGACTCGTCGGGCCCAACTTCCGCAGTTACGTAACATAGTCATACGCCCGAAACCAGTGGCCGGACCAGCAGTTAAGCGGTTCAGGTAACACTGTTGCACGAAATCCCCAACGCCGTTGATTACCGCTCATGGAAATTTCATTGCAAACATAAACATGTCTTTATATATTTAGCCACCGACGCCGGTGATGGAGTTGCCATAATGGACCAGATTCTCGCCGCCTTGCGGGCCGTCGCCGAACCGACACGGTTGCGACTCCTTGCGCTGTGCGCCCAGGACCAGCTTACGGTAAGTGAACTCACGCAGATTCTTGGCCAGAGCCAACCACGAGTCTCGCGTCACCTTCGATTGCTTTGCGAGGCAGGATTGGTCGAGCGGCTGCCCGAAGGGAGCTGGGCATTCTTCCGCTTGGTGCGCGGCGGTGTGGCAGCCGAGCGGGCGCGGCAAATCTTGCAAATGCTGCCGGCTGACGATCCAAGCTTGCGGCGCGACCTGGAGCGGCTGGGCACGGTCCAGCGGGCACGCGCCGCGGCGGCGGCCGATTATTTCCGCAAGAACGCGGCGCGGTGGAACGAGATTCGATCGCTTCACGTCGATGATCGCGAGGTCGAACGGATACTGGTCGAGCTGCTGCCGCCGGCGCGGCTGCACGACCTGCTCGACATCGGGACGGGAACCGGCCGGATCCTCGAATTGTTCGGGCAGCACGGCGTGTGCGGTGTCGGCATCGATCTTTCGCGCGAAATGCTCGCGGCGGCGCGCGCGAATCTGACGCGGCACAATCTCGCTCACTGCTCGGTTCGCCAGGGCGATATGTACCAGCTTCCGTGGCCGGGGCCGACCTTCGATGCCGTCACCATCCATCATGTCCTGCATTTCGCCGATGACCCGGCCGCCGCGATCGCCGAGGCGGCACGGGTCTTGAAGCCCGGCGGGCGCCTCGTGATCTGCGATTTCGCGCGCCACGAGCTGGATTATCTTCGCCGCGAGCACGCCCATCGGCGGCTCGGCTTCACCGATAATGAGGTCCGCTCGTGGCTCAATGAAGCGGGACTGTTGGCGCGGCCGCCCATGCATCTGCCGGGCAAGAAACTCACCGTCACCATTTGGCCGGCCGAATTGCCTGCGCCGGCGCGGGCCGGCACGCGCGTCGACCAGCGGGTTCACGCATGACGCAAGCCCCGAGCGCCACAAACCTGATTGGCGGCGCGACCAGCGGCGACGGCCTCAAGGTCTCGTTCGAATTCTTCCCGCCCAAGACGGAAGAGATGGAGCGTCAGCTCTGGCAGTCGGTGAAGCGGCTCGAGCCGTTGGCGCCGCGCTTCGTGTCGGTTACCTACGGCGCCGGCGGCTCGACGCGCGAGCGCACGCACTCAACCGTGCGACGGGTTCATGGGGAAACGAAGCTCGAGGCGGCGGCGCATCTCACCTGCGTCGGCGCGACGCGCGACGAAATCGACGCGGTTGCGCGCGGCTACTGGGAATCGGGAATACGTCATGTTGTCGCGCTGCGCGGCGACCCGCCGGCGGGCGCGGGCAAATATACGCCGCATGCGGGCGGGTACCCCTTCGCGGTCGATCTTGTCGGCGGCCTGAAGCGCGTCGCCGATTTCGAGGTGAGCGTCGCGGCGTATTGCGAAACCCATCCCGAGGCGGCGAGCCCGCAGGCCGACCTCGACAATTTGAAGCGCAAGATCGATGCCGGCGCCAAACGCGCGATCACGCAGTATTTCTTCGACGTCGACGTCTACTTGCGCTTTCGCGACAAGGCGCGCGCGGCCGGCATCGCGGCACCGATCACGCCGGGCATCCTGCCGGTGACCAACTTCGCGCAGGTGGTGAAATTCAGCGCCGCCTGCGGGGCCAGCGTTCCGAGCTGGCTCGCCCGCCTGTTCGAGGGGCTCGACAACGATCCCGAGACGCGCAAGCTCGTCGCCGCGACGGTTGCCGCCGAGCAGTGTCGGCGGCTCCAGGATCATGGCGTCGACGAGTTTCACTTTTACACGCTCAACCGGGCCGATCTCGCTTACGCCATCTGCCACATTCTCGGGCTTCGGCCAAAGCCGGCGCCGATTGCCGCGATGCCCGCGGCGATCGCTATGCGCTGACTCGCAACCCCTCGAATTTGACCGCAACACGGCCGGCCATGGCGCATATTCTCGACATTCTGGACGATCGCGTTCTGCTTTGCGACGGGGCGATGGGCAGTCGCGTCCAGGCAACGTCGCTTGACGTCGAGCGGGACTTTCTCGGCAAGGAGAATTGCACCGAAATCCTCAACCGCTCGCGGCCCGATCTCGTCCGCGCGATCCATATCGGATACCTGGAAGCGGGCTCGGATGTCGTGCAGACGAACAGCTTCGGCGGTTCGCCGATCACGCTCGGCGAGTTCGGGCTGGCGGACGAGGCGTTCGAGCTCAACAAACGGTCGGCCGAGCTTGCCCGCGAGGCGATCGCCGAGTTTACCGGCGACGGGCGCGAGCGCTTCGTGCTGGGCTCGATCGGGCCGGGGACCAAGCTGCCAAGCCTCGGCCATGTCGGCTACCAGACGCTGGAGGAGGCGCTTTTCGTCCAGGCGCGCGGCCTGATCGCGGGGGGCGTCGACGGCATCTTGATCGAGACCTGCCAGGATACGCTCCAGATCAAGGCGGCGATCAACGGCGCCAAGCGCGCCCGCGAGGAAGCGAACAAGGATATTCCGATCGCGGTCCAGGTGACGATCGAGACCACCGGCACGTTGCTGGTCGGCGCCGACATCGCCGCCGCGGCGACCGTGGTTCGCGCGCTCGACGTGCCGATGATCGGCCTCAACTGCGCCACCGGGCCGCAGGAGATGGCCGAGCACGTCAAGTGGCTGTCGGAAAACTGGCCAGGGCCGATCTCGGTCCAGCCGAACGCGGGGCTGCCCGAGCTGGTGGACGGCAAAACGCGCTACCCGCTCGCGCCGGTCGATCTCGCCAAATGGCTCGCCCGCTTCGTCGCCGAGGACGGCGTCAACATGGTTGGCGGCTGTTGCGGCACCGATTCATCGCACATCGCGGCGCTCGACCGGATGCTGCGCGAGCGGGGGCG
Organism: uncultured Acetobacteraceae bacterium; assembly: GCA_964563665.1. Lineage (GTDB taxonomy): Bacteria > Pseudomonadota > Alphaproteobacteria > CACIAM-22H2 > CACIAM-22H2 > CAZLYV01. The sequence continues at coordinate 8,549 of CAZLYV010000103.1, forward strand.
AAATGCGTTGAGACCGGCGCCGGTCAAGCGCAAATCGCTTTGGGTGCCGTCGATCGCCTCGCTCTACGGCCAGGTGCCGTTTCGGCAGGAGAACGCCTACCTTTCGATCGGCGAGCGATGCAACGCCAACGGCAGCCGGCAGTGGCGGCGTCTCCAGGAGCAGGGCGACTGGGAGGGCTGCGTCGCGATGGGGCGCGAGCAGGTGCGCGAGGGCTCGCACGCGCTCGACATCTGCACCGCCTTCGTCGGCCGCGACGAGGTCAAGGAGATGGTCGAGGTGGTGGGCCGCATGCGCGGCGCGGTGACCGCCCCGCTGGTCGTCGATTCGACCGAGCTCCCGGTGCTGGAAGCGGCGCTCAAGCTCTATGGCGGCAA
>CAZLYV010000104.1:0-7283 GCA_964563665.1 uncultured Acetobacteraceae bacterium
CGGCGCGGCGAAATCGTCAAAACGGGTGCGGGGGTGACGAAGATAAGTGCTTTATTGACAAACAAAATATCCTCGCCCCTAGATTAGGGAAAGAGACGTTACGATACACGACGAATAACGTCCGTGGTAGCCGCGCCGCAAAAGGGGAGGGGAACATGCCACTGGCAAAATGCGTTTCGCTGATTCGGCGGCCAGGTTCGCTTCGGCGTCTGGTCGCGGGGCTCGTATTCGGCGTCATAAGCTTGGCCATATCGGTGGTGGCCGCCGCCCCGACGGGGCAGCCGGTGCGGATTGGCAGCACGCTCGCGCTCACCGGGCCGCTCGCCGCGACTTCGCTCATTCACAAGATCGTCGGCGAAATCTATATCGAACGGCTGAACCAGAAGGATGGTCTTCTCGGCCGGCCGGTCGAGTGGGTGCTGAAGGACGACCAGTCCAAGCCGGACCTCGCGCGCACGCTCTACGAGCAGCTGATCACGGTGGATAATGTCGATCTGCTGATGGGGCCATATGCAACGGGCGCCATCCTGTCGGCGATGAGCGTGGCGCAGCGCTACGACAAGGTCCTTATCCATCACACCTTCGGAATTCCGACGCTTGCCAAGTACGATATGCAGTTCGCGGCCTGGGCCCTGGGCCCAACCCCCGAACAGACTTTTCCGAACCGGCTTTTTGACGCGCTTGCCAACTCCGCCAAGCCGCCGAAGACGGTGGCGATCGTCACCAGCAAGTTCCCTTCGGTGCACTTCCTCTCGCTGGGCGCGCGCGAGGTGGCGAAGACGCGTGGGCTCAAGGAAGTGCTTTGGCTCGAGTGGGAGTTCGGCAATCGCGACTTCGGGCCGATCGCGGGCCGGGTGAAGGACGCCAACCCCGATATGCTGTGGATCGGCGCGATCGGGCTGGAGGGCGTCATGTTGCTCGAAGCGGCCAAGAAGATCGATTATGTGCCGCCCATTCATTTCCACCTCTATCCGGCGCCCGGCCCGACGGCCAAAGCGCCCGAGGCCAAGAACGCGCTCGCCGCGACGATTTTCGAGCAGCACCCGCCATTCACCAACAATCCGGTCGCCGCGGAATTCGTCAAGGTGTTCAACGACCGCGCGGCCAAGGCGGGATTGCCCGACAACTCGGTTGAGACCCAAGCCGCGGCCTCTTTTGTCGCTTGGCAAATTCTCGAGGCCGCCGTGAATGCGACCAAGAGCCTCGACGACAAGGTGCTCGGCCAGTGGCTCAGGACGAACAAAGTCGACACCATCATCGGCCGCTTGCGTTTCGACGGGCCCAGCAACTATGGCGACGACCTGATGCGTGTGAAGCAGCTGAGGGACGGCAAGTGGGCGGTGGTTTGGCCCAAGGAGTTCGCCGCGCCGGGCGCAACGCTGATCGTACCGTGACCGTGGGCGGGCCGGCGCCGGGTCGCGGGCCCGCTTTTTTTCGATCTCTCGCCCCGTCCGCCCTCGTCATTGGATGCGCCATGAGGCGCCAAGTGGGCGAGGATATACCGTGACGGCATCGTCCCCGGACTTGACCTGCAGGCGGATTTGAATGCCAAGCTCCACGCTGCTTGGCCAGTCGTTGCTGTCCGGCATCTTCGTCGGTGGGCTCTACGGACTGATGGGATTGGGCCTCAGCCTGTCCTGGGGCTATCTGCGCCTGATCAACCTGGCGCATTTCGCCCTCGTGTTCCTGGGGGCGTACCTCACTTATCAGCTCGCTGGCGTCGCCGGAATGCATCCGATCTTGGCGATGATGCTCATCGTCCCGGCCTTCTTTCTGCTGGGCGTCGTGATGCAGATGCTGTTTCAGCGCTTCTCGGTGGGGGAATTCGCGTCGCTGCTGGTGACCTTCGGCCTGACCGTGATTATCGAAAGTTTGATCCAGTGGTTGTGGACGGCGGATTATCGCCGGCTACAGCTGGAAGGCGGAACCGCCTCGCTCCGGCTCGGTCCGCTATTCATCCCGGTGACCGAAGGGTTGATGTTGCTGGTCGCCGTGGCGTTGTCGGGAGCGACCTGGGCCGGATTGCGCTTCACTTACATCGGCAAGGCGATGCGCGCGAGCGCCGAGAATCCGGAAATAGCCGCCGCTTTCGGGGTGGACCACCGTCGGCTCGCGCTGGTGATTTCCGGCATTGGTGCGGCGTATGCCGGTGTTGCGGGAGCGTTCATCGCGATGATCTACACGCTCTTCCCGGCGCAGATCTTCGCCTGGATGGGCGTGATCTTCGCCGTGGTCATTCTCGGCGGCCTCGGCAATCCGCTCGGCGTGCTCGCGGCGGGGTTGACGATCGGCATAGCCGAGTCCCTCACCATGGCCGTGACCGAACCAGCCTGGGCGCCGCTGGTCTCGTTCACGCTGCTGATTCTCGTGCTCGTTCTCCGCCCCCACCGGATGTGACATGCATTGGCATGCCAAAGCCGTGGCGTTCGCGTGCGTGGCGTTCGCCTTCGCCGCGTTGCCGGCGCTCCGGCCACCGGCGTTTTTCGAGTCGTTTCTCTTCCTGGTGTTTCTCTGGGTCGCGCTCGCGACATCGTGGACCATTCTCAGCGGGTTCTCCGGCTATTTTTCTTTTGGGCATGGCGCGTTCTATGGCGCCGGCTTGTACACGACCGCCACGCTTGCCGGCCGCTTCGAGGCGCCAGTCATGTGGACATGGCTCGCCGCAGGTCTCGTGGCGGCGCTTCTCGGCCTCGTCGTCGGCGCCGTGGTGTTCCGCGTGCGCCGGCTGCGCGGCGAACTGTTCGCTCTGCTGACGCTCGCGGTTACGTTTGTTCTGGCGACCATCATCCTCAATACGAAAATCGACGGCGGCCCGGGTGTTTTTCTCAGCGGCGTAAACATTCCGAGGATCTACGCGAATGCCGGATCTTCGCTCTATCTGTTCGCTCTGGGCATCGCATTTGCGTCCATGGCGACGGCTTGGGTCGTCCAATACTCGCGCTTGGGCCGCGGACTTTTCGCGATCAGCGACGACGAGGACGTCGCCGAAGTCATAGGCGTCCCGACCTATCGTTTCAAGCTGACCGCATTCGGACTGTCTTGCTTTCTTGCCGGCGCCGCGGGCGGTATTCACGCGGTCTTCGTCATTTATGTCACGGTCGCCGAATCCTTCTCGATCACGGTGCCGCTGTTCGTCATCCTGATGAGCGTGCTGGGTGGCGCCCGGCATTGGCTCGGCCCCGGAATCGGGGCTGCGTTCGTCATCACCCTCAATTATGCGTTTGTCGGCGGCCAATGGGCGGTCGCCGGCCGGGCGATCATCGGCCTGATATTGATTCTCGTCATACTTTTCCTACCGCGCGGATTGATCGGGTTCGCCGAAAGCCGGTGGCGCCGACCGCGCTCGCCAGAATCCATGGAACAGGACACGGTCGTGCCGATGATCCAGTCCGGCAAGGTAGCGGCGCCAACCGACGGTGTACTGCTTCGCTGCGAAGATGTGCACCTTGCCTTTCGCGGCGTCCGCGCGCTTGCCGGCGTCAACATCGAGGTACGCCAGGGCGAGATCCTCGGTCTCGTCGGGCCGAACGGTTCCGGCAAATCGACGCTCGTCAACGTGATCAGCGGCTATTATCGCCCCCAATCCGGGCGGATTTTTTTTGGCGACAAGAATCTGGTCGAGATGGAGGCGCATCGAATCGCACGGTTGGGCGTCGCGCGTACCTATCAGATCCCCCGTCCATTCTCACGCCTCACCGTGGCCGAGAACGTGGCGCTTGCCGCCATGTTCGGCGCGGCGGCATTGGACGGCACGACCGCGCGGCGGGAAGCGAAATATTGGCTGGATTTCGTGGGGCTTGCCGATCGCGCGCTTGCCTTGCCGGCGAATTTGAACCTGCATCAGCGCAAGTTCCTCGAGCTCGCAAGAGCGCTCGCGTCCCGACCGCGGCTCATTTTGCTCGACGAAGTGCTGTCGGGCCTGACGACCACCGAGATCGCCGGCGCCAATGCCCTGATCCGAGAGATCCGGGACCAAGGCGCGACGATCATTTTCATCGAGCACAATATGCGCGCCGTGCTCGAGCTGACCGATCGGCTCGTCGTGCTCAACTATGGCAAAGTAATTGCGCAAGGACTGCCGCGCGACGTCGTGCGGCAACCCGATGTCGTCGCCGCCTATTTGGGAACCGCCCATGCTTGAGGCGCGATCCCTGCATGTCAGCTACGGCGACGCCCCCGCGTTATGGGACGTTTCCATCACCATCGGCATGGGCGAGCTTGTTTGCGTCGTGGGTCCCAATGGCGCGGGCAAGACCACGCTCGTCAACGCGATTGCCCGTCTCCTGCCGATCCGGGGCGGCCGTCTGCGCCTGGAGGGAGCCGATGTCACGCATATCGCCGCCAAGGACATGTGCCAGTTGGGCGTCGCCATCATTCCCGAAGGACGAAGGCTGTTCGCCGGCATGACGGTCGAGGAGAACCTCGAGCTCGGCTGCTATCGATCCGGAGCCCGCCGTTTTCGCGACGCAAATCTCGAGCGCGTCTACGCAATGTTTCCGGTGCTACGGCAGCGGCGCCGGCAGCTTGCCGGGACCCTTTCCGGCGGGGAGCAGCAAATGGCCGCGATCGGGCGCGCCCTTATGGCGTGTCCCAGATTGCTGCTGATCGACGAGCCGTCGCTTGGACTGGCGCCGACCATCGTCGAGCAGGTATTCGACGTGATCCGCGCCATCCATGTTGACGGGGTCTCGATCCTGCTGATCGAGCAGAACGTCGCCAAGGCGCTCGCGATTGCCGAGCGTGCGTATGTTCTTGAGGGCGGAAGAATAGTCTCGCAAGGCAAGCCGGCCGAACTACTTGAGCGGCCTCATATCCGGGAGGCGTATCTTGGCGAAACCGTCAACGAGCCGTGAGCGATGCGCGACGTGCCGCGCTGATCCGCATTCACAAGGTGGCGATCGAGGCCGTAAGATGTCGCCCGGGGAGGAACGAGCGCTGTACACCTTGCCGTTCGCCGATTCGATTCTTCGGGTGGTGGCGATGACGCTCATGCTTAGGCCGAAATCGGGAGACCCAACGTGACCATACGATCCCTGCAGCATATCGCTTTGGCCGTGCCGGACGCGCTGGTGGGCCATAAGTTCTATACCGACTTTGGGCTGGTCGGCCGCGACACCCAAAACCGCATCGAGATGCGTTGCCATGGCCGCGATCAGGCTCAGGTCATCCTGGTCGAAGGACCGAAGCGAACGATGCACCATATCTGTTTCGGCACGCGCGCAGATCTTATCGATGGACTTAAGCGCCGTATCGAAGCAAGCGGCACAAATCTGCTCGATCCGCCCAACGAAACGCCGGGTGAAGGTTTGTGGCTGCGTGATCCCGACGGGCTCCTGGTCAACGTCCGGGTCGCCGAACCGGCGCCGTGGCTGCCGGCGCCCGAATGGAAGCTCAACACGCCCGGGCATTTTACCCGCCTTGGCACGCGCGGCTATCCGTCGCGCGACTTGGTCGTCCGTCCGCGACGCCTCGGCCACGTCCTGCGTTTCAGCCCAAATCTGAATCGCCAAATCGACTTCTATACCCGCGTTCTGGGCATGCGTCTGTCCGACCGCTCGCAGGATCTCGTCGCTTTCTTCCATTGCGAGGGCGGCAGCGATCACCACGTCTTTGGATTCATCGCCTCCGATCGTCCCGGCTACCACCACGCCAGCTTCGAAGTCGCCAATGTCGACGAAATCGGCATTGGGGCATGCAGGCTGCTCGAGAAGGGCTACAAAAACGGCTGGGGCCTCGGGCGCCACGTCATCGGCTCGAATTTTTTCCATTACATTCGCGATCCGTGGAACAGCCTGGTCGAGTATTTCACCGACATCGACTACATTCCCGCCGACCAGGTTTGGGAGGCGAAGAACTGGCCTCCCCAAGATTCGCTGTACGTCTGGGGCCCCAACGTCCCGGATGATTTCGGAGCCAATTTCGAAACGGCCGATTGAACGACACCCGGAAGCGGCCGCGTAGGCAGGATGGCCGTGTAGGGTTTCGGGGAGAATCATGAAACGCAGCACCGAACGGTTTCTGACCACGCACACTGGCAGCTTGCCGCGGCCCGAAGATCTTATCCGTATGATGTACGCCAAGGAGGAGGGCGTGCCGGTCGATCGCGCCGCGCTCGCTGCTCGGGTGCGATCGGCGGTGGCCGAGGTGGTGAAAAAGCAGGCCGACGCTGGTGTCGATCTCATCAACGACGGCGAGATGTCCAAGCCGAGCTACGCGACCTATGTCAAAGACCGGCTGCTCGGCTTCGGCGGCACCGGAAATACCTTCGTCTACCAGGATCTCGTCGACTTCCCCAATCTTGCCAAGCGGGTGTTCGGGGATCCGGGCCGCTCGCGCCGCAAGACGCCCGCCTGCAATGGCCCGATCAGCGTGGGCGACCCGAAGGCGGTGGAGGCCGACGTCGAAAATCTCAAAGCGGCGCTCGCCCTGGTGAAGGCACAAGGGGCTTTTATGAGCGCGGCGTCGCCCGGCGTGGTGTCGCTTTTCTTTCGCAACGACCACTATCCGAGCCAGGAGGCGTATCTCTTCGCCATCGCCGAGGCGATGCGCCATGAATATGAAACGATCGCGAAGGCGGGCATCGTGCTGCAGATCGACTGCCCCGACCTCGGCATGGGCCGCCACATCCAGTATGCGAACCTCAGCATCGCGGAATTCCGCAAGCGCGCCCGGACGCACGTGGAGGCGCTCAACCACGCGGTCGCCAACATCGCGCCGGAGCAGCTCCGGATGCATGTTTGCTGGGGCAATTACGAGGGCCCGCACCACTGCGACGTCCCCCTCGCCGACATCATCGACATCGTGTTTCAGGCGCGAGCGAGCGCGATCTCGTTCGAAGCCGCCAATCCGCGCCACGGGCACGAGTGGACATTGTTCGAGCGGGTGAAGCTGCCCGAGGGAAAGGTGCTTATTCCCGGCGTGCTCGAATCGAAATCGAACTTCATCGAGCATCCCGACCTGGTCGCACAGCGTATCACGCGCTACGCCAAGCTCGTCGGCCGCGAGAACGTCATCGCCGGCAGCGACTGCGGCTACGGCACCTGGGTGGGGCAGGCCGCGGTCGATCCCGAAATTGTCTGGGCCAAGATGGCGGCAATGGCCGAAGGCGCGCGAATCGCCTCGCGCGCGTTCTGGAAGTAGCGGCCGGTCGCAAGATAGGCCGGAGACGACGCAATCCTGGTCGCCGTGGTCATTTCAAATCTCGATCGGTTCGCGGTTCGGCTTTGCACCTGGGGCATCGCTGCGGTTCGCGCGGCCCCAACGCGACGTGGACAAATTTTTCT
>CAZLYV010000104.1:7383-8895 GCA_964563665.1 uncultured Acetobacteraceae bacterium
CAAATTGGGGAGCCACTTAATCATGAAATACCGGCATGGGGCGAAGATGGTGACCGCGGGCTTGGCGATTGCGGTCGTATTTGCGGGTTTTGCCTGGGCGCAAGGGTCTGCCGATATCGTAAAACAGCGCCTCGACGTGATGAAAGGATTTGAAAAGAGCTACGGCGAAATCGCCAAGGTGGTGTCGGGCGAGTCCAAGGACGTGGCAGGTGTCGCCGCGTCGACCGCCGCCTGGGATGCCGCGGCGCGCAAGGTCGCCGATTTGTTTCCCGCTGGAAGCGGACCGGAGTCGGGCGTCGAGACCCGCGCCAAACCCGAAATCTGGAGCGACCAAGCAGGATTTAAGGCGGCCGTCGCAACCCTGGTCGCCGCGACCGGTAAACTCGCGGACGTGGCAAAGAGCGGTGAGCTCAAGGTGATCGGGGCGCAGCTTGACGAGGTCGGCAAGGCATGTGGCGGATGCCACGGTGGCCCATCGGCGAGCGGCGGCAAATTCCGAAACGAGCGGAAGCAATAGGCCGGGGCTCTCCTCTGAGCCGGGACCGGCTGTCCCGACTCTGCGGTGCGACAACGAGAGGCATGCGCCGTTCAAGCGCCGCTTCATGGTGGCCGCTCATGGTGCTCGCTATGTCGGCCTTGGGCGCTGCCGAGGCCGGCGCCCAGGAGTCATCGGCCGAAAGTCGTGGCGAGTATGTCTTCCATGCCGGCGGATGCTTTTCCTGCCACACCGATGTGAAGCAGGGCGGCGCGCCGCTCGCCGGCGGGCCGCCGCTCAAAACACCCTTCGGCACCTTCTACGCGCCGAATATCACGCCCGACCCGGTATACGGCATCGGCCGATGGAGCGATGCCGACTTCTTGCGCGCGCTGCGCGAAGGCTTATCGCCCAAGGGTGAACACTACTACCCCGTATTTCCCTACACGACCTATACCAAGGTGAGCGATCGCGATCTCCTCGACCTCAAGGCCTATCTGTTTTCGCGACCGGCCGTGGCGCGACCGAGCCGGCCGCACGAGATCAGATTTCCGTTCGGCTGGCGGTTTCTGCTTGGTCCATGGAAGTGGCTGAATTTCCGCGAAGGACGGTTCCGCCCGGACCCCGAGCGCCCCGAGGCGTGGAACCGCGGCGCCTATCTGGTCGAAGCGCTTGCCCACTGCGGCGAATGCCACACGCCGCGCAATTTTTTGGGCGGGCTCGACCGCAGTCGCTGGGTAGCGGGTTCGCGCGACGGAGCGCCGGGCGAAGTCGCGCCCGATATCACGCCGCACAAGGGTCAGGGCATCGGCGAGTGGACGCCGAACGATCTCGCTTTGCTGCTTCGGATCGGCATTACGCCGGATGGCAGTCCGATCACCGGCGCCATGCGCCTCGTGGTCGAGCACAGTACGAGCAAGCTTACCCCGGCGGACCGTGTGGCGATCGCGGCCTATCTGTTCGCCTTGCCGCCGTTACCCTCGGCCGCGCGCAAATAGCGGCGGATCGGCAAGCGGCAGCGCAATATCGCCACCACC